>JANWKL010000127.1 GCA_025451375.1 Steroidobacteraceae bacterium
ACTGCCATGCGCGGGCTCACCAGCGCCTTCAGCAGCATGATCACACTGAAAACGATCGCGACCAGCAGGCCGTTCAACACGCCAAACAGGATCACCGCGAGCACCGCAGCGAGTGCCACCAGCCGGTCGCGCTGCCATTTAAAGTAATTGCGAAACACACCGACGCGTAGCGATCTGCTCACGGCGTGGATCACGATCGCCGCCAGCACCGGCTCGGGAATGAGCTCGATCCACTTCAGGAACATCAGTACCAGCGCCAGCACGATCGCCGCGGCAAACAAGCCCGCGAAGCGCGACTGCGCACCGGCGGCTTCGTTGGCGGAGGTGCCGGAGTAGCCCGCACCGACCGGCGTGCCCTGAAATAGCCCCGAGAGGAGGTTGGCGGCACCGAAGGCGAGCAGATCGCGGTTGGGCTGGACCGTATCGTCGTGCTTGAGCGCGTAGGTACGGATCGAGCCGTAGGACTCGGCGTACAGAATGAACATCAAGGCCAGCGAGAATTCCGCGAGCGGCAGCCAGCGCGCCGGGGGTGCGGCAAAGTGTGGCAGCGCGAGGCTCAGGTGTATGGGCCCGGTGAGCACCACCCCGTGCGCCGCGAGCAGGCCCGAGGCGGCGATGCTGGCCACGATAACCACCAGCGCTCCCGGCACGCGCGGGATGCGCTCGAGCAGGAACAGTCCCGCGAGCGCGGCGAGCCCGCAACCTAAGCTCGGCAGTTGCCAGGCGGAAACGCCGCGCAGCAGCTCGCCAATCAGCGCAAAGAATCCACCGGCGCTCGCGTGCATATCCACCAGGTGCGGCCATTGCTTGACCGCGATCACCAGCGCGAGTCCGAACGCATAGCCGCGCAGCACCGGGCGGGCGATGAGGTTCGACATGGCGCCCAGGCGCAGGCAGCCGGCGAGGGCGAACGCGATGCCCGTGCCCATCACCAGCGCCGCCGCCAGCGCCACGCGCTCCGCCACGGTGCTAGCGCCCACGGCCAGCATCGCCGAGGCGAGCACCGCCGCCGATGAGGAGGTCGCCGAGACGATGGCGAAGCGGCTGCGGCCGATGAGCCCGTAGCACAACAGGCCCGCAAACAGCGCAATCACCCCCGCCTGCGGCGGGAGATTAGCGACCCCCGAGTAGGCCACCGCCTCGGGTAACAACAGGCCCGCGATCGACAACCCCGCCAGCACATCGGCAGACAGGGTTTTTGTCATGTTGGTTTCAGGCGCGACAGCGTGCGCTCCGGCGGACAGCACAGCTGTTGCAGACGCTGTCGCAGGCCGCTGGCGCGTGCCGCGTCGGCGAACATGGCGCGCCATTCGTGGAAGGTGAGCGTCAGCGGGTTGAAGCTATGGATCTGCCCGACAATGCCGTACTCGCACGCCACCGCCGCGTCCTCCGGCACGAAGGTGCCGAAGAGGCGATCCCAGATCATGAGGACCCCGGCGTAATTGCGGTCGATGTAACGCGGATTGCGCGCGTGATGCACGCGGTGGTTGGATGGCGTGTTAATAACCGCCTCGAGCCACCCCAGGCGTCCGATCGCCTGGGTGTGCACGAAGAACTGGAAGGCCAGATTGATGGCGACCACCGCGACGATGTTGGCGGGGCGGAAGCCCAGCCAGGCGAGCGGCAGCCAGAACACCCACATCCCCGAAATCGGGTAGGTGAAGCTCTGGCGGAACGCGGTCGAGAGGTTCAGCCGCTCGGAGGAATGATGGGTCACGTGCGAAGCCCACAGCCAGCGGATACGGTGGCTCGCGCGGTGGAACCAGTAGTAGAAAAAGTCCTGGCCGATCACCAGCGCGAGCACGGTCCACACCGAGGCCGGCGGCAGCTCGAACAGCCGGTGCTGGTACACGAGGTAAAAAAGTCCGATGAGCAACGTCCATGCGACCGCGTCGGAGGCCTGGTGCATGAGCGCCAGGCCGGCGTTGGCGAGGGTATCCACGAGGCTGTAGTTATCGGGGCTGCGCTTGCGGTAGTACCAGGCCTCCGCCGCAATACAGGCGAGAAATACCGGCGCGAGCCCGAGGAGGATGAGCCTCTCCACTACGCCCCCCGCGAAAGTTCGCGCGCCATGGCATCAAGGCAGCGGCGCATGGCGGTCTGCATGCAGCCGCGCAGCACCGGCCACGCGAGCGGCCAGGCGAGCGGGCTGGTGAGCGTAATCACGTAGTCCCAGCTCACCCGGGTCCCCTCCCCGACGGCGGTGAAGGTCCAGTCGGCCTCGCCGCGAACGGCCAGCAGGCTCAAGGGCGGCCTGATGCCGGACAGGACATACGCGTGGTGAGACGCAGCGGTGAGCGCCGTGATGCGCTCGGTGAGGCGCGAGCCGTCGCTGTTTTCCAGCTCACGGGTACCGCCCACGGCGAGGGGGCCGTTGAGGGTAATGCTGCGGATTGCCGGGATCGGTCCGCAGCCGCTGAAGGTTGCCGGGAAGCGTGCCGGATCCAGCGCCAGGGCAAACACCGCGACCGGTGACGCCTGGATGGTGCGTTCGACATGCAGCCGGATTTGCATGTCGGTTAGTCTACTGCGTTCGCGCGCTATTCGACGGTCACGCTCTTGGCGAGGTTGCGCGGCTGATCCACGTCCGTGCCCCTGAGGATCGCGACATGGTAGGCCAGGAGCTGCAGCGGGATGGTGTACACCACCGGCGCCTGCACGTAGGTCACGCTGCGCGGCATCTCGATGACAGTCACTCCGTCGCTCGGTTTGATGCCTGACTCCGGATCCGCGAACACGATGAGTTCCCCACCGCGCGCGCGCACTTCCATGAGGTTGGATTTTAGCTTTTCGAGCAGGTCGTTGTTGGGCGCCACGGTTACCACCGGCATGTCGGCATCCACCAGCGCCAGCGGTCCGTGTTTGAGCTCCCCCGCCGGGTAGCCTTCGGCGTGGATGTAGGAGATCTCCTTGAGCTTCAGCGCGCCCTCGAGCGCTATCGGATACAGCGCGCCGCGCCCGAGGAACAAGGCATGGTGCTTGTCGGCAAAACGCTCCGCGAGCCTGGACACCACCCCATCGAGTGCCAGTGTCTTCTCGACCATCCCGGGTAGCTCGATGAGCCGGGTTACGAGTCCGCGCTCGCGTTCGGCATCGGCGCCGTGGTGCTTGGCGAGGGCCACGACCAGCATGCCGAGCGCCGCCAGCTGGGTGGTGAAAGCCTTGGTGGATGCCACGCCGATTTCAGGCCCGGCGCGCGTCAGCATCACGAGGTCGGATTCGCGTACCAGCGAGCTCTCCGGCACGTTGCAGATCGCGAGTGTGGCGAGATAGCCGGACTGCTTCGCCAGCCGCAGCGCCGCCAGGGTGTCGGCGGTTTCCCCGGATTGCGAGATAGTGACGAACAGCGAGTTCGCCGGCACCAGGGGACTGCGGTAGCGGTACTCGCTCGCAATGTCCACGGCGCAGGGAACCTTGGCGATCTGCTCAATGAAGTAACGCGCCACCGAGGCGGCGTGGAAGCTCGTGCCGCAGGCGACGATGTGCACGTTCTGCGCGTGGCGGAAGATGTCGTTGGCGTCCGGGCCGAAAGCCGCCGCCAGCAGACGCCCGCCGGCGACCCGCTCCGTGAGGGTGTCGGCGATGGCGCGCGGTTGCTCGTGGATCTCCTTGAGCATGTAGTGCGCGTACGGACCCTTCTCGGCGGCGTCCGACGACAGCTCGCTCTCGCGCACCACCCGCTCCACGCCATTGCCATCGCGATCGAGGATGCGCACGGCCTTGCGCCGCACCTCGGCGACATCACCCTCTTCGAGGAACATGAAGCGACGGGTCACCGGCAGCAGCGCCGCCACGTCCGACGCCACGAAATTCTCGTCGTCGCCGATGCCTATGACTACCGGGCAGCCTTCGCGGGCGAGAATCAGCCGATCCGGGTCGTCCTCGCTCACCACCACCAGCGCGTAGGCGCCCTCGAGTTCCGCGACTGTGGCGCGCACCGCCTTGAACAGGTCCTTGAGCGTGCCCAAGTGGTAGTGCACGCGATGCGCAATCACCTCAGTGTCGGTCTCGGAGGAAAACTTGTAGCCGAGGCGTTCCAGCTCCGCGCGCAGTTCCTCGTGGTTTTCAATAATGCCGTTGTGCACGATGGCGAGTCCGTCGTGCGAGATATGCGGATGGGCGTTGCGCTCACTCGGCACCCCGTGGGTGGCCCAGCGCGTGTGGGCAATACCGATCTTGCCCGCGGTCGGGCTGTGTTCCAGGGCTTCATCGAGCTTGCGCACCTTGCCGACCGTGCGCAGGCGCTTGAGGTGCTTCGAGCCGTTGAGTACCGCGATGCCGGCAGAATCGTAACCGCGATATTCCAGCCGCCGCAGACCTTCCATGAGGACGGGCACAATGTCCCGCCCGGCTACCGCTCCGACTATTCCGCACATGGCTGCTTGCCTCCGGTGGCCGCTAAGTGTGCCTGAATCCGGCCCGCAACGGCCCGGCGCTGACATAAGGCGTGATGCAGGTCCGCTGTCACGGCTTGCGGGCCTTTACGGGTCGTTGCCAGCCCTCGATGACCTGCTGGCGCGCCCGGGCGACGGTGAGCTTGCCGGCCGGCACAGCGTCGATCACGGTGGAGCCGGCGGCAATGGTGGCGCCCGCGCCGACCGTCAGGGGCGCCACCAGCACGCTGTTGGAACCGGTATGGACATCGTCGCCGATCACGGTGCGGTGTTTGTTCGCGCCATCGTAGTTGGCGATGATGGTGCCGGCGCCGATGTTGACGCGCTTGCCGAGCTCACTGTCACCGACATAGGCGAGATGGTTGGCCTTGGAGCCATCACCTAATTGCGAGTTCTTCACCTCGACGAAGTTGCCAATGTGCACGCCGCGCGCCAGCATCGAGCTCGGCCGGAAGCGCGCGAACGGCCCAATGTTGCAATCGGGTCCGATCAGCGCACGGTCGATGACGCAGTACGCGAACACCTCCGTTCCGGCGCCAATCTCACTGTCGCGTATGACGCAGCCCGGCCCGATGTGCACGCCGTCGCCCAGCACCACGCGCCCCTCGATGACGACGTTCACGTCCAGGAACACATCCGCGCCATGGGTGAGAGGACCGCGCACGTCCAGACGCGCCGGATCGGCCACCGTGACGCCGGCGAGCATCAGGGCGTGCGCCGTCTGCTGCCGCCAGGCGGATTCCAGGTACGCGAGCTGCGCCTTGTCGTTGACGCCCAGCACTTCGGTGAGCGTAGGAGCCACGAGCGGCCGGACTGCGATCTTGTCCTTCACGGCCATCGCGATGACATCCGTCAGGTAATACTCGCGTTGCGAGTTGGCGTTGCCGAGGCGCTTGAGCCAGCGGCGCAGCAGCGCGGCGGGAGCTGCGAGCACCCCGGTGTTGCACTCGGTGAGCTTGAGCTCGCGCGCATTCGCGTCCTGGTGCTCGACAACACGCAGTACCCTGCCATTGGCGCCGCGCACCACGCGCCCGTAGCCGCCTGCGGTGTCGGTGCGCATGCTCAGGAGTCCCAGGCTGCGTGGGCCTGCGAGCGCGATGAGCTGCGTCAGGGTCGCGCGGCTGATGAGGGGCACGTCGCCGTACAGCACGAGCACGAGCTGGTCATCCGCGATCTGCGGCATCGCCTGCAGAACGGCATGCCCGGTACCCAGCCGCGGCTGCTGCCGGATCCAGGAAACGCCTGCATCGTTCAGGGCGCCGCGCACCTGTTCCCCGCCGTGGCCGTAGACCACATGCACGGCGGTGGGGTGCAGTTCGCGCGCGGTATCGATGACGTGTTTGAGGAGCGGCCGGCCGGCGAGTGGCTGCAGCACTTTCGGCAGCGCGGACTTCATGCGCTTGCCCTCGCCGGCGGCGAGGATCACAACCGACAGCGGCATGGCCCGCGGCGCGGCTGCGGCTGCGGTGCCTGAGCCTGATCGGCGAGCCGCTTGGGGGGATGTCTTGCGCATACGTTATCGCCTGACGGTGTAGGAAGGGCGCGCGCGGCCCGACTTCGGTGACTGCAGCGCCGCGAGCTTCGCGCGCATCAGCGGGCCGATGAAAAGCTGCGGGTTCGAGTGAATCTGGTGTTCGGCGTCCTCGCGGCTCGTGATGAGCGCTGCGGCCTTGTGAAACGCTTCCTCCAGCGAGCCGCTCGCCGGCAAGGCATCCTTCAGGAATGCCTCGCCGAACCAGGTGAGATCGCGGTCGGCGTCGCAGCCGAAGGAACTGTGTGCGGCGTCGGCGGCGGTTATGACCGCGGTGCTGTCGGATTTCAGCTCATCGAGAAACACCCCGGCATAGCACGCCGACACCACCACAATGCGCCAGCGGATGCCGGATGCGTCCAGCGCCTGGTGCAGGTCGACGGGCGAGAGCTGCGCCAGCGGCAGACTGCCGTTCTGCACTTCCAGACCTTCCTCCGAGCCATGCGAGGTGAGAAACAGCACCAGCACATCATCATCCGCGTTCATGCGCGAGGTGAGCAGTTTCAGTGTCTGCGCCAGGCCCGCGACGCTCGCCAGCGGGTAGGTATCGCGATCCTCGACGTCGTTGATGAGCAGCACCGAGCGCGATGCGGAGTCGAAGCGCGCGCCAAACGCCTGGGCTGCGAACAGCGCCTCGCGCCGGAAAACCGCCTGGTCGCCATCGCCGGCGAAGCCGACGAAGTAGACCCCTGGCAGGTGGGGGGGGCCTGGTTGCACGCCCTCCACTGCCGCGGCGATTCTGGCTGGCTGATCGTAAAGCAGCTCCTCGGCAACTCCGGGGTCTTCGGCTTGCTGCGTCGCCGCGTCGGCGCCGATCCACAGGCGGGTATCAAGATTCAGGGACTGCAGCGTCCAGGGCGCCGTCACGATCAGCGCCAGAGCAACGAGCACCGGCGCGGTACGCAACGGGCCGAACGCGGCGCCCTGCACGCGCACGCTCAACAGGCACAGGTAGAGGACCGCCAGAATCGTGGCGGCGAGCGGGTGACGTTCGGCGGCGCCCAGGTCCCCGGCCAGCCAGAAAATGACCAGCACGTACGGCGCTACGCTAAGCGCCGGCACCAGCAGAGCCCGGGTATCGGCGGCGCGGCTCCAGACTCGGGCGATGAGGCCCGCGGCCAGGAGCGCCAGCAGCAGGTAGCACGTCCACCCAAAGAGTCCATCGAGGGCGAGCTCTGCGTGCCGCGGGGCGTGCAGCGCATCGAGCACCGCCCATACGAAAAGATTCAGCACCAGGAGCGCTGCGACCTGATCGAAACTGACGCTAAAGCGCGGTGGCCACAGTCGCCGCAGCGAGCAAAGCGCAAGTCCGCCGCTTAAGTTTTGCAGGAGACCCGCGAAAACCTTCGGCGGCGCCGGCGATGGCGCGACCGCTGCTGGGATCGGTGGCTCCGGGGAGGGGTCCAGCCGATCAGCCCCTGAGCTTGCGCAGGCGCTCGATGAGTTTCAGCTGGGCCATGGCGCGGGCGAGCTCGGCTTGCGCCTCGGCAATCGTGATGTGTCCGACCTTGTCCTTCAGCGCCTCTTCCGCCCGCTGTTTGGCCGCCAGCGCCGCCGCCTCGTCGATGTCCTTGGCGCGCAGCGCGGTATCGGCGAGTACGGTGACCTTGGTCGGCTGCACCTCGAGCGCTCCGCCGCCGACGAAGAAGTGGTGCTCCTCACCGTCGGGGGTCTGTACCCGCACTTCGCCCGCCTTCAACAAGGTCAGAAGCGGCGCGTGCCGCGGGTGAATCCCCAGGTCGCCCTCTTTCGCCGGCGCGAACACCATGGCGGCGGGCCCGGAAAAGAGCTCGCCCTCGGCGCTCACGATATCGACCTGGATAGTGATTGGCTCAGCCATCTGCTCTGCTCTGCATCTTCCTCTTCCAACCGGGCCCCGCGAAATCGAGCGTCTTGATTGGCGCTGGAGGTCCTTCGGTCACGGTAAAGCTCGATTTCGTGGGTGGTTGTTTACTGCAGCGTCTTCGCCTTGGCAACCGCTTCCTCGATGTTGCCCACCATGTAGAAGGCCTGCTCGGGAAGCGCGTCGAACTCGCCGCTGATGATGCCCTTGAAGCCGCGGATGGTGTCCTTCAACGGGACGATCTTGCCGTCCTGGCCGGTGAATACCTTGGCGACGTTGAAGGGCTGCGACAGGAAGCGCTGCACCTTACGCGCGCGGTACACCGTGAGCTTGTCCTCTTCCGACAGCTCGTCCATACCGAGAATCGCGATGATGTCCTGCAGTTCCTTGTAGCGTTGCAGCACGGCCTGCACACCGCGCGCGGTGTTGTAGTGATCCTCACCCACGACCAGGGGATCGAGCTGCCGGCTGGTGGAGTCGAGCGGATCGACCGCCGGATAGATACCCAGGGATGCGATCTGGCGCGACAGCACCACGGTCGCATCCAGGTGCGCGAACGTCGTGGCCGGCGAGGGATCCGTCAGGTCGTCCGCCGGTACGTACACCGCCTGAATGGAGGTGATCGAACCGGTCTTGGTCGAGGTGATGCGCTCCTGCAGCACACCCATTTCCTCGGCGAGCGTCGGCTGGTAACCCACGGCCGATGGCATGCGTCCGAGCAGCGCCGAGACTTCGGTGCCGGCGAGCGTGTAGCGGTAGATGTTGTCGACGAAGAACAGTACGTCACGGCCGACACCGCCGTCCTCGCGCTTCTCGTCACGGAAGTACTCAGCCATGGTGAGGCCGGTGAGCGCCACGCGCAGGCGGTTGCCCGGTGGCTCGTTCATCTGGCCGTACACCATCGCCACCTTGGAGTTCGACAGCGTGTCCTTGTCGATAACGCCCGACTCGATCATCTCGTGATAGAAGTCGTTGCCTTCGCGGGTGCGCTCGCCGACGCCGGCGAACACTGACAGTCCCGAGTACTGCTTGGCGATGTTGTTGATGAGCTCGAGCATGTTGACGGTCTTGCCGACGCCCGCGCCACCGAAGAGCCCGACCTTGCCGCCTTTGGCGAACGGCACCAACAGATCGATAACCTTGATGCCGGTGACCAGCAGGTCCTGCCCGCCCGCTTGGCTGTCGAACGATGGCGGTGCGCGGTGGATCGGCAGGTGCTCCTTGGTTTCCACCGGACCGCGGTTGTCCTGCGGCTTGCCGAGGACATCCATGATGCGCCCCAGCGTACCCTTGCCGACCGGCACGGATATCGGCGCGCCGGTCCCGACGACTGCCAGGCCGCGCTTCAAGCCTTCGGACGGGCCCATGGCGATGGTGCGCACCACGCCGTCGCCGAGCTGCTGCTGCACTTCGAGCGTCAGGTCCACATCCTTCAACTGGAGCGCTTCGTAAATGCCGGGGATGGATTCCCGCGGAAATTCGACGTCGATGACGGCGCCGATGATCTGGGTAATCTGTCCTTGAGCTACGCTTGCCATGTCTTCTTTCCTCAAACCGCAGCCGCACCGCCCACGATCTCCGAAAGTTCTTTCGTGATCGCGGCCTGGCGGGCCTTGTTGTAGATCAGTTGCAATTCGTTAATCAGCTTGCCGGCATTGTCGGAGGCCGCGCCCATGGCGACCATGCGCGCCGCCATCTCGGAGGCGACGTTCTCGACCGCGCCGCGATAGACCTGCGACTCGATGTAACGCATCAGCAGTCCGTCGAGGATGCCCGCAGCGTCCGGCTCGTAAATGTAGTCCCAGTGTTCCTGCAGTCCTTCGGTGTCGAGCGCCTCGATCGGCAGCAGCTGCTCGATGGACGGCTTCTGGGTCATGGTGTTGACGAACTGCGCGTTCACCAGGAACAGGCGATCGAGCGAGCCCGCGCGATACGCGTCCAGCATCACCTTCACCGTACCGATGAGGTCCTTCACGTGTGGCTTGTCGCCCAGGCCCGAGACGTTGGCGAGAATCGGCAACCCTAAGCGCCGGAAGAAGGTCAGGCCCTTGCTGCCGATGAGGCACAGGCTCACCTGCGCACCCTTGCCCTGCCACTCGCGCAGTAGCAACAGGGTCTGCTTGAAGACATTGGCATTCAGGCCGCCGGCGAGTCCGCGGTCGGTCGAGATGACAATCACCCCGATCGCCGCAGGTGTACGTGTCACCAGGAACGGATGCCGGTAGTCGGGGTTGGCTTGCGTCAGGTGGCCGATGACATTGCGCATCTTCAAAGCGTAGGGGCGGGCGAGCTTCATGCGCTCCTGGGCGCGGCGCATCTTGCTCGTGGCCACCATCTGCATGGCCTTGGTGATCTTCTGAGTGCTCTTCACACTCGCGATCTTGGTGCGGATTTCCTTGGTGCCGGGCATTGCGGTTGCGTCAGTGCAGAGTGCTGGGTAGTACGGTGCCGGTCACTTAGTAGGTGCCGGTCGTAACGAAGTCCTCGATGCACTTCTTCATCGCCGCCTCGTTCTCCTTGGAGAATTTCGGTGTCGTGTTGATGCCATCGATCATCGACTTGTAGTTGGTGTGCGCGAACGCCTGCAGCGCCGCCTCGAACGCCACAATCTTCTTCAGGTCCACCTTGTCCATGTAGCCGTTGTTGACCGCGTAGATCGACAGCGCCATCTCGGCTACCGACATCGGCGCGTACTGCTTCTGCTTCATCATCTCGGTGACGCGCTGGCCGCGCTCGAGCTGCCGGCGGGTCGCCTCGTCCAGATCGGATGCGAACTGCGAGAACGCCGCGAGCTCGCGATACTGCGCCAGTGACAGGCGGATGCCGCCGCCGAGTTTCTTGATGATGTCGGTCTGGGCCGCACCACCGACGCGCGACACCGAGATGCCGGCGTTCATGGCCGGTCGGATGCCGGCGTTGAACAGATCGGTCTCGAGGAAGATCTGCCCGTCGGTGATGGAGATGACGTTGGTCGGCACGAACGCCGTGACATCGCCGGCCTGGGTTTCGATGATCGGCAAGCCGGTGAGTGAACCGGTCTTGCCCTTGACCGCGCCCTTGGTGACCATCTCGACGTATTCCTCATTGACGCGCGCGCTGCGCTCGAGGAGGCGTGAGTGGAGATAAAACACGTCGCCGGGGAAGGCTTCGCGGCCCGGCGGGCGGCGCAAGAGCAGCGAGATCTGCCGGTAGGCGACCGCCTGCTTGGACAAATCGTCATAAATAATGAGGGCGTCGCCGCCGTTATCCATGAAGTACTCGCCCATGGTCACACCCGAGTAGGCGGCGATGTACTGCAGGGCGGCCGGGGTCGAGGCGGAGGCGGCCACGACGATGGTATGCGCCAGCGCGCCGTGCTCCTCGAGCTTGCGCACCACGTTGGCGATGGTCGATTGCTTCTGACCGATCGCGACGTAGACGCACTTAATGCCGCTGGTTTTTTGGTTGATGATGGTGTCGATCGCGAGCGCGGTCTTGCCGGTCTGGCGGTCGCCGATTATGAGTTCGCGCTGGCCGCGGCCGATCGGCACCATCGAGTCGACTGCCTTGTAGCCGGTCTGCACCGGCTGGCTGACTGACTTTCTGTAGATGACGCCCGGTGCCACGCGCTCGATGGGAGCGGTGCGTGTTGCCTTGATCGGGCCCTTGCCGTCGATCGGTGCGCCCAGGGCGTCGACCACCCGTCCGAGCAGCTCCGGTCCCACCGGCACTTCCAGAATGCGGCCCGTGGTCTTGACGGTGTCGCCTTCCTTTAAGTGCTTGTACTCACCGAGCACCACCGCGCCGACCGAATCCTGTTCGAGATTCAGGGCGAGTCCGAAGGTGTTGCCGGGGAACTCGAGCATCTCGCCGTAGCGCGCATCCGCCAGCCCATGGATGCGGGTGATGCCGTCGGTGACCGACACGATGGAGCCGACGTTGCGCGCCTCGGTGACCGACTTGAAGTTCTCGATCCGCTGCTTGATCAGATCGCTGATCTCGGTTGCCTTGATGGCCATGTGCGTTTCCTAGTTCATTGGCGAAAATTCGCCTGCGGCGATTTTCGCGGACATCAGTTTCGTTTCCGCGGGC
>JANWKL010000128.1 GCA_025451375.1 Steroidobacteraceae bacterium
AATGCGGGCGACGTCCGCTACGCAGTGGCGCGTGCCGATGAAGATGTGGTCGAACTGCGCCAGTAGCTCCAGCAGGTAAGTCGGCAGCAGGTGGCTCCACACCTCGGTAATGAAGCAGGCTGCCCATCTGCAGCGCGCGCGCCAGTCCGGAATGGCGCGCAACGCATACAACTCATGGGTGTGATTGAAAATGGGCAGGAACAACTGGTAGTCGCGCTGCAATCTGTGCGGCGCGGGTCGCGGCGCGAGCGCCCGCGCCAACCGTTGCGAGCGCCCGACCTGGCGCAGCAACTTGTAGGAGCGGCGCGAGAATTCGAGCGCCGCCGCATCGCTGGCCTCCGCCCGGTCGGCCCCCGTGACCTCGGTGATGACATCCTCGAATTCATACTGGGCGCAGTAGGCGACCAGGTCGGCCAGTCGCCGCATGGAGAGCAGCAGTACCGGGCCCCCGGGCCCCTGCACGATGCTGCCAGCGCTAGGCTGTTTCAGGACAGGCATTTATCGGGGCACCAGAATGCCATTTGTTAGTGTGGGAGCGCTCGTCCGGGCGATGTGCCCGCGGCGAAGGATGTTAGCACGAGGGTCGGCGCTACCGTTTCCGGGCGCGAGCGCGCTTGGGCGGCAGTCCATCGTCCGGCGGTACGTCGGTGAACGTGCACGGCGAAACATAGGCGGCAAAGACCGGACGCCACTTCGCCAGGGCGCCCACCGCGGGGAGGCGATCAAGGAAGCGCAGCATGCCGTGCTGCTCGATCCAACACGCGTATTGCACGTATACCGGGTCGAGCGCCAGATGTCGCTCCTCGGTCTTGGCGCGCAGATAGTACACGCCGTTCAGTAACAACAGCAGACAGCAGCGCCTCAGTGTATCGGCGAGGCTGGTATCGAACGCGAACGGCACCGAGATCAGCCACCACGACAGGTTTTTCGCCAGATAGGCGGGATGCTTGGTGAAGCGATAGGGACCTGAGGTAATGATGCCGCGATGCGTCAGGTTGGAGAAGCGCGCGCCGAAGGCGATCGTGGCCCATAGATAGACGCCGATGAGCGCAAGAATCGCGCAGCCCCAGAGCGTGTAAGCCCACGGGCTCGCCGAGAGTCTCGCGCCCCAGGCCGCGCCAGTGTCGTAGTCGAGGTATTGACGGCCGACCAACGACCAGAACGGCTGATAGCATATGAGCGCAGCGAACCATCCCAGGGCCGTCGGCTCGCTGGACCTGATGTGCGTGTCGGTCGCCCGCAGCGCCATCAAATACGTCATGGACACCAGGGCGACGTCTATAAAATAGAGTGTGAAGTAACTCCAGTCGTAGAAGCCCTGGAAGGTTGACAACTGATCCCAGTGGTAGTGCAACAGCTTGCCGAGGCCGTCGCAGAAGTACGTGAACATCAGCGGCAGGAAGAATGCCTTGACCAGCCATCCCAGTGCGTATTGCCACAGCACGCGCGTATCGAGGCCGCGCCAGCGTCCGAGTACCAGCCGTCCCATCTGCCACAGCGCATCGCGCGGCTGCGTCATGCGCCGGTCTACCCAGTAGATGTAGGGCAGCGCCACTAGCGCCCAGAGCGGCAGTACGGCCCTGATCGCCGTCCAGTAGTTGCCGTAGAAATCACCGCCCTGCGAATACTCCGGCAAGATCCCGTAAAGGGCAGCAACGGCCGCGACCGTGCCAGCCAGCCCGACGTACTTGGTCAGGACACGGGACCAGCTGGCGGCGTGCGGCTCGGCGGATAGCGCGCGCCGGAAGACTTTTTGCCACAGCATGTCGGGCAGGAACGCACCCAGGGCAGACGCAGCCATCACCACCAGCGCCTGATAGGCGGGCTGCTCAAAAAGCGGCCAGTACGTGAGCAGGGCGATCGCCGCGACCGTTGATGCGACACACGCCCAGGCCGTGACCGCGTGCGTCGCCGAGCGCGGCAGGGTCGCGGGGCTGTTCGTGGTCACAAGCGTCGCCTGACGAGCAGCGGCAGGCGAACTACGAAGCCCACGAACAGGCGCAAGTACATGCTGGTCAGGAGCACATTGTCACGCCAGTAGTTGAAGTGTGTTACGCCCCCTTCCTGCGCGCTGAAGTAGCGAACCGGGGCCGGCAGGTTCAATGCCGGCACGCCGCGCCAGCTCAGACGCACCACCGCCTCGGCGTCGAAGTCGAAGCGCCGCATCCAGCGGCTCTTTTCCATCACGGCGATGAGCGGGGTGATCGGGTATACCCGGAAGCCGAACAGCGTGTCATGGATTCCGGCCCACAGGGTCGTAAGGTTCGTGGCCCAGTTGGCCACGCGCCGGCCGCGCACGCGGATGCGCGGGGCGCCGGCATCGAACACCGGCTCGCCGAGGATCATGGCATCAGGCGCCGCACGCGAGGCCGCCATGAAGGGGCCGATACATTGGTGCGGATGCTGGCCATCGGAATCCATGGTCAGTGCGTGGGTAAACCCTGCTGCCCGCGCCTCACGTAGTCCGTCGAGCAGCGCGGCACCCTTACCGCCGTTGCTCGCCCGGACGAAAACCCGCAGCTGCGGGTCCACGCGGCTCATCTCGAGCAGGGTTTCGGCGCTGCCGTCGGTGCTGCCGTCCACAACGACCCATACCGGAGCCCACTCGGAGCGGGCGTCGCGCACGGTGGCACGCGCTTTCCCACCGGGATTGAAGCTCGGAATCAGCACCAGGTGGGTATTGGAGGGGGTCACTCGTCGCTCGCAACCAGGCGGGTGGACCTTGCGATCATCCAGGACACACCGAAACCTGCGGTCCAGTAGCCATGAGTCTTCACCAGTGGGCTGTCCGCGAAGCTCGCGCCGGCCAGAGTGTCGTACCGAATGTAGCCACCGATCCAGTAAGAAGGATAGCGCCGTGTCAGGGACAGCAGCGTCTGCGTGCCTGCGTAACCGCCGCGAGCCGCAAATGCCGGGCGGCCGGGGATGCTGTACTGCGCGGGCACGTTGTAGAAGTACTCATCGTAGCTGCGCACCGCGAACAGCGGGCCGGCGAGCAGTCCGAGTTTCCAGCCGTCGGATCCGGGGAACTGGGCGATATCGAGGTTGACGTTGGGGGCAGCGAAAAGGCCGATCGCCCGCGGGGAAGTCTCGATGGTAAACGCTTCGCGCACTGGTACGCGCACATCGAGCTTCAGGTGTTTGTCCGCCGAGCGCCACAGGTGCAGGTCGAGCGCAGGACCTGCTTCCAGCGTCGGGCGCAGGTCCGGCATCCCGCGCCGCGCGGAGTCGTTGCGTACCGGGGTGGTGCCGTTAATGCTGAAATTGAGTTCGATGCGATCCTGCTTGAAGAGCCGGCCGCGCAGGCCGTCTTGATCGGAGCGCAGAATCCTGCCGCGGTACACAAAGTAGGGCAGTGGTATCGGGTAGGCGTGCGAGGTGTTGGAGCCGCGGTAGTCGTTGAACGCCAGAGCGCCGACACCCAGACCGAACTCCCATAGCGGTTTCAGATCCTGCGGCGCAGGATCAGCGGCGCGCGCCGCGACGCAGGCACTAAGGGCAAGGGCTGCAAGTCCGATGACACGCGTCACGGTGCGGGCGTGGCAGGGCGGATCGCCGCCGCTTCGATCTCCACCGCCAGGTCCTGGCGGCAGATGTCGGCCTGCAGATAGATGAAGCTCGCACCGGCGGCAAGCGCCGGGGCGAGTTCACGCTGGATGACCGGCAGCTCCGCCGGCGTTCGCACATACACCTTGCCCGCCAGAGCGCCGAGATCGAAATGTGCGCCGTCCGCTGCCGCGTTCGCCTCGTGCAGCAGCGCTTCGATGTTGAGCAGGGTCTCGCGCGTCTGCGCGGCGGGGTCGCCGATGTGGGTCGAGCGATGGCCGACGATGCTGGCCGTTCCGGATATGAACAGCGCGAGGCTGTCGCCACTGTGCACCAGTGCCGCGCGCGAAAACACCGGGCTGTCGGGCCCATACTGTTGCGGATAGTGGTAGGCGCTCACCTGGCGCGGGTTCTCCACGAACGCCGGCGCGGTTTTGCCGGCCAGGAAATACACCACCAGCGGGCTGCCGCTGGCCGCTCCGAGTGCCGAAGCGGCCGGGACATTGCCGGTGAGTACCCGGCCCCTGGAGCGCAGCGCCCGCTGACGTGCCGTGTTGAATTGCAGGTAGCGCTCCGTGCCATTGGCGTCGCGGTTGATGTCCGGGAGGTAGTTCCAGACGCGCAGCAGGTGCGGGTAGGGGAGCGCCTCGAGCGTGGCGCAGAGCTCATCGTAGGCGAGAGTTGTGGCGGCATGCAGTGATGAGCCAGGCGTGCCCGGAAGAAGCTCCTCCGCCACGGCAATGCACCCGAACAGGAGCTGGTCGCTGCTGCGCCAGCGCACCCGGTGGTGCTGGCCGGACTTGACGGCGCCGCCGCAGCGCCAGACCTCGCACACGTCAGCGTTACCGTCCAGCACAGCGGTTCGCACCTGCGCGACGGGCGGGTCGGCGGGCCCGGTCTCAGCGGACCGGGCGCCATCGAATGTGGCGATACCCAGCACGTCCGTCCAGCCTGCCACCTGGCAGGCAGCACGGGGCAGGTATTCCAGACGCAGGCCCGCTGGCGCGCGCACCGACGACACGAGTGCTGTCAGCTCTTCGGCGCCGGCTCGTCGGATTTGCCTGTCACGGCCCCCTTGACCTTGCCGGCGCCTTCTTTAGCCTTCGCGCCGACGGCCTTGGCGCTGTGGGCGACCGCGTGCCCGACCTTTACGGAGTCATCGCGGATGGTGTCCCGTACCGGTTTGGTCTTCTCGGCGACGGTATGGCCGACGGTCGTGGCGCTATGGGCGATCGCGTGGCCGACCGTTTTCGCGTCGTCCTTGATGGTCGTCGTGGTGTCGTTGCTCTGGGCCTGGGACGCCGCGGTCAGTGCCAGGGTGATGGTGGCGGCGATGGCCGCTCGAACGAGTGCGTTTTTCATGGCGGCATCGTACGACATTCGCACTCGCTCTTGAACCGCTGCGGTGCCAATCATCACCTTGTTAGGGCAAACTCGTACCGATGCGTGTCGATCGCCTGCCGATCTCGGTTCTGCGCACCCGCTACGTCCCGGGAGGCTGGGACGTGCTCGCCTTTGTGCTGGTGTTTGCCTTCTTCATCTACGCCGCGCAGGCGGCGCACGGTCTGACCGGTTCGCTCACGCGCCTCGAAGCGACGCCGATTTCCCTCGCGCCCTCGGCGCTCATCGGCTACGCCGCGCGCACGGCGCTGCGCATGCTGATCGCGATGGTGGCATCCCTGGTGTTCACGTTCACTTACGCGACGCTCGCGGCCAAGAGCCGGCGCGCGGAAGTGATCATGGTGCCGCTGCTCGACTTTCTGCAGTCGGTGCCGATCCTGAGTTTCTCGATCACCATCCTGTTCTTCCTGCGCCTCACGCCCGGGCGGGTCGCCGGCGCGGAAATGGCCGCCATTTTCCTGATTTTCACCAGTCAGGCGTGGAACATGGCCTTCAGCTTCTACCATTCCCTGCGCAGCATCCCGGAGGAGATGCTCGAGGCATCACGTAACTTCCAGCTCGGGGCGTGGCTGCGCTTTTGGCGACTCGAGGTCCCGTTCGGCATGCCGGCGCTTATCTGGAACATGATGATGTCCATGTCCGGCGGCTGGTTTTTCGTGGTCGTGTCGGAGGCCATGAGCGTCGGCAACACGACCGTCACCCTGCCGGGCGTCGGCTCCTACATCGCGCTTGCCATCGAGCAGAAGAACCTCGGCGCCATCGGCTGGGCGATTGCTGCGATGGTGATCGTGATCCTGCTGTTCGATCAGCTCTTGTTCCGCCCCCTGACGGCGAGCGCCGACTGGTTCCGCCTCGACCAGGAGGCGGGGTTCACCGCCAGCCACTCCTGGGCGCTCACCATGATGCGGCGTTCGCGGTTTTTGGGCCTGATTGCGCGCGCCTTCGCGGCGATGCTGCGCGCTGGCGTGAAGTCGCGCCCGGCGGCTGCAGCGGCCAAGCCCGTGACCCGCACCTGGATGGCGTGGAATTCGCCCTGGGTCGACTACGCCTGGTACAGCGCGCTGGTGCTCATTGGCATCGGAGCGCTGTGGAAAACCGCGCACTTTGTACTCGGCGAGGTGAGTCTCGCGGAGATCGGCCATGTCATCGTGCTGGGCGGCATCACGCTGGTACGAGTGGCGATCCTGATCGCGCTGGCGAGTGTGATCTGGGTGCCGATCGGGGTGTGGGTCGGCTTGCGCCCGCGGGCGGCCAGCATCGTGCAGCCCATTGCGCAGCTCCTGGCCGCCTTCCCGGCGAACCTCTTGTTTCCGATCTTCGTATCGGCGGTCGTGTTGTTCAAGCTGACTCCGGACATCTGGCTCAGCCCGCTCATGATCCTCGGCACCCAGTGGTACATTCTTTTCAATGTGATCGTGGGCGCCTCGGCCATCGCGCCGGATCTGCGCTATGCCGGGGAAAACCTCGGCGTACGGGGCTGGCTGTGGTGGCGCCGCGTGGCACTGCCCGCGGTATTTCCTTTCTACGTGACCGGCGCCATTACCGCCTCGGGCGGCGCCTGGAACGCGAGCATCGTCGCGGAAGTTGCCACCTGGGGGAAGGAGACGCTGACTGCACACGGGCTCGGTGCCTACATCTCGAGCGCTACGAGCGCCGGGGACTTCCAGCGCTCGGTGCTTGGCACTGTCGTGCTGAGTCTGTTCGTGGTCACCGTGAACCGGCTGTTCTGGCGCCCGTTGTATGCGCGCGCCGAGCGCAAGTTCCGCATCGCTTAAGGCTCGAAGGTTCAAGGAGACGCTAAGTGAATGTAACCGCTCCGCAGCTCAATCTCGCGCCGTTGCTCGACGTGACTTCGGTGTGCAAGTCGTTCCGCAAGCCCGACGGAGATGAGCTGGTCGTACTCGAGGACGTCAATCTCACGCTGCGACCGGGGGAGATCGTGGGTCTGCTCGGGCGTTCCGGTTCTGGCAAGTCGACGCTGCTGCGCTCGATCGCAGGTCTCGACGGGCCCACCAGCGGGGTGGTGAATTACCTCGGCCAGCCCGTGGCAGGCCCGGCGCGCGGGATCGCGATGGTGTTCCAGAGTTTCGCTCTTTTTCCATGGCTGACGGTGCTCGAGAACGTCCAGCTGGGAC
>JANWKL010000129.1 GCA_025451375.1 Steroidobacteraceae bacterium
TACATCGGCATCGGCAGTAATCTGGAGGACCCACGCGCGCAGGTGCTCGACGCCTGCCGGCGCCTGCAGGGCCTGCCGCTGACACAGCTCGTGCTGGCGTCGCCGCTGTACACCTCGCGCCCCCTGGGAAACATCGCGCAGCCGGACTTCGTCAACGCGGTTGCGGGCCTCCTCACCCGCCTCGACGCCGATGCGCTCCTTAAGGAGTTGCGGAGTATTGAGACGGCGTTGGGCCGGCCGGCGGTGCGCGAACGCTGGGGGCCGCGCATCATCGACCTCGATCTGCTTTCCTACGCTCGCGAGCGTCGCCTTGAAGGGGCGCTGCTGCTGCCCCATCCCGGGATAGTGGAGCGTAACTTCGTTCTGTATCCTCTTTCGGACATTGCCCCGGATCTGGATCTGCCGGGCTTGGGCCGCGTGGCCGAGCTCAAGGGAAGGGTCGCCTCTCTCGGGCTAACTCTGTTGCAGGCACATGGCGAGCGAAGCAGCGCATAAGTACGTCGTGGTCGAAGGTCCGATCGGTGTCGGCAAGACCAGCCTGGCGCGACGCCTGGCCGAGAGTCTGTCGGCGCAGCTGGTTCTCGAGCAGGCGGCGCAGAATCCCTTTCTCGAACGCTTCTACAAGAACCCCCGCGCCGGAGCGCTGCCGGCGCAGCTGTATTTCCTGCTGCAGCGCGCGCAGCAACTGGCAGCCCTCAAGCAGGCGGATCTCTTTGCCCCGACGCGCGTCGCCGACTATCTGTTCGAGAAGGATCGGCTGTTCGCGCGGGTCACGCTCGATGACGCCGAGTACACCCTCTATGAGCAGCTGTACGCCAAGCTCGACATCCAGGCACCCAAGCCCGACCTCGTGGTGTACCTGCAGGCGCCGGTCGATGTGTTGCAGGAGCGCATTCAGCGCCGCGGGGTGGACTACGAGCAGTACATCGAACGGCAATACCTGGAACGGTTGAACGAGGCTTACGCGCGCTTTTTCCACGAGTTCGACGGGGCGCCGCTTCTGATCGTGAATGCCGCTTCCATCGACCCGATCGCGAACCAACGCGACTATGAGGAGCTCCTGACGGCGATCAAACGCGCGACGCGGGGGCGGCGCTACTACAACCCGTTGCGCAGCCGGGCTATGTAATGGGTCAAAATCGCCTGCGGCGATTTCGACGGACAACAGCTCCGTTGCCGGCGGCAAAAGGCGTGACTTTTGCCGCCTGCGGGGCCTGACGCTACACTCAACGCGCCATGTACACGCACCTGCAACGCGATATCAGCCGTGCGCCGGTTACCCTGGCGACGCTCGCGCGCATGAAAGCCGATGGCGAGAAGATCGCGAGCCTGACGTGTTACGACGCGAGCTTCGCGGTCCTGATGGACGCGGCCGATGTCGACGTGGTGCTGGTGGGGGATTCACTGGGCATGGTGATCCAGGGCCATCACACCACCGTGCCGGTCACCATGGACCAGATGGCGTACCACAGTGGCGCTGTGGCCCGCGGGCTGCACCGGCCGTTCCTGATCACCGACCTGCCGTTCATGAGCTACCCGACCCGGGAAATCGCGCTCGCCAACGCCGTGCGCCTGATGCAGGAGGGTGGGGCGCAGATGGTCAAGCTCGAAAGCGGCGGCAAGCAGACCGAGATCGTCGAGTTCCTCGCCGGCCATGACATCGCCGTGTGCGCGCACCTGGGACTGAAACCCCAGTCGGTGCACAAGACCGGCGGTTTTCGCGTGCAGGGACGCGAGCGTGAAACCGCGGCGCGCCTGCTCGATGACGCCAAGCGCCTGGAGGCGGCGGGCGCGGACATTGTGCTCCTCGAGTGCATTCCCGCCGCGCTCGGCAAGGCCATCACCGCAGAACTCCACGTGCCGGTGATCGGCATTGGCGCCGGTCCCGACACCGACGGGCAGATCCTCGTGACCTACGACATCCTGGACATCACCACCGGCAGAAAGCCGCGTTTTGTACGCAACTTCATGGACGGGGCCAGCAACAATCTCGATGCCCTGCAGCGCTACGTGCGCGCCGTGAAACAGCACGAGTACCCGGCTCCCGAGCACTGCTTCTAATTGGATACGGTCACCACCATCGCCGCGGTGCGCGAGCACGTGCGGGCCTGGCGCCGGCAGGGGCTGCGGGTCGCCTTCGTTCCGACCATGGGGAATCTGCACGCCGGGCACGTGAGCCTCATCGAGGCCGCGCGCCAGCATGGCGAACGCTTTGTGGCGAGCATTTTCGTGAACCCGATGCAGTTCGGGCCGAACGAGGACTTCGCCCACTATCCGCGCACGCCCTTGCAGGACGCCGGCATGCTGGCGGCGGCGGGGTGCAACCTGATGTTCAGTCCCGAGGCGAGCGAGATTTATCCGCACGGCGCCGAGCGTGCCACCCGCGTCGAGGTGCCCGGGCTATCCCGCATCCTGGAGGGGGAGTTCCGACCCGGACACTTTGAGGGTGTCAGCACTGTCGTAACGCAGCTGTTCCACATCGTGGATCCGGACGTCGCCGTGTTTGGACTCAAGGACTTTCAGCAGCTGACGGTCATCCGCCGCATGGTGGCGGACCTGTGCATGCCGGTTGAAATCATCGGGGCTCCCACGGTGCGCGATGCCGACGGCCTGGCGATGAGTTCCCGTAACCAGTACCTGACGACGGCGGAGCGGGCGTTGGCGCCGACCATCCATGCCACGTTGCTCATCGCCGCCCAGCGCCTCGCTGCCGGGGACGCGGAGATCGCCAGCATCGAGCGCGCCGGCGTGCAGGCACTCGAGGCGGCCGGTTTCCGCCCCGATTACTTCGCGGTGCGCGATGCCGCTACGTTAAGTCCGCCGCTGCCCGGCGTGCGGGAACTCGTGGTGTTGACCGCCGCGCGCTTAGGCAAGGCACGGCTCATCGACAACGTGCAGGTTACCCGGCCTTAAGGGTCTGTTGGGTGATCGCCCACGCCACGTGCTCACGCACCAGCGGTGAGGCATCCTCGCGACGTTCCTCGAGTGCGCGGCGGTTTTCGTCTGCTGCGGGTGCGTTGCCGAGCGCCACCGCGATGTTGCGCGACCAGCGCTCGTAGCCGATGCGGTAAATGGCCGAGCCGCGCATGCGCTCCTCGAACTGCGCTGCCGTCCAGCGAAACACGGCTGGCAGCGCTGGCGCGTCGAGCCCGTGTCGCACTTTCATATCCGGGTGAGCTGCCGTGCGCGCGAACTTGTTCCACGGACACACGAGCTGACAGTCATCACAGCCATAGATGCGGTTGCCAATGGCGGCGCGCAGCTCCACCGGGATCGCGCTGCCATGCTCGATGGTCAGGTACGAGATGCAGCGCCGCGCATCCAGCCGGTAGGGCGCGACGATCGCCGCGGTGGGGCAGGCCGGCATGCAGGCGGTACACGTGCCGCAGTGCGCACTTGCCGGGGCGTCGAGCGGCAGCGGCAGATCGGTGAGGATCTCGCCGAGGAAGAAGTATGAGCCCGCATCGCGGGCGATGAGATTGGTGTGCTTGCCAATCCAGCCCAGGCCGGCATCGCGTGCGTGCGCTTTTTCCAGGACCGGTGCGCTGTCGACACACACCCGGTAGCCGAAGGGCCCAATGCGCTCTTGCATCTGCAACGCGAGGGCCTGCAAGGCCTGGCGCAGGATCTTGTGGTAATCGCGCCCCAGCGCGTAGCGCGACACGTACGCCAGTTCCGGATCGGCGAGCACAGCGTGTGCGTCGCGCGCTTCGGCAGGCCAGTAGTCCAGGCGCGCACTCACCACCCGCAGGGTGCCGGGCACCAGTTCCTGCGGCCTGCTGCGCTTCACGCCGTGGCGCTGCATGTAGCCCATCTCGCCGTGAAAGCCATCGGCGAGCCAGCGCAACAGGTGCTGTTCATCCTTTGGGATAGCGACGTCGGCGACCCCCAGGGCGCCAAACCCCAACGCGCGGGCCCGCGCCGTGAGTTCAGCCTTCAGCGCGCTCAGGTCGATCACGCGGGCCAGTATAATGTCCTCATGGCACTGCCGACGCTTCTGTACTCCGCGACGCAGGTGCGCGCGCTCGACGCCCATGCGATCGATGCGCTGGGCATCCCCGGTTACACGCTCATGAAGCGCGCCGGCGAGGCGGCGTTGCGCTACCTGCGCACCCGCTGGCCTACGGCGCATCGCATTGTCATTGTCTGCGGCGCCGGCAACAACGGCGGTGATGGCTACGTGCTGGCGCGGTTCGCCAAGGCCGCGGGGCTGACGGTTTCGGTGTTGAGCGCCGGCCCGGTGGGTGCGTTGCGCGGGGATGCGCGCCAGGCCTACCAGGACTTCCGGGCGAGCGGCGGGGAGGTTCACCCCTTCGCGGTGGAGCTCTTGAGTGCCGGCGAACTGATCGTTGATGCGCTGCTCGGCACCGGCATCCGCGGCGGCGTGCGCGAGGAACTCGCGCAGGTTATCCGCGCCATCAACACCCAGAAGCTGCCGGTGTTCTCACTCGACGTACCCTCGGGGCTCGACGCCGACACGGGAGCTGCTGCCGGGGAGGCCGTGCGAGCCGAGGCCACGGTGACCTTCGCGGGATTGAAGACCGGGCTCTTCGTCGGGGATGGACCCGGGTTCTCGGGCAGCATCTTCTTTGACGATCTGGAGCTCACGGCCACCCAGCCGGTCGACTTCACGCCGGCGCTCACCCGCATCGTGGAGAGCGAAATTCACGCCGCGCTGCCGCGCCGGGCGCGGGCCGCGAACAAGGGCGACTTCGGCCGTGTCCTTATCGTCGGGGGCGGCGTCGGCATGCCGGGCGCAGTGCGCCTGGCTGGAGAAGCCTGCCTGCGCGTGGGCGCGGGCCTCGTGACCGTGGCGGTGGCGCCAGAGAATGTGGCCGCCATCGCGGCCGGCAGACCGGAGCTGATTTGTCTGGCGCTCGAGAGCGAGCAGCTGCTCATCGAGGCGATGCAGCGCGCCGCGGTGATCGCGGTCGGACCCGGGCTTGGGCTCACGAGTTGGGCCAGTCGAGCGCTGGCCACCGTGCTCGGCAGTGGTAAGCCGCTGGTCGTGGATGCCGACGCCCTGAATCTCCTGGCAGCTGAGGGGCTGACGCCGCGGGACAACTGGATTCTGACGCCGCATCCGGGTGAGGCGGGGAGGCTTCTTGATATCAGTGCACAGCAGGTGCAGAGCGATCGCCTTGGCGCACTGGCCCGCCTGGTCGAGCGCTCTCACGGCACCGTGGTACTCAAGGGCGCGGGCACCCTGGTGGGCACTCCGGGCCGCACCCCGGGCCTGTGCGAGCGGGGCAATCCCGGCATGGCGAGCGCCGGCATGGGCGATGTGCTGACGGGTGCGATCGCGGGCGTACTGGCGCAGTGCGGGGATCCGTGGGTTGCGGCGCGGGTCGGCGTGCTCGTGCATGCCCTGGCCGGTGATGCCGCAGCGCGCGGCGGTGAACGTGGGCTCCTGGCAGGCGACGTGGCGCGGGAGCTGCAGCGGTGCGTCAATTTATGAACCATGCATATGCTGACCGCGAATGATGCATACGCTGTGTCGAACGGCCTCTGACACCGAGGCGCTGGGAAACCGGATGGCTCGTGCGCTGCCTGCGCCGACCGCGGTTCCCCTGGTGCTGTACCTGCAAGGAGAACTTGGAGCCGGAAAAACGACGTTCGCGCGGGGATTTATCAGCGGCCTGGGCGTGTCGGGGCCGGTGAAGAGCCCCACCTACACGCTGCTTGAGCTTTACGCCGCGGGTGCGCTCACGGTGGTGCATCTGGATCTGTACCGCCTGAATGGCGCTGCGGATGTCGAGGGCCTGGGCCTCTCCGAGTGGGCGAGGGCGATGCACGTGTGGCTGATCGAGTGGCCGGAGCGCGGCGCCGGCCGCTTGCCGCGGGCGGACATCACGCTGGCGTTCTCGGTTGGCACGCAGGGGCACGACATCGAGGCCAGCGCCCACACGAGCGCGGGGGAGTCGTGGCTCACCTTAGTTGAAACCCTTAGTGCAAGTGCGTAGATTACGCGGAAAGTTACGTCGCGAACTCTATGATTAGACAGATTTTTCGCGAAAGAATCCTGCTCGGGCTCACCGTCCTCGTGCCCTTGGGCCTGGCGCAGGGCGCTAACGCTGCGCAATTGCGTGCCATGACACTCGCCGCGGCGGGAAGCGATGCGGCGCAGGTCAGCCTCGATGTGAAAGGCAGCACCGCCCAGAAACTCTTCACCCTGGAAAACCCCGCGCGGGTGGTGATCGACCTTCCCAACACGCATCTGGCGGCCGACTTCCAGACCCCCGCCGCCCTGGGTGTCGTTGCCGCCGTTCGCGTCGGTGCGCAGCCGCACGGGACGCTGCGGGTGGTGCTGCAGTTACGATCCGCGCTCAGCGCCAAGAGCGCCTGGGGAACGGGTGAGGGGGCGCGGCACCTGCTGGTGACGCTCGGTGAGCCGGTGGCGGCAGTCGCGGATGCGCCGCCTAAGGCAGTTTCTGCGGCGCACGCGCCCGCCGATGGGGATCGCGACGTCATCATTGCCGTGGATGCCGGGCATGGTGGCGTGGATCCGGGCGCGATCGGCCACGGCGGCACGCGCGAGAAGGACGTCACGCTCGCCATTGCCCGCGAGCTCGCCAGAGCGATCAACGCCCGGCCGGGCATGCATGCGGTGCTGACCCGCGATCGCGACGAGTTCCTGGAATTGCGCGATCGCATCGGACGCGCCCACCGCGCGCACGCGGATATGTTCATCTCCGTGCACGCCGACTCGATCCGTGATCGCAGTGTCAGTGGGGCTTCGGTGTACGTGCTGTCGGTGCATGGCGCCTCGAGCGAAGCCGCGCGCTGGCTGGCCGAACATGAGAACGCCGCGGACCTCGTGGGGGGTGTGCGCCCTGAGGACAAAGGCGCACTCGAGCCGGTGCTGATCGACGCCACCCAGAGCGAGATCATCGGCGTGAGCGCGACCGCGGCGGAACGCGTGGTCGCAGCGCTCGAGGGCGTGGGCGAAGTGCGCAAGGCGCAGGTACAACACGCCGGATTCGTGGTGCTGAAGTCGCGCGACATTCCGTCGATGCTGGTCGAGACGGCGTACATTTCAAATCCCGAAGAAGAGCGGCGCCTGCGCACTTCGGTTCACCAGGCGCAGCTGGCGGATGCGATCGCGGGCGGCCTGCGCAGCTACTTCATGCACAACCCGCCGGATGGCACCCGCTTCAAGCAGGAGCGCCGCCTCGCCAGTGCGGCGGACACCCAAGCCGCGGTTACTCCCTGACCCTAAGCCGCTGCGGCGCGGTTCCCATCGCCTGTACACTGCGCGGCCATGCCCATCCGCGTGCTTCCCGATGCGCTCGTTGACCAGATCGCCGCCGGCGAGGTGATCGAGCGGCCGGCCTCGGTGGTCAAGGAACTGGTCGAAAACAGCCTGGATGCCGGGGCCAGCCGCATCGAGGTGGACGTCGAGCGCGGCGGAGTCGGTTTGATTCGCGTATCCGACGACGGCCGCGGCATTGCCGCCGCCGAGTTGCCCCTGGCGCTGGCCCGCCACGCCACCAGCAAAATCACCTCCCTCGATGACCTCGAGGCGGTGACGACGCTCGGTTTTCGCGGTGAAGCGCTGCCCTCCATCGGTTCAGTGGCGAAGCTGCGCATTGCCACGCGCGCGGCCGGCGAGCCCCAGGGCGCGGAAATCATCATCGAAGGCGGAGCCGCGACGGCGGTTCGCCCGGCCGCGCAGCCGGCCGGCACGACCATCGAGGTGCGCGACCTCTTTTTCAATGTACCGGCGCGGCGCAAGTTCGTGCGCAGCGACACGACCGAGCTCACTCACATCGCACGGCTCATCGAACGCCTCGCGCTGTCGCGGTTCGATGTGGCGTTCAGGCTGCGGCACGGCAGCCGGACGCTCCTGGATGCGCCGGTTGTGAGCGCGGGTGAGGCAGAACGCGCGCGGCTGGACGAGATCCTTGGGGGTGACTTCACGGCGGCAGCGGTGCGCCAGCCTCACAACAACTGCTGGAACCGGTGGTGGTCGACTTGAAGGCGCACGAGCTGGAGGCGCTGCTGGCACGCCGTGAGGAGTGGGA
>JANWKL010000130.1 GCA_025451375.1 Steroidobacteraceae bacterium
AGCACAACACTCACGGCTACGACGCTGAGTGATCTGTACGTTGCTCCCATGATGGAGCTGACCCAGGACGGCCGGCGGGTATTCGTCAGCGCCTAAAGCGTTTCCAGCAGGGTTTGAAGCCGGCGCGACGGCAGTGCCTGTTGGGCCTCCGCGAGATCGGTGTAAGTCGCGATCCGCCGTGCGAGCACTTCACGGAACGCCGTGACCGCAACCTGTACGCCCAGCTGGGGTGCGAGCCGACAGCAGTCCGCGACCGTGCGAGCGGGACTCGTGACGCGTGCAGGTACACCGGCGATCTCGGTTTGGTCCACACCGTAACTCCATGCCGGGCCGCTGAAGCGAATGATGTGAATATCCGGTTTCCCCACTCGCGGGCGACGGGCGTTGTGCCTTATGCCCAGCCAGACCTGCGGGGGCGCACGAGCCACGATGTCGTGCAGATGTAGCGCCGATAACACGCAGACGACGCTGTCGGGCACGCGGGAGCAAGCCATCGCGAGTGAGTCGTGCGGATTGGGTGTTGCCGCAAGGACGTGGTAGAGGCCGCGCGAAACCCGCTCAACGACCCGGTGGCTTACCAGAGATGGAAGCTGATGGCGAGTCAGTCCAGCACGCGCGAGTTGGTGCGGGCGGAAAAAACTCACGATGCCGGCCGCGCGGAGGCGCTGTGCAGCCTGTTCCGCAGCCCAGTTGTAACGCAAACTGTATGCACGCCGGGCCCACATGCATACATTTTGCGTCAGATTTGCGCAGTTGAGGATGCACAGCGGAGGCCATTTGGCGCCTGTTTGAGGCGTTATTGGCGCATGCGGTGAAATCTGACCCTACAGCGCGCCGAGCACGCTTGAGTGCAGCGCGCCGTTGGTGGCAAGCACGCTGGTCGTCGCAAGTCCTACCGGGCCGCCGTCGAGGTCGGTGAACGTGCCGCCGGCTTCACGCACGATCACGGTGAGCGCGGCGATATCGAGGATGTTGACGTCGGACTCGATGACGACATCGAGCGCGCCGCGCGCCAAGAGATGGTAGTGCGCGAAGTCGCCGTAACCGCGGATGCGGTTCACGCGGCGAATGAGCTCGCCATAGCGGACCCATTTGGGTCCCGTGGTTAGAGTCTTGATGTTGCCGCTGGACACCACCGCATCGCTGAGTGCGCTAACGCCGCTCACCCGGATCGCGCGCTCATTGAGATAAGCACCACCACCCTCCTCCGCCCAGGCAAGTTCGCCATACACCGGGGCGCTCGACACCCCGAGCACCAGCCGGCCCGCGCGCAGGAGCGCGATCTGCGTGGAAAAAAACGGCGTCTCGCGCACGAACGACTTGGTGCCATCGATCGGATCCACCAGCCAGGCGTTTTCCGCGCCCATGGCGTGCTGGCCGGTCTCTTCGCCGTAGAAACCGTAGCCCGGAAAGTGCCGATTGAGGGTGTCGCGGATGATTTCTTCCGCGCGCAGGTCGGCTTCCGTGACCGGGGAAGCATCGGCCTTGGTCCGCACCGCAAGATTTTTCTGGTAAAAGCCGCGGATCACTTCCGCCGCCGCCTGCGCCGCCTCGAGCGCTGCATTGAGTTCCCTGGATGCCATATTGGCTTAGGATATAACGACCATGGGAAACCGCCTGAGCAAGATCTACACCCGCACCGGCGATGACGGGACCACGGGCCTCGGCGATGGGACGCGGGTGCCTAAGGACCACGCGCGCGTCGAGGCGTACGGCACCGTCGACGAGCTCAACAGTGCCATCGGGGCGCTGCTTGCCGTGCCTGGACTGCCGGACGCGGTCAGCGCCTGCCTCACCGACATCCAGCACGAGCTGTTCGATATGGGCGGCGAGTTGTGCATTCCCGGCCATCGCGCCATCAGCGCCGGGCAGGTCACGAATCTGGAACGGCTGCTCGATGGCTTCAATGAGACGCTGCCACCGTTGAAGGAATTCATTCTCCCAGGTGGGGGACCCGCGGCAGCGGCGTGCCACCTGGCGCGCACCGTCGCGCGGCGCGCCGAGCGGAGGGTGTGCACTCTTGCCCGCGCCGAGCGAGTGAGCCCGGACGTGACGCAGTATCTGAACCGGCTGTCGGACCTCCTGTTCGTGCTCGCCCGCGTGCTGGCCCGCCACGAGCGCGGCACGGAAGTGCTGTGGCGGCACGAGCGCAGCAAGCCCGCCGGGTCGGCCAGGCCGGCAAAGTCGGCTAAGAAGCGCTGACCGCCAGACGTTCCTTCAGCAGCGCCCGAAAGCGCGGCCAGTCGAACGACGCACCCGGATCGGTCTTGCGCCCCGGCGCCACGTCGCTGTGCCCCACGATGTGCTCTTCCTTGAGCGAGCCGTAGGCGCCCAGCAACGCTGCCGCAAGGGCTGCGAGCTGCGAGTACTGAGCATCGGAGTACGGCGTGTCGTCCGTACCTTCGAGTTCAATGCCGACGGAAAAATCATTGCAGTTCGTGCGACCTCGGTACTGCGACTCCCCCGCGTGCCAGGCACGCGCACCGATCGGCACATACTGCACGATCTGCCCGTCGCGGCGAATGAGTATGTGCGCCGACACGCGCAAGTCAGCGCGTTCGCGGAACGAAGGGTGCGCGTCCGCTGGCAGCGTGCCGGTGAACAGCCGATCGATCCAGGGGCCGCCAAACTCTCCCGGCGGCAGGCTGATGCCGTGCACGACAATGAGCTCAGGCACTACGCCCCTGGGGCGCGCGTCCCAATGCGGTGACAACACCTGGGTGAACCCGGCGCACAGGCCGGTGATGGGATCGATTTTCACAGGGTGTGCTGGCGCGGATGTTGGCATGGCTGCAGGGTAAATTCTGCCACAATCAGGCCCATGACCTCCGGCAACGCCCCGTACGCGGCACGCGATCTCGCGCATGTCTGGCATCCGTGCACGCAGATGAAGGACCACGAAGAGCTGCCGATGATCCCTATCCGGCGCGGCAGCGGCGTGTGGCTCGAAGATTATGACGGCAAGCGCTATCTCGACGCCATCAGCTCCTGGTGGGTGAACCTCTTTGGCCATGCCAATCCGCGTATCAACGCCGCCGTGCGTGAGCAGCTCGAATCCCTGGAACAGGTCATCCTCGCCGGCTTCACCCACGAGCCGGTGATCGCTCTCTCCGAAGCGCTCACGGCGCTCGCTCCGCCGGGACTCACCCGCTGCTTCTACGCCGACAACGGCTCATCCGCGGTCGAAGTCGCGGTGAAAATGAGCTTCCACTACTGGCGCAACTGCGGCCGCACCCAGAAGCGGCGCTTCATCACCCTCACCAACAGCTACCACGGCGAAACCCTCGGCGCGCTCGCTGTCGGCAACGTTGATCTCTACAAGGACATCTACCGGCCGCTGCTGATGGACGTCATCAGCGTGCCGTCGCCGGATTGCTTCGAGCGTGAAAGCGGCGAGAGCTGGGAGCAGCACTCACGGCGCAAGTTCGCCGCCATGGAGGCGGCGCTCGCGACGCATGCGAACGAGGCCTGCGCGGTGATCGTCGAGCCGCTGGTGCAATGCGCGGGCGGGATGCGCATGTACGACCCGGTGTACCTCACGCTGCTGCGCGAGGCCTGCGATCGTCACCAGGTGCACCTGATCGCGGATGAGATCGCCGTCGGCTTCGGGCGCACCGGCACGCTGTTCGCCTGCGAACAGGCGGGCATCCGGCCAGATTTTCTGTGCCTGTCGAAGGGGCTGACGGCTGGCTACCTGCCGCTGTCGACCGTCATGACGACGGATGCGATATACGCCGCGTTCTACGATGAGTACGTGAAGCTGCGCGCCTTCCTGCACTCACACAGCTTCACCGGCAACCCGCTCGGCTGCGCTGCGGCGCTGGCGAGCCTGGCGATTTTTCGGGATGACCACATCCTCGAGCGCAACCGGTCGCTGGCGGCGCACATGGGCGTCCGCGCCCGCGAACTGGAGGATCATCCGCACGTCGCCGAAGTGCGCCAGCGCGGCATGATCGTCGCCGTGGAACTCACCCCCAACAAGGCGACGCGCGAGCCCTACCCCTGGGCTGAGCGCCGCGGGCTCACGATCTACAACCACGCGCTGCGGTGCGGCGTGCTGCTGCGGCCGGTTGGCAACGTCGTGTACTTCATGCCCCCGTACGTCATCACGCCTGCGCAGATCGACCTCATGGTTGAAGTCGCGCGCGCGGGAATCGATCTTGCGACATGCGATTGACCCGTGTGTTCGTCGATGCGCCGCTGGCGAGCGGCGCAACTACCACCCTCGCGAACAGTGCCGCGAGCCACGTCACCCGGGTGCTGCGCCTGCGGCCGGGGGACGCGTTGACACTTTTCAATGGCCGCGGCGGGGAATACGCGGCCACCCTCGGACCATCCGCGAGCGGCGCGGTGTCGGTCGCGGTCGGCGAGCACCGTGCGCTCGAGCGCGAGTCGCCGCTGACCCTGACCCTGGCGCAAGGCGTATCACGCGGGGAGCGTATGGACCTGGTGGTGCAGAAGGCCACCGAGCTGGGCGTGTCGGGACTCGTGCCGGTGCTGACGGAACGCAGCGTCGTGCGGCTGGACTCGACACAGTCCGCGCGCAAAGTCGCGCACTGGCGTGCCATCGCCATCGCCGCGTGCGAGCAGAGCGGCCGCAACCGCGTGCCCGAGGTAGCGACGCCCGTGGCGTTGCGCGAGTTCACCGCCACCGCCAGGACCACAGGAGCGATCGGGGTACGGCTGCTCTTGTCCCCAGCCGCCGCGCTGCGGCTGGATGATGTCGCGCCGCCAGTCACGCACGTCACCGTCCTCATCGGCCCGGAGGGCGGACTCAGCGAGTCAGAAGAGGATCTCGCCCGGGCGGCCGGATTCACGCCGGTGCGCATGGGCCCCCGCGTGCTGCGAACCGAGACCGCGGCGATTGCCGCGCTCGCGCTCCTGCAGAGAAATTTCGGCGATCTCTAAGCGCAGTTCGGGCACGGCGGCACGCCGACAGCGTGGAGCGTGCGCTCCCGGTGCAACAGTCCCTGGACCGCGTGCGCCGGGTCGTAACGCTCGCAAACCGTACCGCGGCGCTTCGCGAGGTACATCGCGACGTCCGCACGCCGCAATAGCGTCGCTCCATCGGCGGCGTCCGTGGGACAAAACGCGATGCCGGCGTTCACGCCGACGGTGATCGACAGATCGCCGATATCGACCGGCCTGTCGAGGCTGTGCGCCAGGGCCTGCGCCAGCTGCACTGCGGCGGCCGAATCGGCGGCGTCGCCGGTCACGACGGCGAACTCATCCCCGCCCATGCGCGCCACAAATCCGCGTGCGCCAACGGCTGTCACGAAACGCCGCGCCACCTCCTGCAGCACCGCATCGCCCACGCTGTGGCCCAGAATGTCGTTGACGTCCTTGAAGCGGCTCAGATCCAGCATCAGGAGCGCCACAGGTCCCGCCTGCGTCGTGCGCTTGAGTACGGCGGCAAGGTGCGCATCGAGCGCAGCCCGGTTCGGCAGCGACGTCAGCGCATCATGGCTGGCACGGTATTCGAGCTCGCGCTGCTGTGCGCGGCGCTCGCTGATGTCGCGGATGATGGCAGTATAGAGCGCCTCACCACCGATGCCGGCGCGCCCGCAGGAAATCTCCACCAGCAGCGCGCGTCCCGTGGCGGTGCGTGCCTCCCACTCCGTGAGCCGGCCACACAGCGCCTCGAATGTCGCCGCGATCCCCGCGACGGGATCCGCGGGCACCTCCGGCAGGTAGCGGCGTAAGTCCGTGCCGCGCAGCGCTTCCATTTCGACGCCGAACAGCCGCGCTGCGGCCGGATTGGTCGTCTGAATGACGCCCTTTGCGTTGACGCAGAAAATGCAGTCGCTGGATGCGTCCACGATGCTCTTGAGCAGCACATCGCGTCGGCGCAGGCCGAGCACGTAGGCGAGCGCGGCCCGCGCCGCGGCGGCGGCCGGGAGGGGTCCGCGGGCCACCCATTGGGTGACCAGGCCCCGTGCTTGCTCTCCCGGCACGCTCACTCGTAGAAACGCTCGTGCAGATCCAGCGGCTTGGTGCGACGATCCAACGGTGAGCTCCGATCAGCAGGCTGTACTTGCGGCAGCGGGGAACAAGGTGTCCCTGGCCAGGGGGCCTTCCGTGGCCCGAGGGCGTTGCCGCACCCCGCCTCCTCTGTCCCTAACTGAAGCCCGCGCCTTTACCGAGGACTCTGACCTGCCAGCGCTTACAGGGCACTTACAAGCGACTGCGACGGTCAGTGGTTTCCCGAACTTTCCTGCCGGTACACTTTGATGAGCGGCGCGCCCGGTACCTGCGACTCAGCGGCTCGGTGCAGATGGTTCTTGGGCGACTCCAGGATCGCGGCGAGCTCGGTGAGGGTGGCAAAGCCCGCGCACAATTCCCCACTCGGCGTCTCAACGCGTCCGGCGATCTGTTGCGGCGCATCGCGCCCGCGGCGATAGATGCGCAAAATGTAGGTTTCCGGGGCCATGGCTGATGGCCCGAATATTCAATCGGAAGCGCTTACAGTTCTCTTACAATGCTGCAACAGAAACGCAACGCTCCCGGACAAATCACGCTGCGTCTCCTGGGCCTGGTACTGGCCCTGTTCATTCACACGACCGCGGTACCGGCAGAACCCCCGCCCAACGCTCCCGTATCAGTTGAAATTCCCGCCCAACCGCTGACCCGGGCCCTCGATGCATTTGCAAGCGCAACGGGGCTACAACTCATTTACGTCTCTGAGCTTGCCGAAGGCCGGACATCCCGGCCCGTGCCGCCTGGGCTAGGCCCGTCTGCAGCCCTTGCCCGGCTGCTCGCCGGCACCGGGCTCGATTTCGTATTTCTCAACAGCCGGACCGTCAAGATTTTCGCTACCCCACCGCCGACGGCGAGGGCTTCCTACCTTGTGCAAAAGCCCAAGCCCGCGGCGGCACCTCCTCCCGCGGGTGAGCTCGAGGAAGTCCTGGTAACCAGCGACAAACGCGCGGAACCCCTTGGCACGGTACCCATCAGCGTCGCGGTGCTGTCGCAGAACGACATGGAGGCAATGGGCGTGAAGGGTATTAGCGATATCGCGGCGTTTACCCCCGGTCTGCAATTCGACTTCGACTCGGAATTCGGCCCCGGACTTCTGACGAACATTGCTATCAGGGGCATCATCGCCGACAAAGGGGCGCCCACCACCGGCATCTACATCGATGATGTGCCGATACAGGCCTCCCTGAACGTCTTCCGCAACGCCTATCCCGTCACCTTCGATCTGGCCCAGGTGGAGGTGCTGCGCGGTCCGCAAGGGACGCTATTCGGATCGAGCGCGCTGAGCGGAGCAGTTCGATTCATCACGAATGAGGCGAGCCTCAGCGAGTTCAGCGCGCGCTCGCATCTGGAGGTCTCTTCCACACAGCAAGGGGGCACGAGTCTCGAGATCGGCGCGGCAGCGGGTGGCCCGATCGTGCCCGACCGATTCGGCGCCCGCATCAGCGCCTGGTATCGAAGCGACGGCGGCTATCTCGATCGCATCGATCCATTCACCAGCGCAGTCGTCGATCCCAACACCAACCGATCCACGAGCAAAGCCGTACGGCTGGGGTTGACCATCGAACCGACCGACACGTTGCGCATTGTGCCGTCGGTGACGTATCAATCCGTTGACCGGCACGATACCTCGAGCTTCTACACGCCGCTGTCCGATCCCGGTGATGGGCTGCTCCGTAGCGGAAATCTGCTGCGTCAGCCCTATGAGGACACGTTCACCCTCAGTTCCGTAAAAGTTCAACAAAGCCTGGGTGCCGTGGACCTGACGGGGGTGACAGCCTATTTCGACCGGTCGGCTGCGGCGACGGATGACGAGACCAGCGGCGCCTGCGCGCAGTATTTTGGGGGCTGCGGCAATCCGCTGGGCCCCGCCTATCCCACCTCTTATTCGCAGGCCGTCCCGAATCTGCTCGCTCAGCATCACAACGCCTTCTCGCAGGAGTTGCGACTGAGCTCTGCGGCGCCCGCTGCACGTTTCAGCTGGGTGGCTGGGGTGTTTTATTGGAAAACGCGGCAGAACGGCACCGCCAACGCGTACCAGATTACGGCTCCGGACGTGCAGGGTATCTACAGCGCGACGCGCTACCTGTATGCCGAAATCTCGGCCTTCGGGCAGGTCTATTGGACCCCGTCCCCACGCTGGCGCTTAGGGATTGGGACACGACGCGGATGGGCAAGGGAGGATGCCATGGACATTGAGAGCGGGTTTGCGAACAACTCCCCGCCGTTCTCCGCGTCGATTGGGCCGTTCAAACCCCTGCCGGCGACGCCGCGCTTCGACTTGTCATACAACGTCGATGAAAACAACATGCTGTACATTGCCGTTGCCAAGGGGGCGAGACCCGGTGCCGCCAACGCGCCGGCGCAGTGTGACGGAATCGCGGATCCCACCTCTTACACCTCGGACGCGATCTGGAACTACGAACTCGGTGCGAAGAACCTGCTGTTCGAGCGTCGTCTGCAACTCGCTGCCAGCGTGTTTCTGATCCGCTGGGATGCTGTGCAGGAGCACCTCAACGATGCTTGCGGCACCGGCTACACAACCAATGCCGGCTCGGCGCGCAGCACTGGTTTTGACCTGGCGGCGGAGGCACTGTTGACCGAGCGCCTGCACCTGCGCCTGGCACTTGGCCTGACTGATGGCCACCACGACAGCACGGTTCTGACCGCCGGAGGACAGGTCGTCGTCGATCGTGGCAGCGCCATCGGGGTGTTGCCGACAGTGGCCTCACCATGGACCGGCACGGTATCGGTTCAATACCGCAGACCGCTGACGTCCGTCCTGGAAGGCTACGTGGCGGCCGATGATATCTTTTCCAGCCACAATCCCGGCCCCTTCACCGAAAGCGATCCGCGCGCGGTCAGCTACTCTCCTGGGATTCAGTCAGACCCGGCGACCAACCGACTCAACGTTCGTGCGGGGGTGGTCCGCTCGAACCTGGAAGTTCGGTTGTGGGTGGAAAACGCCTTGAATTCCCTGCCGGTGCTGCACCTGGAATCGGACGCCGCCGGCTCGTCCTTGTATTACGCCTATACATCCCGGCCGCGCACCGTTGGGCTCTCGGCAGACTGGAAGTTCTGACGGCAGGGGCGCTGCTCAAAATAGTGGTAGGGGATTTGCCAGAAACGCACTCTTTACTCCCCGAGTGGCGTTTCCCAACGAAGCTTTTTATCGTCGGACATGGCAGATGCAAGGCGGGCCTGGATCGAGCGACTGTTCGCGGAGCACAGCACCGCCCTGCGCGCCTTCTTTCAGCGTCGCACCCGCAGCAAACCCAATGTGCCAGACCTGGTGCAGGAGGTTTACCTGCGCCTGCTGCGCGTCGAGGATGCCGACGCGATCCGTAACCCCACGGGTTACCTCTTCACGGTCGCGACCAACCTGCTCCGGGAACAGGCCGTGCTTGACCAGCGCCAGGCCATGTCCACCGACCTCGACGAGCCGCTGGCGCAAGCCGAGCTGGCCTGGTCCGCCGCGTTCGAAGATGACGTCGACGCGCATGCACGGGTCAAGCGATTGCGCATCGTCCTGGCGCAACTGCCGCCCAAGTGCCAGGCCGCCGTACACATGAAATACCGGCACGACCTGAGCTACGAGGAAATCGCCGGACACCTCGGGGTATCCGTACACATGGTGGAGAAATACCTTGCTCAAGCCCTGGCGCATTGTCGCCGTCGCATGGCGCGGCTGAAGTGAGCACATGAACAGCACCGACGCTGAAATCCGTTCTGCGATCATCGCTCGTGCTGCCGAGTGGCTGGCGGCGCATCGTGCTGGCGCTTTGGACCACGAGCAGCGCACTGCCTTCTTTGCCTGGCTCACGGCCTCTCCCCTGCACGTCGAGGAATACCTCGCCATCGTCGCACTCGAACGCGATCTTGCTGTGGCGGCGGACGATGAGAGCGTTTCATGGGAGAAGCTGCTGGAGCTTGCGCGCGGCAAGGGTCCCGGTAACGTCGTGGCGTTCGCCGATACGGGGCATCACGGCGCGACCGTCATATCCGGTCCGGGAGGCTATGCGGCCCGCTGGCGTTGGGGCTTCGGCGCGCTTGCCGTCCTCGGCGTCATGGCGGTCGCGTTCTTGGGATTACGCCCCGGGCCACGGCTCGATCTTCAGCGGACCTATCAGACCGTGCACGGCGTGCAGAGTGTGTGGCGACTGTCCGACGACTCGGTGTTACATCTGGACGCTGACAGCAAAGTGACCGTTCGATACACGGCCTCGGAACGGCGCCTCGAGGTCGATCACGGGCAGGCCTTGTTCGAAGTCGCACACAACGCGGGTCGTCCGTTCCGCGTCACCGCGGGTGCGACCAACATGGTTGCCGTCGGGACCGAGTTCGATGTGAGTCGCCATGAACACTCCACGTTGCTGACCGTCATCAACGGTCAGGTTGCCGTCTATGCAGGTACGTCCTTCGGTGCCGCACACGGGCTGCGTGTCGGTGCGGGTCTGCAGGTGCAGGCGACCGACGAGGGCTCGCTCTCGCCGCCTCGCAGCGTTGATGTTCACCACGCTGTTGCCTGGCTACAGCGCCGAATCGCCTTCGATCAACGTCCGCTGGGGGAGGTTGCGGAGGACTTCAACCGCTACAACAGCACGGCTCTCGTGATCAACGACCCGGCGCTGCGCGCACTGGTCGTGAGCGGGGTGTTCAATGCTGATGACCTTGATTCATTCACCAATTTTCTGGCCTCGCTGGATGGGGTCCGGGTACAGCGCCATCCAACAGCCATCGTGGTGACGCGCTCGGGGGCCGGGTAGCCACTATGGAACTGGAGCCAATCGGCAGGCTGGTGCGTCCGCCAATCAACATCCTTGCGATGCAGGCCGGGCAGCTGCGAGTAACGACGCTGGGCCGGTTCGGCCTCTGGATCGAGGATCAACGTGTACGGGTAGCAGTGCGCGCGGGCGGCAAACCGCTCGAGGTGCTCAAGGCACTGATCGGTCTCGGAACGACGGATATCAGCCTGGCAAGGCTGGAAGCGACGGTGTGGCCTGAGCTGGACGGTGCGGCGGCTCGCAACGCGTGCCATGTGGCCATTCATCGGTTGCGCAGGGTTCTGGGGATCAGGTCCGCAATTACCATCGAGCACGGGGCGGTGACGCTGAATTTGACCGACGCCTGGGTCGACGTGGAAGTGTTTCGAAGTCTGGCCAGCCGCATCCGTACCGCGCTGGCGAGGGGGCTGCGGTCGCAGCCCGAGATTGAGGCGTTGGCGGACGAGCTGCTGGCGGCTTATCCCGGCCACTTTCTGCCTGAGGATGAACGGCTTTGGGTCATCGGGGTGCGCGAGCAACTCCGGGCGCGCTTCGTGCATCTGACGATCGAACTGTCGGCGGCGCTCGAACGCGCCGGTGCGTTCGACGCATCGATTGCATTGAACCGGCACGGCATCGAGCTCGATCCGGTCGCCGAGACCTTCCATCGCGGACTGATGCGTTCACTCATTGCTCTCGGGCGCCAGGCTGAAGCGCTTGAGGCCTATCGGCACTGTCGTGCGACGCTGCGCGCCGGGCTTCGAGTTGAGCCCTCAGCCGAGACGTATGCCTTGCAGGCAAACATTCGGCAATTGTGATTCAACGCCGCATCACGCGCTGATTGAGGTCTCGTCCGCGATCATCTCTTCCAGGCGCACAAGGTCCGGGACCAGCGGTGTTTCATTCACCATGCGGATCTGGCAGATAACGGGCGTACGCTCCGGGAAACTGCGCGAATTGTCGGGCCGCACGACGTCCGAGCTCACCCGCACCAATTGCGGAAACCCCTGGCTGACGAGCGCGAAGTTGCCGCCTTCGACCCGCGTGCCGAGCGCATGCAGGATGACGACGCGGGTGCGGCCGCTCGCCGGCGGGATCATCTGGCCGCAGGCGCCCTCGAACGACACCAGTGGCACCGCCTTGCCGTTCCACGGCACGGTGCCGATGTACCACGGCGGCGCGCCGGTCATTTCCGTCGGCGTCTGAAAGCCAATGACTTCGGCCACGCAGGCGCGCGGGATGATGAGGCGCCCGTCGACCAGGGGCACCAGCAGGCTGTAGATCTCGTTGACGCGCTCTGCCATGGGTTGTCCTTACGCCTGGGCGCGCACTGCGGCGCGGCGCCGCTCGACCAGCGGTGCGATCGCATCGAGCAGCTGCGCCTCCTGGTAGGGCTTGCCCAGGTAGTCATCTACACCCAGTTCGATGGCGCGGGCACGGTGCTTCTCGCCAACACGCGAGGTGACCATGATGATCGGTACGTCCTTCAGGCGCGGATCGTTGCGCACGTGGGCGGCGACCTCGTAGCCATCCATGCGCGGCATCTCGATGTCGAGCAGGATCACATCCGGCACGTTGTCCTGCAGCAGTGCCACTGCATCGACGCCATCGCGCGCGGTGATCACGCGCATGCCGTTACGCTCCAGCAGACGCTGGGTGACGCGCCGCACGGTGATCGAATCATCTACCACCATCGCGAAGGTCCGCCGGTCGCCGCGTTCTTTGGGCGGCGGCGCCGCCGCCGGCGCGGTCCCGCGCGCGCGCCACTCCGCGCGCACCAGGGCGTTGATGTCGAGGATGATGACAATGCGGCCGTCGCCCAGGATCGTGGCGCCGGAAATGCCGCGGATCCCCGAGATCTGCGGACCGACCGATTTCACGACTATTTCGCGGCTGCCCACGAGTTCGTCCGCGACCAGGCCGGTGGAGTGCTCGCCGGCGCGCACCAGCACCACCGGAATGGTGACGTCCTGGCCGGTGATCTCTGAAGGCGTCAGACCCACAAAGGCCGCCAGATGCTGGAAGCGGTATTTCTGGCCGCCGTAGTCGAACAGCGTCCCGTCGCGACCGAGGTGCGCGCTGACTTCGGCCTTCGACAGGCGCAGCACGCCTTCGACGGTCGGCAGCGGCAGCGCATAGAACTCCTCTTCGGTGCGCACCACCAGCGCGTGACTGATCGCGAGCGTCAACGGCAGGCGCACCGTGAACACGGTGCCCTCACCCGTCTTGGTTTCCATGTGCAGCGCGCCGCCCAGGCGCTTGATCTCGGTGGCCACCACATCCATGCCGACACCGCGGCCCGCCTGCTGGGTGATGGCACCCGCGGTGGAGAACCCCGGCTCGAGAATCAGCTGCATCGCATCCTCATCACTGAGGGTCTGCCCCGCAGCGATCAGGCCGAGCGACTGGCCCTTGTCGCGGATCGCCTTGAGGTTCATGCCGCCGCCGTCGTCGCTCAGGCGCACCATGACTTCGGCGCCTTCGCGGTGCAGCTCCAGGAGGATGCGCCCGGTGTCAGACTTGCCGCGCTGCACACGCTCGTCGGGCTTTTCGATGCCGTGAACGACCGCGTTGCGCAGCATGTGTTCAAAGGGCGGCAGCATGCGCTCGAGCACCTGCCGGTCCAGTTCCCCGGTGGCACCCTCGACGGTGAGTTCGGCGCGCTTGCCTGTGTCGGAGGCCGCCTGGCGCACGATGCGCGCAAGTCGCTGCACGTGGCGCTGGAAGGGCACCATGCGCGTGCGCATGAGCCCGTTCTGCAGCTCGGTGATGGTGCGCGCCTGCTGCTGCAGCAGACCCTGGGTATCCTTGGCGAGGTTTTCCAGCAGCTGCTGAATGCTCGCTACGTCGTTGGCGGTCTCGGCCAGCGCGCGCGAGTACTGCTGGATGGAGGAGTAACGGTCGAGCTCGAGCGGATCGAATTCGCTGCGGTGCGGACCTTCATCCTCGTGCTTGTGCAGGATCTGCGCCTCGGTCTCAATTTCCAGGCTGCGCAGCTGCTCTTTCAGACGTGTCACAGTGCGCGACAACTCGCCCAGGTTGAAATCGAACGAGCCGAGCTGCTGTTCGAGGCGCGCCCGGGCAATGCTGGCTTCGCCGGAGATGTTGAGCAGTTGATCGAGGAGCTCTGCGTCGACGCGCGCCATTTCCTGGCGCTCACCGACGGGGGCCGGTTCACGCCCCGGCGGGACCGGCTGCGGCGGCAGGAGGCCTTCCTCGCCGTGCGTGTCGCCGCTCTTCGTGCGGGTGAAGGCGATTGTCGGCGCGCTGGCGCCGACCAGCGCCATCAATGCCGGCGCTGCGGCCGGTGCTGCGGTTGCGGGCACGACCGCGGCTTCGGGCTCGGGTGACGGCGGCGCCTCTGTCGCGCCTGCCGGCGCGGAATTGTTGGCGAGCAGCAGCTCCGCGTTCATGCGGGCGAGCATGGCGGAGTCGGCGGTCATCGCCTCCGCAGGCTCGGTCGCGGGCGCCGGTGGCGGCGGCGGCGGCGCAATCACCTCGGGCTTCGTGGCCGTCCCGGGCCGCGCAAGACTCTGGATACGCGCGATGATCGCGCGCGCGGGCGCGACCCGACGGCCATTGGCGACCTGCTCGCGCATGCGCGCCAGTTCGTCCAGGCTCGCCTGGATGGCGTCGAAGAGCGCGCCGTCTGCCACGACCGTACCGTTGTCGACCTGCAGGACCAGGCTCTCCAGCTCGTGGCTCAAATCCCCCATTGCCGAAATGCCGGCCATGCGGGCGCCCCCCTTGAGGGTGTGCAACGGGCGCTTGAGCGCCAGGCGACATTCAGCGCTTCCGGGCTGGGTGCGCCAGTCGCTCAAGGCGTGCTCGGAGGCGTCGATGAGCTCGGTCGCCTCGTCGGTGAAAATCGCGGCCACCTCAGGATCGAAATCGGCTGGCTCATCGGTTGCCTGGTCCGCAGGAGCCTGTTCCTGCGTCGCAGGTGTCGGCGCAACCGGCGTCGCCGCGGCGGCGATGCGCTGGTCGAGGGCCTTGTCGGCCTGGCCGATCCGTTCGAGCAGTTGCCAGTGACTGACGAAGTAACCCGTGGACTCATCGAGGTGCGATGCCACGGCCTCCATCGCGCTCATGCAGTCCCCGAGCAGCGCCAGATCCGGCGTGCCGAGTCCCACACCGCTACTGAACGCGCGCCGCAGCCAGTGATCGAGGGGCTCCGCCAGGCGGATGCCATGCCGGGCCTGCGCCATTTTCGAACTGCCGGACAGCGTGTGGCAGGCGCGGTAGACGTCTTCGGGCAGCGCGTGCGGCTCGGGCAACTGCCCCTCGCGTGTCAGCCAGGCACGCACGGTGGCCACGTGCGTGCCGGTCTCGCGCGCGTAGATGTCACGCAGCGTGTCATCCTGAAGTGCCGGGGCGGGAGCCGCGGGCGCAGGCTCCGCGCTGCGGGTAGTCAGAGCCGTGGCAACAACCGTGGTCGCCTGCGCCGGGAAACGTCCGCTGACCGCGATGGGCGGTGCGGCGGCCACCGGCGCGGCGATGCCTTCCTCCTTGGCAGGTTCCGGGGCGCTGCGAGTAGTGCCGCCCGGGCGCCCGGCGGCGAGCGCGTGCGCCCGCGAGACGATGCCGGCGATGTCGGCACGCGGTGCGGTGCCGGTTTCGAGGTGTTGGATGAGTTCGGGAAGCGCACCGACAGCGGCGCGCAGGGTCTCGAGAATCTGCGGCGAGCGGGTGAGTGTGTTGTCGAGCAGACGGTTGACGAGGTTTTCAACCGACCAGGCGAACTCGCCCAGTTCGCGCGCCCCGACCATGCGGCCGCTGCCCTTGAGGGTGTGGAAGGATCGGCGGACGGTGATGAGCGCTTCGCGTTCCAGAGGATTCTGATCCCATTCGGGGAAGTAGCGCTGAATTCTGGCCAGCTCCTCGCGCGCTTCCTCGATGAAGAGCTTCACGAGCTCCGGATCCGCGTTCTCCGCCAGCGCGGCGAGTTTCGCGGTGGAGGATGGCGCCAGCGTCGGCGCGGCCGCCGCATCGCCCACCGCCAGCACCATGGTCGCTGCGGCTGCAGCCGCGGCTGCCGGTGGCGGCAGCACACGCGTCGAGCCGGTCGCCGTGGCGGCCGGCGCCACCGTCGGCACCGCGGGGGTGGGTTGCTGCTCGAGCGCCTGCACGCAGCCTTGCGCGTTGTCGAGCATGTACCACGGATCAGAGCGCCCGGCCTGCAGCGTCTCCATGTAGTACTCGACACTGACTATCGCATCGGCGAGGCGGTCCACGAAGCCTGGCGGCAGCACGTGCAAGCCCGGTTGCATAACCCGCTTCAGCTGCGTGGTGATGCCGTCCATGATCTCGACCGCCCGCACTTTGCCGAGCAGCAGGAGGCCCGCCTTGATGCCGCGCATCAGGTCCTGCCAGCTGTCGAGGCCGGCGGCATCGAGGGTGCCGCCGACACTCTGGATCACCGCTTCCTTGACGCGCGCGAGATTCACGACGCATTCGCGCAGCACTGCTGACATCACCTGCTGGAATTCCCCGTCGGCCGCCGGCTGCTGCAGATCCTTGTCCTTGGGCAGGATCATGCCGACCAGGCTCGAGTCGAGTTTGTCCTCGACACCGATCAGAGTCGCGGCCACATCCACCAGCGTGGACTCGTCGGCCTTGAGCGTGCCGTTGACGATCTTGCCCAGGCGCTCGGTCTCGGCCTGCACGTTGCCGCGCAACTCGCCCAGGCCCAGCACCCCGAGCGTGTCGCCGATCTTGCGCAGCAGTTCAACCTGCGGGGCGAGCTCCTGGGGCTGGCCGCCGCCGCGGCGCACGAAAATGTCGAGCGCGTCTTTGACTTTGGAGAGGTCCTCGCGGATCGCCGCGGCCACCGTCTGCATGAGCTTCACGCTCGGTGCGGACAGGTTCTCGCGTTCCTGCTCGATGCTCTCGTCGACCGGCAGGAGTTCCGCGAGGCGGAATGAGGCGCGCACGGCGCTCACCCGTCCACCGGAGGATTCGGAACGGCCGACGTAGTACAGGAGATTGTTGAGGAGCTCGACCGGCGGATGCTGCGAGTAGCGCGCCTCGCCCTGCTCGTACAGGCGGCGGATCTCGCGATCGCCCAGGCCGAGCAGGCGCTTCACCGACTGGCCGGCCTCAAGACCGTTTTCCTGCAACGCCTCGATGAGCGCGCCGACCACCCACCACAGCTGGAACACCGGCTGGCGAGTGGCAATCTGCTCGAGCTTGCGGGCGACGGCGGCCAGCACGTCGAGGTTCTGTTCGGTGCGCTCGCCGCGGATCCAGCCGATGAGGCCGACCTGGTAGCGCGCACGCAGGCGCCGCGACCATTGCTCCACGGTCATCGGCGCTTCGCCGTCGACGCTCGTGACCGGCTGGGCCTGTTTGTCCGACTTGAGATTGAGCAGCAGCAGCGTGCCTTCGGAGAGGAGCGCGCTGCCGCGCACCGCCCGCAGGTCGTTCAGCAGCGGCAGCAACACCAGGGCGAGGTCCCGGCCGCCCGCCAGCACCCGCTCAAGGTAGCTCGGCAGCTGCACCATGGAGCGCATCAGGGCGTCGAGGCTCTCCGCCTGTCCCTTGCGCTCAGCCGCGGTCTCAAGCAGGTAGTGCGCGACATGCTCCATTTCCTCGGCGAGGAGCGCGGCGCCGTAGATCTCGAGCATGCGCAGCACGCCCTGCACCTGGTGCAAGTCCTGCTCGCAGCGCTCCAGCAGCGACACGTTGTCGGGCTGCTCGACATAGCTTTCGAGCGCGCCACGAGCTTCCGCGAGCGTCGCGTTTACTTCACGGCCGACGAGATCCAGTGTCTGGGAAGCGACTTCAGGCATTCAGTGGCTTTCGGAAGGGAAAACTTAACTGCCGCCCAGCATGGAGATCTGCCGCACCTTGGTGGTGCTCAGGGGCGCCTCCTCGATGCGGCGCACGATGGCGCTCGAGGAGCTGGCACGTTCGCCCGCGGCGCTTCCGGGCAGGCGGAAGCCGGCGGCGGACTTGCGCAGGCTCGCGGACAGTTCCGCAAGCTTGGCGATCGCGGTCGAGGTGGCGGTGGTCGACTCCGCGGTCTGGGCGCTGATGTCCTTCAACACCTGCATGTTGCGCGCGATGTTCTGCGCAGCTCCGGTCTGCTGGCGCGCGCTGCCGGAGATGTTCTGCACCAGGCTCGCGATCTGGTTCGAGACCTGTTCGATTTCTTCCAGCGCGGCGCCGGCGTTCTCCGCCAGCAACGCCCCGCCCACGACGTCGGTGGTGCTGCGCTCCATCGATACCACCGCCTCGTTGGTGTCGGTCTGGATGGTGCGCACCAGCACCTCGATCTGCTTGGTGGCGTTGGCCGCCCGCTCCGCGAGCCGCTGCACTTCATCGGCCACCACGGCAAAGCCGCGGCCGGCCTCGCCCGCCATGGAGGACTGGATCGAAGCGTTCAACGCGAGGATGTTGGTCTGCTCGGCGATGTCGTTGATGAGTTCGACGATGTTGCCGATCTCCTGAGAGCTCTCACCCAGGCGCTTGATGCGCTTGGAGGTCTCCTGGATGGTCTCGCGAATGGTGTTCATGCCATCGATGGTGCGCCGCACGGCATCGCCGCCCTTGTGGGCGACCTCCACCGAATGGCGCGCCACGTCCGCGGCACGCTCGGCGTTGCCGGAGACCTCCTCAACCGAGCCTGCCATGCTGGCGGCCGACTCGGTGGCGGAGGCAATCTGCTTGGATTGCGCGCCGCTTGCCTTCGCTAGGTGACCCGACAGCGCCTGGGTCTGGCGGGTGGCGCTGTCCAGCTGGATTGCCGAGCCGTTGATGGTGGTCACGAGGCCGCGCAGGGCGTCGACCGCGTAGTTGATGGAGTCGGCGATGGCGCCGGTGATGTCCTCGGTCACGGTCGCCTGCACGGTCAGGTCCCCGTCCGCGAGGCTCGAGAGCTCATCAAGGAGGCGCAGGATCGCCTGCTGGTTACGATCGGTTTCCTTGCGCTGGGCTTCCGCGAGCAGGCGCTGCCGCTCGAGCGTGCGATGCGTGCGCCACGAGGTAATCAGCCCGGCAATCAGGAGGCCGAGGCCCAGGACCAGGAGCACCAGCGGCAGCCAGCTCAGGAATGAGCCGCGCGGGGAACCGGCGCCGGTTGCATCCGAGGCCAGGTCGCCCGCATCCGCTGAGATCGCGTGCGCAGCGGCCTGCGCTGCCGGCAGAGTCGGTGCGGCGGCAACCGCGCGGCGCACGCTCGCATTCAGGTCGGTGTAGATCCCGTCGAGTGTCTTCAGGTGCCTGGCCGCGTCCGCAGCCGTCACGTGCGGCAGCTCGAGACTGGAATTCCCGCCGGCGAGACCGGCGATCACCTGGCCCAGGTAGTCGCTGCTTTCAGCAATGTGCTGCGCGGCCTGGCCGGGGGCGGCGCCCTGCGTCAGCGCCGTCACGTCCAGCTGCAGGCGTTGCGCACGGGCTTCGAAGCGCTCGAGCGCACTCGTGGCGGCGGCCGAGCCCGGCGGCAGCGCGGCGGTGAGTGCCCCCGCCTCGCTGATGAGGCGCGGCACCAGCGTCGTGGTCTCGCGCGCGGCATTGCCGGCATCGGCGAGCGCGCTGCGCGAGCGCAACACCGCCGTGGCATTGCTCATGAGGCGCGTGAAACGCGCGTCCGAAACGAAGGGGGCGCCAGCGTCGTGTGCCGCGGCGTCCTCGAGCTGTTTCTGGCGCTGCTGGAAGCCGGCGAGCGCCGCGCTGTCGCCCGCGACGGCGCCATTGGCATCCAGCGCCAGGCCCACGAGCGCGTCGATGGGCAGCACGGAACCTGCCATCGTGGCGCGCGTCTGCAGGAAGTAATAAAGCGCGCCGCTCAGGCCCACGAGCAGCGCCGCAAGGCTGAGGAGCAGCGCCAGAACGTTGGCCTGCCGTGCCTGGACGGCCGCGGGGCTCATGCCGCGGCCTCAGCGAACGCCGGGCTCTCGAGCACCGAGCGCAGGCTCAGGACCGGCCACTGTTCGTGCGCGCGGCGGAACGCGCCGGCGAGGTAGCGCTCGCAGCGGGCCACCGTCGGCGGTGCATCGCCGGTGAACTCCCCTTCCGCGAAGCGCCGGAAGCCGAGCACCTCATCGACCAGGAGGCCCGCCGGGATTTCGCGGTGATTCACGACCACGACCCGCGTGTTGCGCGTAATCGGCGTCACCCCGCTGCCGAGGAACTGGCGCAGATCGACGATCGGCAGGAGCTGGCCGCGTACATTCGCAAGTCCGCGGATCCAGGACTTCGCGCCCGGCACCCGGGTCGTGCCTGCCGGCACGCCGAGCACCTCGCGGGTCTCCTCGCGCGCCACCAGGTACAGGTCCCCGGCCATGCGCAGCGCCACGCCCACCCACTCGCGTCCGGTGGTCGCCTGCTGGTCTGCGGTCGCCGAGACCGCGCGGCCGCGGCGCTCGAGCTCAGCAAGCAGCTCGAAGGGCCGATCCCGCAGGGCCTTCAGTTGAACGTCGGGTGCGCTCGGGACTTCGCTCATGCGGTGCCGCTCACGCGGACAGCGTCGCCTGCGCTTTGGCGACCAGCTGATCGGGCGACACGGGCTTCACCATATAGTCCACGGCGCCCTGGCGCAGTCCCCAGATGCGGTCGGTTTCCTGGCCCTTGGAGGTCACCATGATGATGGGGATTCTCTGCGTGCGCGGATCGTTGGCGAGCGCGCGCGTCGCCTGGTAGCCGTTCATTCCCGGCATGACGATGTCCATGAAAATCAGGTCGGGTGTCATCTCGCGCGCCAGTCGCACCCCTTCCGCGCCGTCGGCGGCGGCCGCGGTGCGATAGCCGTGCTTCTCGAGCGCTTTCTGCATCACGTGCAGCTCGGTAGGCGAGTCGTCAACGATCAGGATCAGGGGCATGCCATCATCTCCCGATATGCGTCTCGATCGCTGACAGCAGCTCGTCCTTGGTGAACGGCTTGGTCAGGTAGTGCTCCGAGCCTACGATCCGGCCGCGGGCGCGATCGAACAATCCGTCCTTGGAAGACAACATGATGACCGGTATCGCCCGGAACACCTTGTTGTGCTTGATAAGCGAGCAGGTCTGGTAGCCGTCCAGGCGCGGCATCATGATGTCCACGAACACGATATCCGGCTGGTGGTCGGCGATCTTGGCGAGCGCATCGAAGCCGTCGATCGCCGTGAACACCTCACAGCCCTCTTTAGCCAGCAGCGTCTCCGCCGTACGGCGGATGGTCTTGCTGTCATCGATAACGAGTACCTTCAGACCCTGGAGCTTGCTGCCGGTCACGCGGAGAGATCTCCTTACATTTAAAGGGGCCACGGCGCCTCAAGCGGCTCCGCGAGCCGTCAGGCCGCACGCGTCTGTAAGCCCTGAAGCCCAAGGGCCTGAACGCAGCGCGGTTTTAACATATCGGTGCACCCCCTGCTATGCCGTGCGCGTCACGTTTTTTGAAGGTCGCGCGGCGAAGGCGCGACCGTCCGCTGCCGGGGAAGACATATAAGGCGGCGACTGAGCATAATCCCCACCGATGAGCGCTCCTAAGCGGCTGGGCGTGGTGATGGATCCCATCGGGGTCATCACCTACGCGAAGGACTCGACGCTGGCCATGCTGCTGGCCGCGCAGGCGCGTGGCTTTGAACTCCACTACCTCGAGCAGCGTGACCTGTCCTTACGCGACGGGGTGGCGTTCGGGCAGCTGCGGCCGCTGACGGTGCGCGCCGATTCCAGCAGCTGGTTCACGCTCGGGGAGCCAACGCCTACGCCCCTCAGCACGCTCGATGCCATCCTCATGCGCAAGGATCCGCCGTTCGACACCGAATATATCTACAGCACCTACGTGCTGGAGCGCGCGGAAACAGCGGGCGTCCTCATCGTCAACCGGCCGCAGGGCCTGCGCGACATGAACGAAAAGGTCTACACGGCCTGGTTCCCGCAATGCTGCGCCCCGACGCTCATCACCCGCGACATGGACGCGATGGGCGCCTTTCTCGCCGAGCACGGCAAGATCGTCGTCAAGCCGCTCGACGGCATGGGCGGGCGATCGATTTTCGTACTTGGCCAGGGCGATCTGAACGCGCGGGTGGTATTCGAGACCCTGAGCGACTACGGACGGCGCTTCGCCATCGCCCAGCGCTACATCCCCGACATCGCGGTATCTGGAGATTCGCGCGTGCTCCTGATCGATGGCGAGCCGGTCCCCTATGCCCTCGCCCGCATGCCCTCCGCCACGGATCATCGCGGTAATCTCGCCGCGGGCGCCAAGGGCGTCGGCCGCCCGCTCAATGTCCGTGACCGGTGGCTCGCGCGCGAGATCGGACCGTCGCTTGCCGCGAAGGGCATGCTGTTCGTGGGGCTTGATGTCATTGGCGGCTTTGTCACCGAGATCAATGTCACGAGTCCCACCGGTATCCGCGAGCTCGACAAGCAGTTCGGGATCAACATCGGGGACCTGCTGATCGGCGCGGTGGAAAAGCGCCTGGAGAGCTAGACGATGGCGCGCCGGGCTCTCCAGCTGCGCGAGGGGAAGGCTCCCGTCTGGGATCGCCTGCTCACCATGCTGTTCCTCGCTGCACTCCTGCATGGCCTCATCATTGTCGGCGTCACGTTCAACGCTGCGGCCGCAGCCAAAGGCGGCGCACCGGGCCTGGAGGTGCTGCTGGTGTCGGATGAACTCCCCGAATCCGACAAGAACCCCAACGCCACTTACCTCGCGCAGCGCACCCAGATCGGTTCGGGCAACACGCGCGACGCAGTCGCACCGCGAAACCGCTCCTCGACGGTGCCGCTGCCCTCCCACGCCGGAACGGCCGAAGGCAACTCCCTCGCCGACAGTGGCGACATGGCCGGCAGTGCGGACGAGCGGGTGCTGACGACCACCGCCTGGACGACCCAGGTGCGCTATCTCGCCGACGCCGGCAACACCGGGATGGCTCGGGATCGGCCACTCTTGGTAGATGAACCCCCGACCGCACAACCCGGACCCGAAGACGAGAACGGTCCTGCGCAGCTGCGGGGGCCCAAACGGGATGAGCTGTGGGTCACGCCGGACACGCGCGCTTCGATCGTGGCACCGTACCTGGATGCCTGGCGGCGCAAGGTGGAGCGCATCGGCGATATCAACTACCCGGCCGCGGCACGCGCCGGCAACGCGGCGGCGAACCCGGTACTCGAAGTTGAGATCGCCGCAGAGGGCACGCTCAGCCGGGCGGTCATCACGCGCTCCAGCGGCGACCCGGAACTCGACCAGGCGGCGCTCGCGATACTGAAACTGGCCAGCCCCTTCGAATCCTTTCCACCCGAGGTCGCGGCCAGGTACCGGGGGTTAAGGTTCTCCTACGAATGGCAGTTCGAGGGCGGCCACGTCGGGCGCGGCAAAGTGACAACGGTTCCTTGAGAGTGTCGGGCGCCATGCCCATACTAAAGCCATGGCCGCAAAACACAGGCCGACGGAAAGCCCCGCAAGCCCAAGCGAGAGCGCTGAGGGCGGTGGCCTCACCAATCATCTGCTGATCGCCATGCCGCAGCTCGCCGATCCGAATTTCGCGCAGACGGTGGCACTCATCTGCGAGCACACGGACAAGGGGGCGCTCGGCATTGTGCTCAACAAGCCGCTGCCCATGAAGCTCTCCGACGTGCTGTCGCAGATGAAACTCGAACCCTCCACCGAACACATCGCGGGGCAGCCGGTGCTGCGCGGCGGACCGGTGCACACCGACCGCGGTTTTGTGTTGCATCGCCCGGGCGGACAGTGGGATCACACCCACATGGTCTCCGACAGCATCCAGGTGACCACCTCGCGTGATGTGCTCGCCGCCATGGCGCGCGGTGAGGGCCCCTCGGATGCCTTCATTGCGCTCGGCTACGCGGGTTGGGAATCCGGCCAGCTGGAGCGCGAGATGAAGGACAACGCCTGGGCGTCCATGCCGGTCGATGCGCGCGTCGTTTTCGAGCTGCCTTTCCAGGAACGGTGGGCCGGGGCGTGGCGTCTCCTGGGCGTGGACGTCGAGCGCCTGAGCCCGGATGCGGGTCATGCGTAAGGCATGACCGCGCACGCCGTTCTCGCCTTCGACTTCGGACTGAAACGTATTGGCATCGCCTCCGGCGATACCCTGACGCGTGCGCCGGCGCCGCGACCGGCGGCGCACTCCGGCGACTCCGGTCCGGACTGGGAGGCGATCACGCGCGAAGTGCGCGCGCTTGCGCCGCAGGTCCTCATCGTCGGGGCACCGTACAATGCCGACGGGAGTGAGGGGACCATGAGCGCCGCCGCGCGGCGCTTCGCCACCGAACTGGAACTGCGCTTCGCCCTGCCCGTGCACCTGGTTGACGAGCGCTTCTCCTCGCTCGAGGCGAATGAGGCGCTGAAGGCGCAGCGCGCGAGCGGCCAACGGCGCCGGCGCGTGCAGCGCGCCGACATCGACAGCGCGGCGGCGGCGGTGATTCTCGGGCGCTGGTTCGCGGGCGAGAAAAGATAAGGGAATGTGATGCGGGACGCGACAACTGCGCAGCTGCGGCCCGACGGGTCGCTGCGTCACCTGCTGACGCTCGACGGCCTGTCGCGCACGCAGCTCGAAACCCTGCTCGAGCGGGCTGCGGGGTTCGTGCGGCCGCTGGGCGTAAAACCTGCGATGAGCCAGGCGCTCACCGGCGCCACGGTCGCGAATCTCTTCACCGAACCGTCCACGCGCACACGCGTGAGTTTCGAGCTCGCGGCCAAGCGCCTGGGTGCGCAGGTCGTGAACCTCGAGATGCAGCTGTCATCGCGCGTCAAGGGCGAGAGCATGCTCGACACCGTGTACACGCTGCAGTCGATGCAGGTGGACGCGTTCGTCATCCGCGATGCCGAAGCCGGAGTTCCACAACTGGTGGCGGCGCACGTCGCCCCGCACGTGAGCGTGCTGTCCGCAGGCGAGGCGCACCTGTCGCACCCGACCCAGGGCCTGCTCGATGCGCTCACCATCAGGCAGAACAAACCGCAGTTCGCAGGTCTTTGCGTCCCGATCGTCGGCGACATCCGTCACTCACGCGTCGCGCGCTCGGACTGGCAGGCATTGCGCACACTCGGCGTCACGGAACTGCGCCTGGTGGCACCCCCGGCGCTGATGCCGGATACCAGCGAGTTCGCCGGCGCCGCGCGCTACACCCGGCTCGAAGACGGGCTCAGGGGCGCTGATGTGGTCGTGATGCTGCGCATCCAGAAGGAGCGCATGGGTGAG
>JANWKL010000131.1 GCA_025451375.1 Steroidobacteraceae bacterium
GGCGTGAAACCACCGGCGTAGCCGACCGCGGTGGAATACACCCCGGGAAGTTTCCAGAACAGGCGTTCAGCCCCCCAGAAGCAACCCAGCCCAAACACGGCTTCGCGCAGCCCGGCGGGGAACGGCGCCACAATCCGGCGTCCGCTCACAAAGTGCGTTTCCGGCACTTTCATGGCGCTGGTGCGCCCCGGGAGCGCCTGGTCTTTCTCGGGGAGTGTCGACTTATTGCGTAACAGGCCCATGGTGCATCCTCCGCCGCGTGTGGCCTTCGAGTCTGGGGATGGATTGCGTCCGACTCAAGTCCGGCCGTAAGCTTTCGCGCCATGGGCATCAGTCAAGCACAGAACCTGCGCGCCGCGCCGAGCGAGGCGCTGCGTCCCTACGGGATCCGCGTGAGCCTGCCCGCAGGTGACCCGTTCAGAAAGCTATTGGGGCCGGAGTGGCAGCGGCTGCACTGGTACGCCACCCCCTTCGAGCGGGATGAAGCGCTGGCTGAAATGAGCCGCCGGCACGAGTACTCGCGGTCGGGGGACAAACCCGCACTCCTCTTCAAGAAGGTCGAGAAACTCGGCGAGAGCCGCGGGTTTTAGCGTGTGAGCGACGCTGCGACCCACCCCTACGCCACGCACCTCGACATCAAGTTCGAGGCGCTGCGGGTGATTGACGTGCCGGAGCTCGTGGCCCAGTGCAAGGACCGCTGGTACAACCAGACGCTGTGCAAGGTGAACGACTCGGTCATTCGGTTAGGCGTGCTGCAGGGCGAATATCACTGGCACAAGCACGACACGGACGATGAGTTTTTCTTCGTTCTCGAAGGTCAGTTCATCATCGACCTCGAGGACCGCTCGATTACGCTTAAGCCCCAGGAAGGCTTCGTCGTGCCCCGCGGTGTCGTGCACCGCACCCGCGCCCCCGAGCGGGTGATCGTCCTGATGGCGGAGACGGCCGCGATCATTCCCACCGGCGACGCCTGATGACGGATCCCGGGGCTGTGACCATCCGCGCTGTCGTGCGCGCCGACTTTGATCAATGGCTGCCGCTGTGGCAGGGATATAACGCTTTTTACGGGCGCGCGGGCGAGACCGCCCTACCGGCTGATATCACTACCATGACCTGGGCGCGCTTCTTTGACGCCTATGAGCCGGTGCACGCGCTGGTCGCCGAGCGCGAGGGGCGGCTCGTCGGACTCACGCACTACCTGTTTCACCGCAGCACCACCACTATTGAGCCCACCTGTTACCTGCAGGATCTGTTTACAACGCAGGAGCAGCGCGGCACCGGTGTGGGCCGCGCCCTCATCAGCGCGGTCTGCGAGCGGGCGAAGCTCGCCGGCACTGGCCGCGTCTACTGGCTGACACACGAGACGAATAAGACAGCCATGAAGCTCTATGACCAGGTCGCCCAGCTTTCCGGGTTCGTCGTCTACCGCCGGCAACTGTAGAAGAACGCCAGCGGGCTGGCGCGCAATTTCAAAAGGTGCGGCCGAGGAACAGGTAGAACGCCTGGCTGCCGTGCTGGTCGAAACCGCTGGCGATGTACACCGGTCCGAGAAAAGTATCCATGCCTAAGAAAAGGCTCGCATCCTTGCGCGTATTGCTCAAGGAAGCATCCGTGCGCTGCTGCCAGACGTTGCCCGCCTCGAGTGACATGCCGATGTAAGTCGGGACGTCGAAGTAGCCGGGGCCGCCGCGCCCGATCTGGTGATAGTAGAGAAGCCGCGCAATTCCAAAGTCCGGTCCGGTGAGGGACGCGGTGCGCACGCCCGACAGATTCAGGAAGCCGCCGAGGGGAAACAGCAGGTTGATGTCGGTGAGCCGGCTCTCGAGCGTCGCGCCGCCGGAGGTCGAGAACACCAGCGTGTCGCGCCCGAACGAGTGCGCCGCGATGTAATTGAGCGTCACCTGGTCGGACGCCTGCGCCGCGCCCACGGCGTTGCGGTTGGCGCTGAACTGCAGCACCGCCTGCTGGCCGTTGTGCGGGAAGTTGACGTCATCGAGCCGGTCGTAGGAGAAGCGCACGAAATAGTCGCGTAGCGAGAACGGCTGGTAATTCGGCCCCGTTTGTATGGGCAGATTGGGATTGTTCGGGTCGCCGATCTCCAGCACGAAATGATCTTGCTCGCGCCGCACGCCGGTGCGGATCTCGCCCCAATTGCCGAACTGGTAGCCGAAGTCGCTGCCGTACGTGAAGGTGTGAGCGCGATATTCGGCGAGCTGGTTCGGGTTCTGTCCCGATGGCACCTGCGATGGCGGCGGATACAGGATCACGTCGTGGGACCCACTCGCCAGGTGCGGATCGACGAACCAGCCGGAGAACTGCGCCAGTGGCAGGAACAGATCCGTGGCCACCAGGGTCGTGCTGCCGATCTGCAGATCCGTAACCCACTCGCCCGCGGACCGCGTGATGTCCGACATCACGAAGCGCATGGCGGCGTTGTAGGTCGCATTGCCCTGGAAATCATCCTGCAGGCTCAGTCCAAAACGCAGGTAGTTCGGCCCCATGGAGCTCTCGCGTGCATCCAGCGCGAGTCCGTAGCGGCTCTCGCTGCCGACGACGTGGTAGTCGAGCGTGTCCAGTCCACCCTGTCCGTAGAGCGCCGTCACCCGCCGCGCGAGCGCATCCGGGTCGAGCGGCTTGCCCGTCAGGTCCCTGAAGAGTCGGTCGAGGGCATTCGAGTAGCGCTCCGAGCCGGTATCGGCGCGCACGAAGTCGATCTGCGGTGGCGGCCGGCGCAGCGCATCCCGCGCCAGCGTATAGCGGCGCATCTCCTCATCACTCACGGCAAGCGAGGCGAGCTTCGCCGCGGTCGCCTTGGCCGCCGCGGCTCCGCTGCCGATGATGCGGCCGACGATGCCGAAGTCGAAAGAAGAAGTGTCGCCGAGGGCTGGCTGGATAAGGATGTCGCGCGCGGTGAGGGTCGCCAGCTGCTCCTCGGAGTTGCGGCGGATCAGGATCGCCAGCATCTGGTTGGAAATCGCCGGGGCGCTGGCGAGCTTGCCGCGCGGCAACAGCGGAAATCCGACATCCACCACGATGAGTACGTCGACTCCCATGGAGCGAGCGATGTCCACCGGCAGGTTGTCGGCGATACCGCCGTCCACCAGCAACCGTCCCTGTCGCTCGACGGGCGCGAAGATTCCCGGCGCCGAGAGGCTGGCACGCATGGCGCTGGTCAGGTCGCCTGAACCGATCACCACCGGCTCGCCGCTCTCAAGGTCCGTCGCCACCGCCCGAAACGGCGTCGGCAGGTCATCGAAGTTGTTGATGCGTGCCACCGCCAGCGTCAGCCGGCGCAGCGTCTGGTTGAGGCGTTGACCCTCGATCAGGCCTTTCGGCAGCACTATCTTGCCGCCGCGCAGGCCGAGCGGAAACTGCACCAGGAAGCTCTGATCCTCCTGCTTGCGGCGCAGCGTCAGGTCCTCGCGCGGCGGCCGGTCGCGAAACGCGTCCTGCCAGTTGAGCGAGGTCATGATCTTCTCGATCTCGTTCGCCGACAGACCGCTGGCGTACAGGCCCCCGACCACCGCACCCATGCTGGTGCCGGCGATCGCATCGATCGGCACATGCATCTCTTCGAGGACCTTCAACACACCCACGTGCGCGGCGCCGCGCGCGCCACCGCCGGACAGGACGAGGCCGACGCGCAGACGATGCGGCGCGCGCTCGGCGAGGCTGATTTGCACGGGTCCGTCAGAGCGCGCAGGAGCTTGCGCATCGGTGACGACGGGCGCCGCGAGCCACTGCAGTGCGAGAAGTAAACCCCAGACCCGCAGGCGGGGTGTCGCCCATGTCGAACTCACGGGAACAAGAATACAGCATGCCCGGCGTGCACGTGATCACCGATAATGCCCCTCATGAGACTCTCGCCAGGCGTCTGGGTTGCGCGGCGGCTGCCGGCCGCCGCCTGGCTCGTGGCGCTAAGCCTGTTGCTCGCCGCACCGCAGACAGCCGCGCAATCACCCGCTGCGAGTGACTGGGGTTATTACGGCGGCGATGTGTTTGGCCGGCGCTTCTCCAATCTCAACCAGATCACGCGTGGCAACGTCGCGAAACTCACCCTCGCCTGGCGCTACCGTACCGGGGAGCTTGGCGCGGGCCTCGCCAGCGCCGACAAACTGACTTTCGAAGCGACGCCGGTGCTGGCGTTTGGTCTTTTGTACCTGGAGACGGGCACCAACGTGGTGCTGGCGCTGGATCCGCAGAGCGGCGAGCTGCGGTGGCGCTTCGATCCGCATATCGATCGCGGCCGCAAGTTTGGGGAGCTCAGCGCGCGCGGCGTCAGCGTCTGGGAAAACCCGACCGCAGCGCCCGGCCCCTGCAAGCGGCGGGTGTTCAGCGGCACCATCGACGCACGCCTCCTGGCTCTGGATGCCGACAAGGGTGAACCGTGCCGGGGCTTCGGCGCCGCCGGCCAGGTGGACCTCACGCAGGGAACCGCCGCGGCTGGTGCGCTGCTCATCACTACGCCGCCTGCGATCTTCCGCAACGTCGTCATCGTCGGTTCCAGCGCCGGCGACGACCGCGGCATGGGCGCAGGGCGTGGCGTCATCCGCGGCTACGACGCGACCAGCGGCGCGTTGCTGTGGTCCTTCGACCCGCTCGCGGATGGGCCGGCCCCAGGTGGCGTCAGCGTTGCAGGCGCCATGTCGGTGGACGAAGAACACGGCCTGGTGTTGGTGCCGACAGGCCGCGGGCCCGGGCGTTTCGCCGACTCACTGTTGGCTCTGGATGCCTCGAGCGGCAAGCTGGTGTGGTCCCAGCAGCTGGTGCACCACGACCTGTGGGGCTTTGACCTGGCAGCGCAACCGGTACTGGGCGATGTGGAGCTGAACGGTGTGCCGGTCCCTGGGGTGATCCAGGCAACCCGCACCGGGATGTTGTATGTGTTCGGCCGGGTGCGTGGCCAGCCGCTGTTTGGCGTTACTGAGCGGCGCGTGCCCGCAAGTCTCGCCCCCGGCACGAACGCTGCCCCGACCCAGCCGTTCTCAGCGCTCCCGGCCCTGACCAGCCAGCGGGCCGTGCAGCCGGAAGATGCCTGGGGCATTACCTTCTGGGACCGCGGCGAGTGTCGCCATCGCATCGCCGCCTTGCGCAATGAGGGGATCTTCACGCCTCCCGACACGCGCGGCACGTTGCTGTCGCCGGGCTACCTCGGTGGCGTCGACTGGGGTGGGGTGGTGTTTGATGAGCAGCGCCAGCGCGTCATTGCAGCGGTCAATCATCTGCCCATGATCGTCACCCTGCAGCCGGCGGGAGATCCGCAGCACGGCGGATACACCGAGCGACGCGAGCCGCTCCTGTCATCCTGGGGACTGCCGTGCACCGCGCCGCCGTGGGGCACACTCGTCAGCGTGGACCTGCGACGCCAGCGTATCGTCTGGCAAGTACCATTGGGCTCGAGCGCAGGCGTGACGCCTGGGTGGCTGCCAGCGCGCGACTTCGGCATGCCCAATATGGGTGGCCCGATTGCGACCGCCGGGGACCTGGTGTTCGTAGCCGCCGCCACCGACAGTTACCTGCGTGCGCTGGACATCGAAACCGGGCGGGAGCTGTGGAAGTACAAGCTTCCGGCCGGTGGCCAGGCGACACCCATGACCTACCGCGCCGGTCCCACTCACCGCCAGTACGTGCTCATCAGCGCCGGCGGCGACGGGGTGCTGGGAACTCCGCGCGGCGACTATGTCTTAGCTTTTGCCCTGCCCGCGGAGTAAGGAATGCTGATACTGATCCTCTCGGTTCTCCTCCAGGCCAGCCTGATCGTGCATGTCATCAAGACCGGCCGCAATCAGCTCTGGATCTGGGCGCTCATCCTGTTGCCGCTGGCAGGTCCA
>JANWKL010000132.1 GCA_025451375.1 Steroidobacteraceae bacterium
CACGACTATGTCAGCATCACCCGCTTTCCGAAGGCCGAAGTGCTGCCCGGGATGCTGGTGCTGCGTCCCGATGAACCGCTGTTCTTCGGCAATGCGGAGCCGCTGTTCATGCAGGCGCGCGAGCGGGTACTCGGGCAGCCGGCGGTGAAGCTCGTGGTGTTCAGCCTCGAGGAGTCGGCTGACCTGGACAGCACCGCGCTCGAGTCCCTGGGCGAGTACTGCAGTTGGTTGAGCGCCCGCGGCGCCGAACTGCGTCTGGCGCGCCTGAAGGACGCGGCGCGCGACGCTCTGGTGCGCGCCAACCTGCCGCGTTTGTCCGGTCCGGCCCTGGACTTCTCCAGTGTGGACGACGCGGTGCGGGGACAGTGCGTGAGGCCAGAATAGGCGCAACTCAGTGTGACGTGACGCTACTGCGGCATCCGTTTCAGCACCGCCTCCGCCCGCTCGTCGCCCCAGACGGTGCGATAGAAGTCACGCAGCTCGGGGGCCTTCGCGGCGGGGACACTGAGCTCGCGGATCTCGAATGTGCGGGTGTAGCGCAGACGGTGCCCCACGACCTCAGTCTTGCTGTGGTAGGAGGCAAAGCCGCCATCCACATCGACTGCACCAGGGAGGTCGTCGACCTGGTACCCAGGGGGTAGTGCGATCTCGAACACATCCGTGTCGCGCTCCGTCGACCGGAACTCGATCAGGTTCTGCCGTGCCTCGTGCGTTTCCAGCAGCGCGGACGATCTGCTTCCCAGGACGCGTGGTCGTACGATCAGAAGATCACCGCTGGCTTTCGCGTAGTTCCCAGCCTCGAGCGAGTAGTTCCACTCCAGAGGCTTGTCGGTGGCGCGCAGATTTCCAACCGTCACCTTCAGGAGCTGGAAGGAGGTGAAGGCACTGCCAATATGCGATTCGACCGACCTGACATGGTCCGGATCCCTGCTCGCCGAGCCCAGGGTACCGCGCTCACGCGCGGCCCAGTCGCCCGTCAGTACCTCGTGGACATCGCCGCGCAGCGTGCCGCTGTCATCGAGGCTCATTTGCGCCGTGCGTTGTACCGCGCTCAAGCGGCTGGCCAGCTGGGGAAGCTGGATCAACTCGCCACCATCGGGCGCAGCCAGCAGTCCGAATCCTCCCTGCAGGCCACCGGAAAGACCTCCGAGTGGCGTATACGGATTGGTGGGATCGAAGAACAGGATCGTGCCCAGCTGCGGCTGCGCCTTGACGGCGAGCAACGACGGATCCACCAGGCCCGTGGGCAGTTGGATCGCCAGGATCACGTGGTTGAATCCCGGATTTGCCGGGGTAGCAGCTGTGACCGCTCCACGCAACACGTTAACGAGGACGTAAGTCGAGTCGACACCGATTTCCTTCAACATCGAGCTGAGGAGCGTCGCCTTGTCCTTGCAATCCCCAAAGCCATTGGTGAACACATCGCCCGCCGCGTGGGGCTGATAGCCACCGATGCCCAGCTCGACGGCCACGTAGCGGATGTCGCTTTGGACGAAAGCGGCCAGCGCCCGCATCTTGGCCAGCGTGCCCGTGCTGCCGGCGGTCAATTCCGCAACCTTCTGCCTGATCGCAGGCGTGGCATCACGCCGGCCGCGGCCGAGATTGAGATACCAGATCCCGACCTCGCGCCAGCTCCCGGGTCCGGCCTCCTGGCCAGCGGGAGGCACGAGGGAAATCCACAGCTGCCCGGCAATGCCTGGCCAGGGCGGCATGTCGGGTTCGATCTTGATCGCTGTCAGATCGCTGAGTACCCATAGCCAGCTAGTGGGTTCTGACACGGGCGGAATCTCGAAGTGGTTCAGCCAGGTCGCCTTGTATTGCCAGCCGGGCGGCAGGTGCAGTGTGTAGCGAGCCTCGCGCACCGGCACGGTGTCCTGGAACCGCCAGGCATCAGCCATGAGGTAGGGGCGCGGTTGCTCCTCGCTTTCCACTTCGTAGCCAATGACGCTCCCGGGCACCGACGCCGGGATTCTCAGCGCCCGTACGCGCAGGTCGGTTACGAACTCCGTACCGACCATTCCTGCCTCAACGGCGTCGTCGTTACCGACTTCGTAGTCTTTTCCGGTAGCCGGGATGCACCAGGCGTGCATGCTCAAAATGCGCGTGTCCGGGGTCAACGGTATCTGGACCGTGCCACGCGACGCACCGTCCGGCCGCAGAATGCGGTAGACCCTGCGCTCCAGTCGCCGCAGCTTCGCCGCCGATTCAACCGTGACGACGGTCTCCGAATACAGTACGACCGCCACGGTCTTGTCATCGTGCGCGGGCAGGGAGGCGTTGACCTGCGCACGCACCCAGGGCGGCGCATTGTTCGCCGCGGCGCTCCCGCTGTATACAGCGGCGCCGACCCAGGCCAAACAAAGCAGCGCGCGCAGCAGGAGCGCTGCGCGCCGCCCGCTAATGCGGGCTGCTGGCGTCCGGCGCAATGACAACCTGTTCCTCATCACCGGTTCTCACAGTCTGAAAAAATTTCCGTGCCGCCCCGTAGGAGTCGGCCGTCGCCTCGTAGAAGTTGATGTTCAGTTCGCGCGTCAGATGCAACGAGCCCTGGTCGCTTTGCGCCCCGGCCTTGTATTGGAGAGCCTTCAGATCAGCGCTGCGTACCTGCGGGGCGCTCTCGATATGCCAGCCGGCGGGCAGCTCGATCGAGATGTCGTCCTGGTACTGATGTGGGTACCCAAAATACAGCGGGTGAACGCGCACCGCGTGCTCGAATGTGTGTCTCTCGTTGTTGCCAAACAAACCGACCGGCAGCAGCGCGCGGCGCCCGGCGGTGGTGGCCCATCCCGGGACCTCGAGGTCGTATTCGGTGACGAGCGACGCATCGCTGGCGCCCCAGTCGGGGCTATTGGTGAGCTTGACGTCAATGCCAGCCGGAACCATATGCTCGATCTGCTTCTCGAGAAACTGCCGCCGGGCCGTATCGTCCTCGTTACGCTGCGAAAGGCGTCGCGACGAAGCCTCGAGGCCCGTATAGCGCACGGTCAGCTTGCCTTCGAGCGTGCCGGCTGAAAGCTTCAGCACCGCCCGGCGCTCGATGCGTGACTTGGACGCATCGGGCAGAGGCGTGGTAACCCAGGCGCCGCCATCCGCATTCAGCCTCAAGGAGTGTGCGTCGGTGTCATTCCATGGCTGCAGGCCGAAGGGTGTGAAGGGAGTGCCGGGGTCCAGATAGACGTCCTTACCGTCGAGCTTGACGATCACGGCCGTGGCATCGAGCTCCCCGGAATTCATGTGACGTTGGTTGAACAGGTATTGGTCGCGCCGCGCTACCAGTACCGGATCCGCCCCCAGGCCAGCAGCGCGCACCAGTGCCAGCAACAGATAGTTGATCTGCCACTCGTTGCCGGCGCCGCGATCCCAAACGTCCGCGACACTGTAAGTCCCCACCTCGTCCTGGCGTTCGATTTCCTGTTCGGTCTTGCGATGCTCGTAAGAAAGATTGCGCACCAGCTGCGTGCGCGCATAGATCTTGCGCAGCTTCGCCTCGTCAGAGTCTCCCGGCTGGACGATCTGGGCCACAGCCCGCTGCATGGCCTTGCGCTGGTCGACGAAATTCTCCTCGAATTTCCAGGCGATTATCCCGAACTTGCGCCAGAAGACGGCCGGATCGGTCTCGAAGTGTCGAGCGCCGCTGTAGATGAAATCCACGCGTTCCTTAAGCTCATTTTCCGGCTGCATGTGCTCTTCGGTGACGAATGCCGGCACGTCATGCTCCTCGAGCACTACATGGTCCTTTTCCAGGCGCGGCTCTGCGGTCCCCGGTGGCAGGCCGTTCGGCCAAGTCCAGCGCAGCGACAGACCGCGATTGGGAAACAGCGAGAACTTCGCCTCACGGGTGAACAGGTCACCGCTCAAAATCCAGCGCGAGTTGAAAACCCACCGTGCGGAGTACACGTGGCGGTAGCGGTATTCGATGATGCTGCCAGCCTGCACGTCTGGAATCTGGAAGACCTTGGCGAGCGTTGTGCCGGTTCGTGAGGTGACCAGCTGTTTCTCATACACCGTGCCCGTGAAGGGCACAACTCTGCCGTCGGCGCGGATCGTGCGCGCCTCGAGCCCGCGCACGCTCTCGGAAAAATGCCGGAAGGGAATTTCGACGTCGGCATATTTACGCCCTTCGTCGCTGAGTATCTTGACGCGCACGTACTCGTCTTGAAAGGAGCGCGCATCGTCGCGATCCACCTGCCGATAGAGGATGACTGCCGCCGCCCCGGGCGCTTGTGCGACGCTGGTCAGATGCAGGTCGTCGGCCGTGACGGGCAGCCAGTCCGCGGCCAATACCGGGCTCCCCTGCAGGCCGGCAAGCACGCCCAGCATTCCTGGCATGAAGGTGCGCAGCGTTACCCGCATGAGGCCCCCTTTTTTCTTGTACAGGCGTTCCATCTGCGGATCCCGCGACCCGCACGGGGAGTATCGCCCATGGCACCGGCGATCGTCGACGCCCCCTGTGCGCGCTGCCGCGCGCGAGGCTTCGTGTTAACCTTGAGGTTCGCACAGCGGACGCTCGTGGTTCAAAAACACCTACGATAACGGCGCTGCAGTGACAGCGGGCGCGCTGAAGGTAAGCGAATGGAAGCTCGGCACAATTCGGAGGACATCATGGCGGATGACAAGACCCCTCCGGCAGCGAACAATCCCTACACCCAGACTCATGTAGTGGTGGCGGGCGATACGCTGTCGAAGATCGCGCAGAAGTACTACGGCGATCCGGCGCTCTACACGAAGATTTTCCAGGCCAACCGCGACGTGTTGAGCGACCCCAACAAGATTTCGCCGGGTCAGAAACTGCGTATTCCCTAACCGGCTAACACCTAACTAGAGGATCCTACGAAAATGAAAAAGCAATCTGCCTGGCTACTGGCTTCGCTGGCCGCCCTGATCATGGTCGGCTGCGCCGGCCAGAAGGAACCGGCTGAAAAAGCACTCGCGAGCGCGCAGTCCGCGCTGGCCAACATCCATGACACCGCCCAGAAGTACGCGCCCGATCAGCTGCAAGCCGTTGAGACGCAGCTTGCGGGCGTGAAGGACAGCCTCGCCAAGGGCGACTACAAGGGCGTGCTGGCCGCAGCACCTGCTCTCGGCACCGCGATCAGCGGCCTGAAAGACACCGCTGACGCCAAGCAGAAGGACACCGAAGCCGCCGCCTCACAGGCGAAGGATGCCTGGGGTCCGCTGTCGACCGACACGCCGAACATGGTCGCGGCGATCCAGAGCCGTGTCGACATCCTGTCGAAGTCGCATCACCTGCCCGCGGGAGTCACCAAGGACGGCCTTGCGGCCGCCAAGTCGGGGCTTGATGCGATGAAGGCGGGTTGGACCGACGCTTCGAACGCGGCTGCGTCCGGCGACTTCACCACCGCCGTGGGCAAGGCCCAGGCGATCAAGGCCCAGGCGGCCGATATCATGAAGTCCCTGGGAATGAGCGCGAGCTGAAGTCAGCTCAATCGAACCACTGGCCGCCTCAATCCGTGAGGCGGCCAGTGAGATCGTAGCTGTCGGAGGCGACGATCCTGACGTCGGCCCACTCGCCGGCCTGTAACCGTGCGATGTTCTTCCCGCTGATCCGTACCACGCCATCGATCTGCGGCGCATCCGCTTCGCTGCGCGCGATTGCCTCGCCGTCGTTGACCGAGTCCACCAGCACCCGCATGCGCTTGCCGACGCGCGCCGCCAGTCGCGTGGTGCTGATGAGCGCCGCGCGCTCCATGAAGCGCGCGTAGCGCTCTTCCTGGACCGCGGCCGGCACATGATCGGGGAGCGCGTTGGCGACGGCGCCCTCGACCGGGGAATACTTGAAGCAGCCGACGCGATCCAGCTGCGCCTCCTCGAGCCAGTCGAGCAGTTGCTGAAATTCCGCCTCGGTCTCACCCGGGAAGCCCACGATGAAGGTGCTGCGCAGGGTCAGCTCCGGGCACGCGGTGCGCCAGGCGCGGATGCGCGCGAGGGTGTTTTCCGCGTGCGCGGGGCGGCGCATGCGCTTGAGCACGGTGGGGCTGCCGTGCTGGAAGGGTACGTCGAGGTACGGGAGGATGCGGCGTTCGGCCATGAGCGGCATCACTGCGTCGACGTGCGGGTACGGGTAGACGTAGTGCAGGCGGATCCAGATGCCAAGCTCGGCGAGCCCGCGCGCGAGGTCGAGGAAGCGAGTTTCGTAGCTGCCGCCGCGCCAGTGCGCGGGCGCGTAGCGCAGGTCGGCGCCATAAGCGCTGGTGTCCTGCGAGATGACCAGGAGCTCCTTCACGCCCGCGGCGGCGAGGCGCTCGGCCTCGCGCAGCACCTCGTCGATGCGCCGGCTCGCGAGACGCCCGCGCATGGCCGGGATGATGCAGAAGCTGCACTTGTTGTTGCACCCTTCCGCGATCTTCAGATACGCGTAGTGCCGCGGCGTCAGGCGGATTCCCTGCGGCGGCAAGAGATCAAAGAACGGTTCGTGCTGCGGCGGCAGGTGTTCGTGCACTGCGCCGACGACGTCCTCGTAGGCATGGGGACCGGTGACCTTGAGCACGCGCGGGTGGCGCTCGAGGATGCGCTCGGGCCGGGCTCCCAGACAGCCGGTCACGATCACGCGGCCATTCTTTTCCAGCGCCTCGCCGATGGCATCGAGGGATTCATCCACCGCGGCATCGATGAAGCCGCAGGTGTTGACGACCACGACGTCAGCATCCTCATAGGTCGGTGCGACCTCGTAGCCTTCCGCGCGCA
>JANWKL010000133.1 GCA_025451375.1 Steroidobacteraceae bacterium
CCAGCACGCAGGTGGGACTGGCGTGAATGCCGAGCTTGTGTTCGATGGACAGGCAGCGCACATCGTTGCGCGCACCCAGGGAACCATCGGCGTTCACCAGCACCTTCGGCACGATGAACAACGAGATCCCCTTGACCCCGGGCGGCGCGCCGTCGATGCGCGCCAGGACCATATGAATGGTGTTGGGTGTCAGGTCGTGGTCGCCCCAGGTGATGAAAATCTTCTGCCCAAAGAGACGGTAGTGATCGCCGTCGGGCGTGGCGCGGGTTCGCACCTGACCCAGGTCCGAGCCCGCCTGCGGTTCGGTAAGCACCATCGTGCCGGTCCACTCACCGCTCACCATCTTCGGCAGGTACTGGTGCTTCTGCGCCGGGGAGCCGCACAGCTCGAGCGCATGCACCGCGCCGTGGGTGAGCATCGGACCTAACTTGAAGGCGAGGTTGGAAGAGCCCCAGTATTCCCCGACCGCGGTGTTGAGGGCGCGCGGTACGCGCTGGCCGCCATACTCCGGGTCCGAGCCGAGCGCCGGCCACCCGCCTTGCGCAAACTGCTGATAGGCCTCGCGAAATCCCGGTGTCGTCACGACCCCTTCAGGGGTCCAGCGCGCGCCGTTGGTGTCGCCCGGGCGATTCAGGGGATCGAGCACCGATTCGGCAAAGCGCGCCGCCTCCTCGAGCACCGATTGCGCGAGTTCGTCCGAGTACTCGTGAAGGAGCGGGGACGAAGCGAGGCTCGAGCTGCCCAGAAGTTCCTCCAGAACGAAGCGCGTATCACGCACTGGCGCTCGGTACATGATCAGTCCCCTTTTTTTTCTAGTGTCGCCGGCTAACCTCAGCCTAATGGCGCGCGGCCGGCAGCGCCAGCGCCGGCACGATGTTGGCCCCCAGGAAGTCCACGAACTGCTGCGCACGGGCATCCGACTCCAGCGCCGCCGGGAACAGGGCGTAGAGCGCCGCCGCGGGTGGCACGGCCCACTCCGGCAGCACCGCTTTCAGGCGTCCGGTCGCCAGCCCCTGCCGGCACAGGAACTCCGGCAAGAGACCAATGCCGAGGCCGGCCGCGGTCGCCGCGTGCAGGACCGCCGGATCGTCCACCGCCAGCTTCGGAGTGAGAGGCACCTCGGCCCGCTGGGAGCCGCGCGACAGATGCAGCCGAAACTCCGGCAATTCGGCGGCGTCCGGCGTCAAGAGATCGTGGCCGCGCAGCTCATCCGGTCGCTCCGGCGTGCCGTGCTGCGTAAGGTAGGCCGGGGTCGCACACAGGAGCGCCGGCGGCGCCCCGAGCAGGCGCTGTTTGACGGTCTCATCCGCTGGCGGATGGGTGCGGATCGCAACGTCCCATTCACCGGCGGCGAGTTGCCGCGCGTCGAGCGCCACCTCCAGCGGTACATGCGCGAATGCCTCGAGGAATCGCGGCACCAGCGGCGACAGCAGCACGCGCCCGTAAGTCGGATCAGCGGCCACGCGCAGCGGGCGCGCCTCCGGTGCCTGCAGCTTCACGATGCTGGAGCGCGCGAGGTCTGACTCCTCGCTCACGCGTTTCGCATGCGGGTAGATCAGCCTTCCTGCCTGCGTGAGCGATATGCGCCGCGTGGTGCGCTCGAGTACGCGGACTCCCAGGCTCTTCTCGAGGTCCGCCACGGCGCGACTCACCGCCGCCTTCGGCACCCCGAGCGCCCGCGCGGCGGAGGAGAAGCCATTCAGATCGATGACCTTGGCAAGCATCGCCAGCTGAGCAGGTGTCCAAATCAGGTTCATGGCTGCTGCAATCTCCCTTTAGAGAGACGCTATTGTTTCACCCGGGAGGCATACACACCAGCCCCACTCGGCTAGACTTCGACCCATGAAAATCTCCATGCACGCGATGTCGGTTGGGCTGTTTTCCAATACGCTCGGAAATCTGTCCGCAATCCTCGACAAGGGTTTGGCCAATGCCACGACCCGCAAGTTCGAGCCGGCGGTGCTGCTCGCCGCACGGCTCGCGCCTGACATGCTGCCCCTCACCCGGCAGGTGCAGATCGCGTGCGACATTGCGAAGAATTCAATCGCCAGGCTTGCCGGCCAGGAACCGCGCCGCTTCGAAGACAACGAGACCTCGTTCGAGCAACTGCGCGCGCGCATCGCCGCCACCATCGACTACATGAAGAGCATTCCGGCGAGCGCCCTGGAAGGTTCCGAAGACCGCGACATCAAGGTGCCCGCGGGCGGGGATCGGACGCTCGACTTCAAGGGACTGGCGTATCTGCAAGTCTGGGCCATTCCCAACGTGCTGTTCCACGTCACCACTGCCTACGACATCCTGCGGCACAACGGTGTCGAGCTCGGCAAGCGCGACTTCATCGCCGGCGCGAATCCTGCCTAGTCCGTTGGCGAAAATCGCTTCCAGCGATTTTCGCGGACACCAGCTGCGTTTCCGCCGGCGAAAGGCGTGGCTCGATGCGCACCCGCTGCAATCACCTCAGCAGCCGAGCACTTCGCGAGGAAGCTGAGCGGCCGGGCTTTCGCCGGCTCGGTGGTGCCCGGGCTTATGACAAACGAGGCGCGGGCGCGCGCGCCTGTCGCTGTTTTGCGAACAGAACCGCGAGGGAAATCACGGCGCAGCCCGCGCCACGCTGCCACCCTCACTGCATTGTGACGGGCGATGGACGCCTGTCCTGCTCAAGCCTACGGACGGAAGCAAAGTCTCTTGCGACACAAAGTCACGGCCGTGCGTTCTTACGATCAGACTCCCGCCACACCGGCGCACGCCGCGCGCGCGCTCGTGGATTCGGCTCCGGCAACCGTGGAGTCGCTCGGCCGGCAGCTGAAAGACGCTCTCGCACTGCGCCGCATGCAGTCCATTTCGGTGTGGGATGCGGAAGGCAGCGTGCAGTGGCTGAATGAAGGTGCGCTCGGACCTGACGAGCATGCCCTGATGGTGGATGGCTTCGACCAACTCAGCGCCAACAAGTCCCTGACGATCCACGAAAGCGGGCTCGAGGACGGGCGCTACGCTCTGTTCCTTCCGGTTCGCACGCCCTCGGGCACTGCGGTCGGACTGGTGATGGTGCTCACCGACGTGAAGTCGATGGGCGAAGGCGCCCAGGAGCGCGTCGCTGCCCCCGCCGTACGAGCCATCATGCAGCGCCTCGCGGTGCTGATGAAGCCTGCTGGTCTTTCCACCACCTCCGTGCCGTCGCTTGCCATTCTGGAACTCGCGGAGTCGGCAACCCCGCCCATGGCCCCAAACCCAACACCCGCTGCGGTCGTACCCGCCGCGGTGGCGTCTGGTTCGGATGCGGCTTCGGGGATTTCGCCCCAGGAAGTGCACGATCTGCTCGAGTTCGAGCTGCCCCCTGAGGTGCCCCCGGTGCGATCTGCACCGGCAGCCGTTGCCGCGGCAACGACAACCCCTTCCCTGCAAGACGACCCGCCCGCCCCGGACGAAACCGCAGAAGAGCCGCACGATGCCCTGCTGCTGGATTTCATTCCGGCACCTCCGGTATTGCGTGCCGCGCCGGTGAACCCACCACCGGTCACAAAGGCCGCGCCGGCCGTGAGCGCGGCGCCGGTACGTCCCGCGCCATCAGCTTCGACGGCTTCACGGGTCAGCGCCGCAGTTCAAAGAGCGCGTACGATCCAGCCGCAGACGCCGACGCCGCCAGTGATCCCGGCCACCGCGGCACCGCTGGCGGCTGCCGGTGTCGTCACCGCGGGCGAATCACAGCTCATTCTCGAGGTCGTGCAGTTCGGCAAGCTGCGCGCCGGGGGACAGAGCCGCCGCTTCCAGGTGCAGGCCCGCACGACCGCAACCGATGCCCTCATCCTGCAGCGTCTGGTGACCTGGCTTGCCGCGCATCGCAGCGGCTGGAGTTCGCAGCCGACCAGCTTCACGGTCAACCTGTCGATTGCGACGCTCGAGGATGAGCGTTTCGTGCAGCGCATGGCCGGAACCCTGAACAACAACGGACTATCACCCGAGGTGCTGGGTTTTGAGATCACCGAGGCGCTGTGCACACAGCGCCGTGCGCTGGTGGAGCGTTTCATCACCCAGTGCGAGAAGGCCGGCTCCTGGGTGGTGGTGGATGATTTCTCCTTCGACTCCCAGGTGCTGCCGCTGTTGCGCTCCAAGGCAGTGCGGCTCGTCAAACTCGATCACAAGCTGACGGCGAACGCGTTGAAGGACAAGCTCTCGCAGGCGCTGGTGATCGCCACCGTGCAGGCGGTGAAGGTCCTGGGGATTCATTGCGCGGCCAAACGAATTGAGTCCCAGGCGGCGCTGCAGTGGCTGACCGCCATTGGCTGCGATTTCGCCCAGGGGAGCGCCCTCTCCCAGCCGCAGCTCATGGATATCCTGCTGCGGGCGCCCGCCCCGGCCTGATTTTCAAAAAAACGCCGCTCCCCCCCGGAAGTGCTGCGACAAAGCGAGTCGCGGCTGCGCCGGCCCACCGCGACCGGTCCTTTTAAATGCCCTAAGCTTTCATGGGCTGCCGCGGCTGTACTATGGGGCGGCGATCTCCTATGAAAATGCCGACCATCGAACAGCTGCGCACCAACCGCAACGTTCTGTTCTGGAGCCTGCACGCAGCCGGCTGGGCGGCGTATTTCGTTACCCAGTATTTCGGGGCGCTCCTGTACGAGAAGCCCGCGGCCTACGCACGCGTCATCGCGGTGTCCGCGGTCGCGGGGTTTTTGCTGTCGATGCCCATGCGCTACATCTACCAGCGCCTGTGGGGCCGCAGCCCGCGCACCATGATCGTAGGCGTGCTGGCCACCTGCTATGTCACCGCGCTGGCGCTGCGCTTCGTCATCAATCTCTCCTACAAGCAGTTAATCGAGCCGGACTGGCAGGCCCAGACGCTGTTCGAATTCTTCGGCGGCTCGCTGTCGACGATGTACCTGCTGTTGTGCTGGAGCGTGTTGTACTTCGGCATCAAGTTCTACGAGTCACAACGCAAACAGGAAGCGGCGATGCTGAAGGCGGTGGCGCTGGCGCAGGAAGCGCAGCTTAAAATGCTGCGGTACCAGCTGAATCCTCATTTTCTTTTCAACACACTCAACGCCATCTCGACGCTCATCATCGACAACCAGAATCGCACCGCCAACCACGCCGTCACGCGCCTGTCAGAATTTCTGCGCTACACCCTTGACCAGGACCCGATGAAAAAAGTCACGCTGCGCCAGGAAATCGAAGCACTGGATCTGTACCTCGGTACCGAGCGGCTGCGTTTCGGCGAGCGGCTGCGGCTTGAATACGCCATCGATGCGCCGGCCCTGGAAGCCCTGGTGCCGAGCCTGCTGCTGCAGCCGTTGCTCGAGAATTCGCTCAAGTACGCGATCTCCGCGCGCGAACAGGGCGGCATGGTGCGCATCGAAGGGCGCACCCGCGAGGGGCTACTCGAACTTTCGGTTATCGATGACGGCCCGGGCCTGCGCGAGGACATCCCGGACGGCGCGCGCCGCGGCGTGGGCTTGCGCAATACCCGCGAGCGCCTGGCGGTGCTCTATGGTGAGCGCTGCCGTTTCACAGTGCTGAACAGCCATCCGGGTCTGCGGGTCGATATGGGGTTGCCGCTCGAACTGACGGAACCTGCGGCTGACCCGGCCTCGCAAGGCCCGCCGGCGGCGCGGGCCTTCGGCGGGGCACGCCGATGAGCATCCGCACCATCATCGTGGATGATGAGGCGTTGTCACGGCGTGGCATCGAGATCCGGCTGCGCGCCGCGAGCGACTTTGAGATTCTGACCCAGTGCGCCAACGGGCGCGAAGCGCTTAGCGCCATCCAGCAGCACCAGCCGGACCTGATCTTTCTCGACATCCAGATGCCCGGCATGTCGGGGCTCGAGGTGGTGGCGCAGGTGCCGCAGGAATCCATGCCGCTGGTAGTGTTTGTCACCGCTTACGATGAATTCGCGATCCAGGCATTCGAAGCGCGCGCGGTCGACTATCTGCTGAAGCCGATTGATGACGTGCGCTTCGTGGCGGCGCTTGCGCGCGTGCGTGAGCACCTGGGTGCCACCCGCGCCCTGGGCCAGCGCGATCGCCTGCTGGAAATCATTGCCGACATCACCGGCTGCGGTGAACTCGCACTCGATGAAATCCTGGCTCACGGGCGCAAGGCCATCGCCGGACGGCATCCGGAAGTGTTGCCCATCCGCCAGGGACGCGAGACCGTGCGCGTGCCGATCGCGGCCATCCAGTGGGTGGACGCGGCCGGCGACTACATGTGCGTGCACGCGGCCGGCAACACGCACATCCTGCGCGGCACCATGAAAGAGCTCGAGGATCTGCTGGATCCGAAGCTGTTCCAGCGCGTCCACCGCTCCACCATCGTGAACCTGCGGCTGGTGAAGAGCCTGCGCGCGCATATGAACGGCGAGTACTTCCTGACGCTCGAGGGCGGCCACGAGCTGAAGCTGTCACGCACCTATCGCGACAAGGTGGAGTATTTCCTCAGCGGCTCGAGGAGCTTACAAGTGAGACCTGGGTCACAAACCTAAGGGCCGTCGCCTGATCTGTGAGCCATAACGAAGCCGTCCGGCCGGCACGTTGCTTAGATGGCAGGCATGGAAGCCGCGTCTCGTCCCACGCTGGAACTCCTCTCCGACCTGCCGGTCGAGGAGCCCCTGGACATTCCGGTGTCGCCGGCCGTTGCCGCGCAGCCGGCATCGGCGCCGGTCAAGTCGGTGGACGCGACTGGCATCGAATTCATCAACCCTGAAACGCTGTTCGGGCCCGACGCGCATCTGGCCTCCGCACCTCCGGAACCGCAGGCGCCCCCGACTCTGTCAGCGCCGGCGACCACGACGCCGCAGGTCGTTGAACCTGAGCTGACACTGGAAGATCCAAAGGATGTTGACCGGCTGCTGACGAGCGCGTCTGCGTCGACACCCGCACCGACCGTAAAAGCCGCCGCGACCCCGTCGCCCGTGCCAACTCCCGCGCCGGGAGCCACCATGGTGCCGCTCGCGAGCACGGCATCGCTGTCAGCCGCCGCGACCAAACTCGCCGCCGCCGCGCGGCATGCGAACCACAAGGGCGTGGCGCCGGCGGCACCTGTGCCAGCGGCGCCTGCGCCGGCTTCACCTGCACAAGCCGCGCCGTCCGTGAAGGCCGCGGCCGAGAGCGCTCCGGTCAAGCCACCCGTAGTCGACGCCCCCAGCCTTGCGAGCTGGGCGAGCGCGCGTGAATCCGCGGCCCTCGCGAAGAAACCCACCCCTTCCGCTGCGACGAGTGCAACGGCTGCCCCGGTCCGCGCCGCGCCAGTAACACCGAAGGCTCCCGTCACCCGCAGTGCACCGCCGACGGTGAAGCCTGCCGCTGCGCCCGTGATTGCGCGCGCGCAAGCGCCGGCTCCGGCTTCGGCTCCCGCTCCGACCGCAACAGTGGTACCGGCCGCGGTGCCGATGGATCGCGATTTCGTCGCCCGCAACCAGGTGGTGGAGCGTTATCTTTCCGGGCGCCTGCCGTTGAAAGGCGCCACCGAGTTCGAGCACTTCTGCCACGAGAATCCGGAGCTCCTGGATGAGATCGGCCTGCCGGAGCGCGTCAATGCGGGCCTGCGCCTGCTGGAAGCGGCTGGCAAACCGGAGCCGTGGCAGGAGAAGGCTAAACCTGCCTGGCAAAAACCGCAGTTGACCATCGGGCTGGCCGCGGGCGTCGCCGTTCTGGGTATCGCACTGCTCATGGTCATCGGCAGCAACGCCGGCAAGAGCAGCCAGATCACGGCGCTGAAGAAGCAGGTACTGGAACAGCCGCTTGATCCGGCCACCAGCACCCGCGAGATCCGCGTACTGCCGAGCCGCTCGGGTGCATCCAACACCCCGGCGATCACCATCGGCGGCGGAGCGGCGCAGCTTGCGGATCTGAAGATCGACGAGTCGCGCTCACCGTTCCACGGATTCCGGGTGACCATCGATCGCATCGACCAGGGGCGCGTCGCGGTCATCACCAATCTCGCCAAGGATTCGAACGGCAACCTGCGCGTCGCCTTCAACAGTTCAGCGCTCGGCCCCGGCGCCTATCAGTTCACCATCGAGGGGATCACCTGGCGCGGTGATACCGAACCGGACTCCTGGGTCACGATCGGCGTCGCCCGTTAGGCACGACCTCAGGCTCGCAGTGTCGTCAGCGGCGGCTGATTGACCACGTTACGCGTCGCGAGCCAGCCTCCCGTCGCCACCAGTAGCGCCCCACCGCAGATGCCGATGGCCCAGATCGAGGGCTTGAAGGTGTAGTGCAGTTCGAGCCACTGGGTGGTGAGAAAATACGCTGCGATGGAGGCCCCGATGGCGGCAATCAACCCCGACAGGCCCCCCAGGGTGATGAACTCGGCAAGTACGCCCTGCACGACCGTGGCGCGGCTCGCGCCGAGCGTGCGCAGCATGGCACTTTCATAGCGCCGTTCATCGCGGCTCGACTGCACCGCCGCGAGCAGCACCGTGAGTCCTGCGAACAGCGTGAAGACAAACACGCTTTGCACCGCGAGCGCCGCCTTGTCGAGCACCGAGCGCACCTGGGCCAGAAGTTCCTGGATGTCGAAAATCGACACGCTGGGGAATCGCCGCGCCAGCTGCGCCAGCGAATGCGCGGTACCGGGCGTCACGTAGGCGCTCGTCATGTAGGTGCCGGCCGCGCCTTCGAGGACTCCCGGCGGAAACATGATGAAGAAATTCGGCTGGAAGCTGTCCCATTTCACCTTGCGGATGCTGGCAACGGTGGCTTCCAGCGTCTCACCGGCAATGTCGAATGTCAGCTTGTCGCCCACTTTGACGCCCAGGGAATCCTGGAACTCCGTGGCGAGCGAGACCAGCCGCTTACCGGCATCCGCTGCGCTCCACCACTGACCTGCCACGATGCGATTGTCAGCCCCGAGATCTGCTCCCCAAGTGAGATTCTGTTCGCGGGTGGCGAAGGTCTCATCGCCGCCGCGCTCGCGCTCAGCTCCCGCGCGCACGCTCTCGACCGGATGGCCGTTTATCAGCGTCAGGCGGCCGCGGATCATGGGCAGCACGCGTGTGGTACGGGCGCCCTGCGCCGTAACGAAACGGATGAAGTTCTCCCGCTCGGCCGGTGGAATGTTGACGAAGAAGTAGTTCGGCAGATCCGCCGGCAGCGTGCGCCGCCAGTCGCTGTTCAGGTCGTCGCGGATGATGCCGAGGAGCAGGAGCACCATGATGCCGGCGCCGAAGGCCACCAGCTGCACGACACTCTCGGCACGCCGGCGGCTCAGGTTTGCGACGCCGTAGCGCCAGGCAACACCGACACGCCCGCGCAGCCGCCCGGCAAGGTACACCAGGGCCAGCCCGGTGAGGGCCAGCAACACCACGAACACCGCAAGCCCTAAGGTGAAGTACGCGAACACTTTGACGTCGCGCACCACCCAGTAGATCAGCGCCAGCACCACCGCGATCGCCGGTCCAAAGGCGAGAAGGATAAACGGTGGCGGCGGGCCGACGTCGCGTCGCAACACCCGCAGCGCCGGCACCCGCGACAGTTGCAACAGCGGCGGCAGCGCAAAGCCGGCGAGCACGGCGATCGCGGCCGCAAATCCGATCGCGATGGGCATGACACTCGCCGCCGGGAGATCGGTGACCGCGAGCAGCCCCTTGATCGCCTGCAACAGCCACTCCTGCGCCAGGAAGCCGAGCAGTGAGCCCGCCATCGCGGCAGCGAGCGCGATCACCAGAAGCTGCGCTAAGGACAGCGCCAGAGTGAAGTTACGCGTGGCGCCCAGGGTCTTCAGGAGTGCCACCGTATCCAGGTGGCGATGCACATAGCGACGCGCGGCCATCGCGACCGCGATCGCGCACAGGAGCACGCTGACCAGACTCGCCAGGGTGAGAAAGCGCCCGGCCCGATCCACCGCGTTGCGCACCTGCGGACTGGCATCGGTAATATCGCGCAGCCGCTCGCCGTGACCCTTGGCGGCGGTGAGCCAGGTCTTGAAGAGTTCAACGTCGGCGCGCTCGCCGGCAAAGAGCGCTCCGTAGCTGACGCGGCTACCGGGTTCGATCAGGCGCGTGGCTGGCAGATCCGCGGCATTCATCAGGAGGCTCGGCGCCAGCTCCGCGAACGTGCCGCCCTGGTCGGGCTTGGAGATCAACACCTGCGTGACCTTAAGGTTCGCCGCCCCGATCGAGAGCTGCCCACCAACCTTGCCGCCCACGGCGGCCAGCAGCCGCGAGTCCGGCCACACCTCCCCGGGCGCCGGGATGCCGGTCGCCACTGCTCCCGGCGCAAACGGCTCGCTGGCGATGAGCAAGCGCCCGCGCAGAGGATAGTTGGTGGTCACCGCTGCAACGTTGGTGAGCTGACTCGCGTCCCCGTTGAACACCACCGACAGGAGCGAGGTGCTGCGCGCGCTGCGCAGCCCGCGGCGCGCCGCTTCCGCGAAGTAGGTTTCGCTGACGGGCTGCGGCGAGCCCAGGCGCAGGTCCGCCGCCAGCACCGAGCTGGCCTGTATCGCGACCGCCGCGCTGATACGGCTGACGAGAAACCCGACACCCGTGAGTGATGCCACGGCGACGGTGAGCGCGAGGAACAGCACGCCGAGTTCCCCGGAGCGTAGCTCGCGCAAGAGGGTGCGCAACGCCAGCGACAGGACTCTCATACCACGCGGCCGGCTTCCATGTGCAAGGCGCGGGCGCAGCGCGCCGCGAGCGAGGCATCGTGGGTGACGAGAACGAGGGTCGTATGCGCATTGGCGTTCAACTCGAACAACAACTCCCCGACCCGCGCGCCCGTGGCGGTATCGAGGTTGCCGGTCGGCTCATCAGCAAACAGCACCGCCGGACGCGTCACGAACGCGCGCGCGATGGCCACGCGCTGCTGCTCGCCGCCGGAGAGCTGGCGCGGGTAGTGTCCGGTGCGCGATTTAAGGCCGACGCGCTCCAGGGTCTGGGACGCCGCCGGGCGCGCATCCGGGCGGCCGGCAAGTTCCAGCGGCAACATGACGTTTTCAAGGGCGGTGAGCGCCGGGATCAGGTGGAAAGACTGGAACACGAAGCCGACACGCTGGGCCCGCAAGCGCGCCCGGCCGTCCTCATCGAGCGTCGTGAGGTCCACTCCATCAAGCCAGACCCTGCCGCCGGTGGGCAGATCCAGGCCCGCGAGGAGCGCGAGCAGCGTGGACTTGCCCGCGCCGGAAGGGCCAGCCACCGCCACCGATTCGCCGGCGGCAATGTCAAAGGACACGCCGTCGACAATGGTCAGCGAGCCTTCGGGACTGCTAACCTGCTTGCAGAGGTCTTCCGCCTTGAGAACGCTGTTGCGAATGGTGGGTGCCGCGGCGCTGGGCATCGGGTTGATGTTCATCGCGCTCCAGAACGCGGTGGCTTCCGACCGTACGATCCTTGTCTTCGGCGATAGTCTGAGCGCCGCGTTCGGAATCCGGCCGGAGCAGGGTTGGGTCGCGCTGCTTGCGACGCGACTGAAGGCTCAAGGGTACGGATACGAGGTCGTCAACGCCAGCGTGAGTGGTGAGACCACCAGCGGCGGGCTTGAGCGCCTGCCCCGGGCCCTGCAGCTGCACCAGCCGGGAACGGTAATCCTGGAGCTGGGCGCCAACGACGGTCTGCGCGGATTGCCCGTCACCACGACGCGCGACAATCTCGCGCACATGGCACGGCTGGCACAGGCCAAGGGCGTGCACGTACTGCTCATCGGGATCCGCATGCCGCCGAACTACGGACCGCGCTACAGCGACGAGTTCGCGCGCGTGTTCCCAAGCCTCGCAAACCAATATGATCTGCCGCTGGTGCCGTTCCTACTCGCCGGCGTGGCGCTGGATCCGACACGTATGCAGGAAGATGGCATGCATCCGAATGCCCAGGGCGAGCCCCCGGTGCTCGACACCGTGTGGGCTTACCTCAAGCCGCTCCTGAAGAAGAATACCGAAATGGGGGGACGCTGATGGACAAGATCTGGCTGAAATCCTATCCGCCACACGTGCCGGCCGAGGTCGACCAGGCGCAGCTGCGCTCACTGAAGGAGCTGATTGAAAAGGCTTGCGCGGAACATGCCGATCGCGTGGCGTTCATCCAGATGGGCGCATCGATAACCTACCGGCAGCTCGAGGTGTACTCGCGCGGCTTCGCCGCCTGGCTGCAGCAGGCGGGATTCGCGAAGGGCGACCGCATCGCCATCATGCTGCCGAACACCCTGCAGTACCCGATCGCCCTGTTTGGGGCGCTGCGCGCCGGACTCATCGTCGTCAACACCAACCCGCTCTACACGGCACCGGAACTGCAGCACCAGCTGAGTGACTCGGGCGCCAAGGGCATAGTGGTCATCGAGAACTTCGCGCACGTGGTCGAGAAGGTGCTCGCCAGTACGGGCGTTAAGCACGTGCTCGTCACTGCAGCAGGCGATTACCTGAAGTTCCCCAAGTCGCACATCGTCAACTACGTGGTGCGCCACGTGCGCAAGCAGGTGCCGGCCTGGAACATCCCCAAGTCCACCTCGTTCAAGAGCGCCGTGAAGGCCGGCACGAGACTCACGTATACGAACGTGGATGTCGGACCGCAGGACCTGGCCTTCCTGCAGTACACCGGCGGCACGACCGGGGTGGCCAAGGGCGCGATGCTGTCGCATGGCAACGTCAGCACCAACACCCTGCAGGCTGAGGCGTGGCTCGGGAAGACGTCCTACGAGAAGGGCGCCGTGCTCATCACCGCGATCCCGCTCTACCACATCTTCGCGCTGTCGTGTAACTGCCTGTTGTTCGCGCGCCTGGGAGGAAAGAACGTCCTCATCATCAACCCGCGCGATCTGCCGGCCATGATGGCTGAATTCAAACGCTACCCGTGTGAGTTTCTGAGTGGAGTCAACACGCTGTTCAACGCCATGCTGAATTCGCCGGACTTCAAGAGCGCGGATTTCAGCCGCCTGAAGATTTCGCTCGGTGGCGGCATGGCGGTGCAGGAGGCGGTGGCCAAACGCTGGAAAGAGGCGACTGGCCATGTGCTGACGCAGGCCTGGGGACTGACGGAAACCTCACCCGCCGCGTGCATCAATCCCCCGGGTACGGACTTCAACGGCTCGATCGGCTTGCCGATTTCGTCCACCGAGATTGCGATCAAGGACGACGATGGCAAGGACCTGGAACTCGGCAAGGTGGGCGAGATCTGCGTACGCGGGCCGCAGGTGATGATGGGTTACTGGAATCGGCCGGACGAGACCGCGAAGGTCATGTTGCCGGATGGGTATCTACGCACCGGGGATGTCGGCCGGATGGACGAGCGCGGCTTCGTCTACATCGAGGATCGCAAGAAGGACATGATCCTGGTGTCCGGATTCAACGTGTATCCGAATGAGGTGGAAGCGGCCATCGCCTCACACCCTGGCGTCCTGGAAGCCGCTGCGGTGGCGCAGCCCGATGAGCACTCAGGCGAAGTGGTGGCGTTATTCGTGGTGCGCAAGGATCCGTCACTGACGGAAAAGGACGTGATGGACTACTGCCGCAAGTCACTCGCCGGTTACAAAGTACCCAAACACGTGTACTTCAAGCAGGAGCTGCCGAAGACGAACGTGGGAAAGATATTACGCAAGGCGTTGAGAGAGGAACTCGTCGCACACGCCCAGGCGGGGGCCTGAAGGAGTCGTGCGACGCAAACGACTGTGCAAATGAAACGGGCGCCGTCTTTGAGACCGGCGCCCGTAGTTATCGGACTAGTGCTTTCAGCGATTTAGTAACCGCTGTCGCGACCTGAACCTAGCGTCGCCGGCCCATTGCGTGCATTGACATTTGCCGCCGGAAAGTCGGGGCGCTGCGCATTCCGCTGCCTTGAATCGACCAGTTGGAGCGAATGCCGCTGCCCTGAATGCTTCTGGCCATGGCGCTGCGGATCCCGCTGCCCTGGATCGACCGGTCAGCGCGAATGCCACTGCCTTGAATACTTCTGGCCATGGCGCTGCGGATCCCGCTGCCCTGGATCGACCGGTCAGCGCGAATACCACTGCCCTGAATACTTCTGGCCATGGCACTGCGAATGCCGCTGCCCTGGATTGACAGGTCGGCGCGAATGCCACTGCCCTGAATGCTTCTGGCCATGGCGCTGCGGATCCCGCTGCCCTGGATCGACCGGTCAGCGCGAATGCCGCTGCCCTGAATGCTTCTGGCCATGGCGCTGCGGATCCCGCTGCCCTGGATCGACCGGTCAGCGCGAATGCCACTGCCCTGGATGCTAGCCCAAGCCGTCGGCGCAGCAGCAAGCAACAGCAGCGTGGCGAGCGGCGCGTATGACCGCAGACGAGTATCAATTCTCATGATCTAAGTTCCCTTGTCATCTTTTTGTCGATCAATAACCCCAAGTCGCTCGTTCGGGTCACGAGCTATCTCGGGGTCGCTAGAGGAAATGGTGCTCACAGAGCGCTCGACGCCAGGAAAACCGGGCAGTCGCTTAGGTCGCGCAGGAGTGTTTGTGACTACTTCTGCGCTCTGTTCATAGGGTTCAAGGAACCCAAAAACAGCAACGCCTACTCGTCGACCGTTCTCCGCGGCCACAGGTTGCTCCTGTAACCACTTGTCGAGTGACTCCAAGAATGGTTGTGCGTGCGTGCGAACAGTCGTGCGAAAGGCCTCTTCGGCTTCTTCGCTAATTGCAAAGTCAGCGAACACATTGCGCTCGAACCGACGCGCCTCCGCCTCCGGTGTTTGGAAATTCTCGTAGAGCGTGTCGGTAAAGTTCCGAAGCAAACGCTCAAGCCGTTTCACACTGGCTTTGGAGTACGGCTGGGCGATAAATGCGCGCGACACGGCTTGAATACGGTTTGTCTCCGGGTTGATTCGCGCGGCCCCACCGCGTACCAACTCTTGGAGTAGCTCTTTCGGGTCATGGCCAGGAGCAAACTCCCTCACAAGCGCCACAAAGCTTGGCTTGGTGCCCGAAACTTCGTACTCGAGCTCGTAGGGCGTCCCCGCCAAAGTGAATGCGTAGCGAGGATCCTCATGCCAAGCCATCATCAAGATCGCGGCGAGATCCGCTACGGACCGCGATCCGCCGCCGACTCTCTTTGCGGAGCCGGTGATGTTGTCAATTTCCCTAGAGGTCAAGCCGGTGAAAACGCTAAGACGTGATGTCGTTGTCGGCAGTTCACGTTCCTTCAGCACGTCAATCGTTGCCAAGACATACGCCCGTTTAACAAACTCAAGCGTACTGCGCGCTCCAATGCCCTGTCGCACCAACATTCGCGCCAGAGGTTGAAACAACGACTCAATGGCGTCGGCAAGGGCGTCGGGGTCGGCTGGTGCGGCCAGCTCTGCATTCTGGTTCTTGTGAGCCACGTCACATAATGTGCCTTTTCGTGCACTTATGACAAGTATCTTGTTGTTATTTCAGGCGAGTGTGCCTTCCTGAAGAGGGAATTGTTGCATTGCCGCAATCGCGTTCTTGCCTGAGGACTTGAGGGCGCGGCAAGTAGAGCCATGCGGGATGTCGGCGCGTGTATGTGCCAGATAAACCTAGGATTCCTACCGGATCGCGCCTTGCAACTCGTGCCTTGGCTTATCGCTGCGACTTAGTTTCTGAGTTAATCACCGGGTAAATAGCGCTGTCATTGCGCTCCGGTCGCCTTGGAGAGCATCAGCCACGCCGCTCGTTCCAGCGCATATAGGAGCGCGGAACTTCTGGGCCAAACGCCAAAAACGGAACCGTGAAGGGACATCCCGAGTTTGGTAAGCACTCTGATACTCGCGCAGTTGCTGGGGTACACAGTAGCGACAATCGACGCAACCGCTAGGTTGCTAAACGCCAGATCGAGCGAAGCCCCAGCGGCTTCGGTGGCATAGCCGAGATTCCAACTCGTTCGCTCGAGAGCAAAGGCGAGTTCGACATACGGAGTGCCGGTCAACGGCCGAACACCGCAGTACCCAATGCACGCGTTATCGGAACGTTGCACAACCGCGAGCGTGCCCCAGCCGCGTGCGATAAATGCGTCGCGCATGTGGCGCACCGAGTCTGCGGCTGCGCCGTTCGACTTCGTGCCTCCGATAAACGTCGTAGCCTCTTGATCGGCCAAAAGCGCAGCTATGCTCGCGATGTCACCCTCACAAAACGGACGCAGCTGCAGTCGGCTCGTCACACAGGGGACCGGAATTCGCCTGGGGAAGGACGCGCCGCAAAGAGCTTCAACAGCCGAGGACAATTGAATCATCAGGTGCGTTCTTTCAGGTTGCGAAAGCGTGGCC
>JANWKL010000134.1 GCA_025451375.1 Steroidobacteraceae bacterium
CAGCTGGCGAAGCTCGTGGAGCCGGAGATCCCGGACTAAGGAGCGGAGAGATGTCCAAACTGCGCGTACAGGCCTTCGGGCTGTCGGTCGACGGCTATGGGGCCGGACCGAACCAGAGCCTCGAGAATCCGCTGGGCGTGGGTGGCCTCGCGATGTTCGAGTGGATATTCGCCACCCGCACCGCGGCGCAGCGCATGTTGCGCACCGAGGGCGGCGAGACCGGCATCGACGATGACTTCGCGGCACGCAGCTTCGCAAACGTCGGCGCCTGGATCCTCGGGCGCAACATGTTCGGGCCCGTGCGCGGCCCGTGGCCCGACGAATCCTGGCGCGGCTGGTGGGGCGACGATCCGCCCTACCACACGCCGGTGTTCGTCCTCACGCACCACCCGCGCCGGCCTCTCACCATGCAGGGCGGCACGACGTTTCACTTCGTGACCGATGGCATCGAGTCGGCGCTGCGCCAGGCGCGTGAGGCCGCAGGCGGCCAGGACGTCCGCGTCGGCGGCGGCGTCAGCACCGTCCGCCAGTACCTCCAGGGGCGGCTGATCGACGAGGTGCACGTCGCGATCGCGCCGGTCGTCCTCGGGTCCGGCGAGGCGCTGTTCAGCGGCATCGACCTCTTGAAGCTGGGCTACCGCTGCACCGGGCACACGCCGACGGCGCGCGCGACGCACGTGCTGCTCACGAGGCACGGATAGCTACAAACCGAGGGTCATCTGCGCGCCGGGCGGAGTCGGCGGCCTGAACAACTTGGTGTTGGGCACGTCGCGTCCCGAGGCGTTCAGGTTCAGTCGCTTGCAGGCGAGCTGGAAGCGGTTCCTGAGCAGCTGCGCATAGACCCCGGTGCCACGCATGCGCGAGCCGAAGCGCGGATCATTGTCGCGGCCGCCGCGCATCTCGCGCAGCACCGACATGACGTGCGCGGCGCGCTCGGGAAAGTGCTCCGCCAGCCACTCGCGGAACAGGTCCTTGATCTCGTACGGCAGGCGCAGCAGCACGTAGCCCGCCCAGCGTGCGCCCGCTTCTGCTGATGCGGCGAGGATGTCCTCGAGCTCGTGGTCGGTGAGTGCGGGAATCACCGGCGCGACCAGCACTCCCGTGGGCACGCCGGCAGCGTTTAGTTCTTTCACCGCCCGCAAACGGGCCTGCGGCGATGCCGCGCGGGGTTCCATCACCCGTTTTAGGTCCCTGTTGAGAGAGGTAACACTGACTCCGACCCCCGCCAGGCCATCACGCGCGAGGTCGGCAAGCAGATCGAGGTCGCGCAGCACCAGCGAACTCTTGGTAATCACTGTTACCGGGTGACGGGTGCGTGCCAACACCTCCAGCAGTGCGCGTGTGATCTTCATGCGGCGCTCGGCCGGCTGATACGGGTCCGTGTTGGCACCGATGGTAATCGGCTTGCAGACGTACCCCGGGCGCGCGAGCTGCGCTTCCAACACTCGCGCTGCGTCCTGCTTGTAGAAGATGCGCGTCTCGAAATCGAGACCGGGCGAGAGGCCCATGTAGGCATGGCTCGGTCTTGCGTAGCAGTTGTGGCTGATCACGCCGTTCGAGATGTAATTGCCCGTTCCGGTTGTGATGTCGTACAGGCGCATCGCGTTACCCAGAGGCTCGATGCCGACGACCCGAAGCTGCGCCGCGCTCCTTACGGCCTGCTCCGCTATGTCGCACTTGCGTGATATCGCCGGCCCGGTCAGATGGAAGAACCGCAGGTGTTCACGCAGTCCGCCGCGCACGCGCACGACATCGATGCACTTGGTGACTTCGTGCGAAACGTGCTCCACGACAGAGCTAAATCCAAACGTGCGCAGTGCATCGCGGATCCGGTTGATAATTCGGGAGTCGGTATTGGCTATACGGAGGATGCCGCCCGAGTAGCGGCCTTCGGCATCATAGATCCCCGCAAGAAAACCGGCTTGCCACTCACGGTCCGGTGTATCAGGCCACGCGATCAACTCTTGAATGCGGCTTACGTCGGCGCGCATTTGGGTTCCAATGGCGTGCATGGCACGCACGGCCCCCGCACCGAACTGAAATCGCTGAGTCTCAGCGTACTGATATGAGAGCCACTTGCGAGCACGCTCAAGCGCTTCCTGCTCGCACGGCGCCAACCTGAACCACGTCTGCTCAAGGCGACGGCCGTCTGCCCCCCGATGTCCCTCTAACCCGATGGTTCCGTCGCCACGAATGAGTCCGCACAGATAACCGGAACGGTAGCTAGAATCCTGTTGCACAGGAGCGCTGAACGCTCCGGTTCCGAGCAATTCGCTGTTAAGCGTGAGATGAGGCCGTCGTCTACGGCCCTGTTCGGTGCCCGTAATGAACTTCCAACCGCGTTGCGTAAGGAAGCGATGGTCGGCGCCAACCGTGAGCTGAGTGCCGTCCTCGAGCGAAACACGATACGCCGGTTTCAGGACACACCACTGCGCCAACACCACCGTCTGTACATAGCGGATGTAGCGGCCCCTTCGGGCCGTTCCGAAGATGCGGTCGCCGGGACGCAATTTAGCGATCGGCTTCGTTGCTCCATTCGCCATCAAGACAGGCGTATCGCCCGACATGCAGTAGGGGCACGCATGCTCGCATCCCCGGTACGGATTGATCGACTGCTCGAACGGGACGTCGGGCGAGTCGTTGGTCGTGATGATTTCTTTCGCGCGCTCCGGTTCGAGGGTCGTCTCGATGGCGCTCGGCTCCTCCTCCGTGTACCAACCTTCATCGACAGTCGAGAATTGCTGCAGGTCGAACCGGCCAGGAGGATTGGACAGGGCGCCCCTGCCCGTAAACACGTGGCGACCGATGATCTTGCGGGGCATCTAGAGACTGTACATCTATACAGTTATAGGTGCAAATACATTTATTAAACAACAGCTTACGGATCAAGAATCGATGCGCCGCCGAAACGGCGGGCTACTTCACGAAGCGCAGTGCGAAGGGGTAGTGGTAGATGAGCCCCTCGCTCGCCTTGATGGCGGCGATGAGGGTCATGACGAGCCAGGCGATGAACAGCGCGGCGCCGAGCAGGATGCCGACGAACACCAGCATCAGGACGAAGCAGGCCACCGCCGCGATCAGCACGGTGATGTTGAAATTGAGGGCTTCCTTGGCGTGCGCCTCGACGAACGGCGACTGGTCACGGCGCAGCAGCCACACCGCGAGCGGCCCGAGCACGATGCCGATCATCGGCATCACGAGTCCGGCGAGCGCCGAGAGGTGCGCGAGCATGCCCCAGGTGCGCTCGTTCTCGGTCGGCGGCACTGCCGAGGCGGGAGTGTCGGTCGGCACGTTCATGCACCGCCAAGATTAGCACTTCCGCCCCGGCGAGCACTGCGCGCCTTATAGCCTCACATTGAGGCCCGCGAACACGCCGAATCCCGGGGCCTGGAATCCGGTCGGGTTCTGGTAGCGGCGGTCGAACAGGTTGTCGAGGCGGCCGAACACCTCGAGCGTGCGGCTGATTTCGTAGCGGGTCGCGAGGTTGACGGTGGTGTAGCCGGGCGCATCCAGCCGCCCGATGCTGAAGTCGCGGTTGCCGTCGACCCAGGTTCCCACCCACAGCACGTCGGCGTTCACCTGCCAGGCGCTGGTCAGCTGCCAGTTGGCGGTGAAATTGCCCTTGTTCTTGGGGCGTCTGAGCAGCTCCTCGTGCAGGAGGTCATCCCTCGCCTCGGTGTAGGTGTAATCGATGCGCAGCGTCAGGGTCCTGAGCGGCTGCCAGGCGATGAAGCTCTCCACGCCGTAGGTGGTGGCACGGCCGATGTTCACGTACGTGGTCTCGAACGACAGCGGATCGGTCGCGGCCGAGATCAGGTCGTGGATGCCGTTGTGGAAGTAAGTCGCGCCGAAGTGCAGCGTGTCCGCGGCGAGTCCCTGCTCGAAACCCGCGTCCCAGCCGGTGCTGGTCTCGGGCTTGAGGTTCGGGTTCGCGAAGAAGAAGAACGCCGGGAAGTCCTGGTACAACTCGCTGAGGGTGGGCGCCTTGAAGCCCGAGCCGATGGAGGCCTTGAGCTTGGTGCCGGTGGCGTCGATTACGTACGCAGGCGCAAAGCGGTAGGTCACCTTGCTGCCGAAGCGGTTGTGGCCGTCGTAGCGCACGTTGACGGCCGAGTACCAGTGCTCGCTGAGCTGCGACTGGAGTTCCGCGTACCCCGAGGCGATGCGGTCACTCGCGTACAGCGGGTCCTTGATCTGGTCGCGCTGGTACTCCGCGCCGAGCACGAGAGTCTCGCCGGCCGCCAGGTGCAGATTCCCCTGCCAGTCGGCCTTGCGGCGGTCACCGCTGTTGAGCGCCTCCGGCGACTCGGGCACGAACGTGGACGTGCGCTCGTGCGAATAGGCAAAACCGATGGTCTGCTCGAGGAACCCGCCGAAGGAGTTCAGGTGCGCGAACAGGCGGCTGAAGTACTCGTCGGTCTTGGCGTCGGTCTGCTCGGGTGCGGGGAACGAGGCGAACGTCACCGGATCGAAGGAGTCGCCGGTGTTGCGCAGGTCGATGTGGGTGTAGCGCGCCACGAGTCCGAGGTCGAAGTCGCTGCTGACGTCGTAGCCGAGCTTGGTGGAGGCGGTGAGGTTGTCATCGTAGTCGTTGTTGCGCGGCTCACCCGGCGGCAGCAGGTCGAGGGGCGTCACCGGCGTCGAGCCCGAGTGAAAGTGGCTGACATTGGCCGCGTAGTGGAACGCGTCTTCGGAACCGGAGATGCCGGCGGCCTGGTTGAAGGTCTCGAAGGAGCCCCCTTCGAGATAACCCCGGAACTGCATCGGCCCGTTGCCGCTCTTGGTGATGATGTTGATGACACCGCCGATGGCGTCCGAGCCGTACAGCCCGCTCTGCGGGCCGCGCAGCACCTCCACGCGCTCGATGTCCTGGGTGAGCAGCTGGCCGTAGTCGAAGGCACCGGTCGAGTTGCTGGGATCGCCGACGTCGATCCCGTCGATGAGCACCTTGGTGTGGTTGGAGTTGGTGCCGCGCATGAACACCGAGGCGGTGCCGCCCGCGCCGCCGGTCTGCAACAGGTTGAGTCCCGGCACGTCCTTGAGCACCTCGACAATGGTGCGCTCCTGGCGCGCCTCGATGTCGGCAGCGGTCACGACGGTGACGCTGCTCGCCACCTGCTCGGGTGGTGTCGGCACACGCGTGGCGCTGACCACCACCGGCTGCGGCTCGCCGGCATCTTCCGCCCAGGTTGGCGCGGTAACGGTGAGAAGGAGAAAGAGGCAAAGACCGGTCGCAGCGCCGGTACGGCGCGCGGGGCAAGCGGTTGTCATGTTGTTGAGCTCCTGAATGTGCACACACCCGTGCCCGACGGGGTCTGCGGATCAGGAGCCGGTTTGCGGCCGCGAAGCGTGCCGCCCAACCGGCCCCGCCCACCGCGACGCCCATCGGAAATACACGCGAGGCCGGTCTCCGGGCTCTCGAGCTGGAGCGTGTGCTCCGGACGGATCGCCTTCCCGCGCCCTGCGGCGCAGTGGCCAATGTGATCCGGCTTTGACTCGATTACCGTTGCGGGGGCAGCGCCGGCTTTGGACGAATCCTCACCGGTCTTCCCGTTTAACCATCCCGCCGGGCGCGGTCACAGCCTTAGGCCGCACGCGTCGGGACGGTCACCTCACGCCGCGCGAAGCCTGCCTGCGCGCGCGGCCGGACGTCAAGGGCCACGGCGCCACCGGGCACATGGCATGATCGGAGCCATGGGGATCGCCGACGAGCGTGCGCCCGCGGCGCGCGTCAACAACCTCACCGAGTGGGCCGGCTACCTGGGCAGCACGCCGCTGGTGGCGTGCCTGGCCGGGGTCGGGCTGCTGTCCGACTACGGCGCGCGCGAGCTGGCGCAGCACGTGGCTCTCGCCTGGGGGGCGGTCACGCTGGCGGCCACTGGTGCAGTGCACACCGGGCTGGCGCTCGCCGGGCGCCTGCCGTGGGATGTGGCCCGCCAGGCTGCGGCGCTGGTGCCGGCTGTTCTTGCCGCCGTCGCCCTGCTGCTCGGCGGCCAGAGGGGACTCGCCCTGCTGGTGGTCGGCTGGGGCGGCTTCTGGCTGTACGAGCACCGCGGCCTGGGCGCGGAGCTGCCGCCGGCCTAC
>JANWKL010000135.1 GCA_025451375.1 Steroidobacteraceae bacterium
CATCGTGACGACGAGATCGAACAGCAGTGCCGAGTAGGTGACGCCCCAACGCATGGGCGGACGCGTCGCCCCAACGAACAGGGGGTCGGCAATGAGGCCGGTGTTGCGTGCGCTCACGGGCCTAAACTCCGAACATGCCGCGCACCCAGGTAACAATCTGCGGCGCACCGAACGCGATCGCGATCCCGAGGATCGCGGCAAAACACCACCCCCAACTCATTCGATTTGCCATCGCCATGGCGCCGAGCACCATAATTAAAATAATTGCTACGGGCGTCAGCCAGGCGAGAATGTTGGTCTGAAGCGCCGTTGCCCCCGTCATGAACGGCGATGCCGCCTGGCCGAGCGCGATCACGGGCACCCACAGGAGCACCACGCCCATGCCGCGATTCAGCTGCCTCGCAACGCGCCCCTTGTTACTTGTCTTCATCACGCGTCTCCATCTGCTCGTAGTTAAAGAGTTACGGCTCGCTGACGCCGTGCGCTGCGGCGGTGCCCCGCGGGATCTCGGAATCACGATGTGTTGCGCGCTCCTCGCGCTTGACCTTCCCGGGCGCGCCGAAGCGGAACCCCTCTGCGATGAACGAGTGGTCGTATTGCTTCTCGCCCTCCTTGTCAGTCCAGTTATTGGCGCGCACGCGCGCCTCTACGACGAGCTGATCCCCGGTGCGCGCGTTTCTGGCCAGCGCCTCCCCCAGCGGGCCGAACGCCACGAACCAAAGGCTGGTGGTGACCTCGCGCGCGGCGCCCTCCTCGTCTTTGCCGGCGTAGTCGTTGCCGACCAGGCAAAAGCGCGTGTAGCTGGTGCCGTTCTTGGCCATTAGCTCCGGGTTACGCGCGAGGTTGCCAATCGCAGTCAGTGTGAAGCTGTTCATCGTTGTCTCCTTTGGTGGTGTGTTGGTTTCGCAAAGAGTGGAGCGAAAGTTTATTCAGGCGACGCCTGATTGGAATCGCGATTGCCTGCCTGTTTGTGCAGAAAAGCAGTCCGCGGTGCTCACATGCCCCGCGAAGTCAAACGGCTCGTGTATGGTTTGGGTCGCGGGCAGCTGAAAGGAGCGCACCATGCCTTTTGCAGACACGACGCGATGCGATGGGACGGTCGAGGAATGCCTCGACGAATTGAACGATCTGCTGTCGGGGTTACAGCACTACACGCCGACGACGCTCGCAGTGGCCCTGCGAGTGCATCTGGAGACGCTGCTGCAAGCGCTGCTGGAAGGTGAGGTGTGCACGCGCGAGGAAGTGCGTGACTTCGTCAAGGAGTTGGAGCGCGACGCGCTGCAATACGATGAGGGATGAGCGTGTGTAAGCCCGGAGTTCGTGTAGACGAGTTGCGGCGTGCGTGCGCGCGGCGATTTAGTCCTGGCGAGTGCGTTGCGCCACCACCAGCGCGTCGAACTCGCTCAGCATGTCCGGTGTCGTGGTCGCATTTGCAAACTCGCTTACCCAGTGGCGGGCGGCCGCGATGTCGGCTCCAGGGTGGGCCGCCAGCAGGCCCCGCAGGTCCTGAATGTCCTTGGGGCGCCGGGCAACGGCCTTCATCACCAGCAGATCCTCGACGCGGGGCAGCCTCACCTGCACCCCGCCAACCTCATGGCTTTGGCACAGCGCCACGGCGCGCTGCTCAAACGGCAGAACGCCGAATATGACGTCCAGGTCGATTCCGGAGGCCGAGTGTCGTAGCAGCAGAACGTGGCTGCGCTGCGCGAACTGCAGAGCATCTTCGATTCGCGGAATAATTCCGTGCTGAACAGCAAGTCGCAACGCCTGCGCCCAATCCGATTCTGGCAGGAGCGCCAATGCGTCAATATCCTGTGTGAGGCGCGGCCGACCGAGAATTGATGCGGCCACTCCGCCAATGATCATCGACGGGATCTGCGCCGCGTCAAGCCATCGCATCAGGTCTGCGAGGGCCGCCTGGAGGGAAGCCGGGACGGGTTCAGGCACCCAGGGTCCGCCGCAAATGAGCCCAGCGCTCGTGGACCGCCTGAATCCCTGCCTCGCGGTCCGGTTCTGGGGCGAAGAGGTGGCGAGAAGCCATCAACGCCGCGAGCTGCCGGAGTTTCGTCTCGATCGGTGTGCGGCGCAGCTCCTCCACTTCCGCTTCCCCAACGAGTTGCCAACGCCCGAAGTACGCGCGGGCTTCATCTGGCGTCATGTTACCCATGGCTACATCGTACCACCGGTGCTCGCATGATCACGCCGGCAGGTAACGTACCAAAACACGCGTGCAGCGGTTACCTACCTCTCAGCCCGATCCCGCGAGGTTCTATCCGCATGTGGTCCGGAATCCCGTGGATCCCGGTCCTTCGCCTGCGGCTGAACTGGAACGCGCTCCGGCGAATGAGAATCCGCAGGGCGAGCGACCGTCGAAGCCTGCGCCGGGCGTTGAGACCGGCGTGGCCCGGCAACTGAGTGAGCTGGAGGCACCGCCACCGCCGCCGTGCTGGAGTGGCCGAGCCTCGAGGCTTCGGGCGACGAGGCGCTCCGCAGGACTGGGTGTTGGGATGAGGGAGCTGCCGGATTGGCGTGTGGGCGCGGCGCCGGCGGTGGAGCCGGGTTCTGTGCCTTCGGCTGCGCTGAAATCACGCCGTGCGGATCGCTCGGCAGGACCGCGTTTCCGGTGGGATCCGCAGCTCCGGCGCGTTGCTCCACAAGCGCTGACCCAGCCATCAGCGTCGCAAGCACTAAACTGCGCCTCGTAAAGCGGCCAGTAGAGGAATGACGCACCAGTGCAGTCTATTCCTTCGATCTGATACAAGCTGTTCGAGCCTGACCGAGCGAGTATTCCGGTCACATCGCCCCCGGCAGCCTCTGCGCCAGAAAATCAATGAACGCCCGCACCGCGGGCAACAGTCCTCGCCGGCTGGGAAACACGACGTGCAACACACCCTGGGGGCTGCTCCACGCCGGCAGCGCGCGCACCAGAGTGCCGCGCTCGAGATCCTCACGCACGACCGTTTCGGGCAGGCGCGCAAGACCCAGCCCCGCCAGCACGGCCGCGCGCAGCACCACGAAGTCATGGCAGGAGATGCGCGGCTTGGTTTCGACCTGCAGGACCTCGCCTGCAGGTCCGACCAGCTCCCATGGACGCCGGTCGAACTCTCCGGCGTAGTCGAGCGTTTCGTGGCGGGCGAGCTGCATCGGCTGAGTGAGCTCGCCCGCGCGGGCGAGATAGGCGGGACTTGCGACCAGCACTTCGGCGAATTCCCCGAAGCTGCGCATGACAAGGCCGTCCTCACCCGTGGGGTGCGAGCGCACACGCAAGGCAACATCGAAACCCTCGCTCAGGACATCCACGCGCCGGTTGCTGACATGCAGCTGCAGCCGCACGGCCGGAAACGTCTCGAGGAAATCCGGCAACAGGGATGCGAGTGGAGTCTGTGCCAGAGCCACGGGGCAACTTACCCTGAGCGTGCCGCGCGGCGCCGCGCGCGCGAACTCAACCGCCTCGAGTGCGGCGTCCGCTTCGGCGAGCATGGCGGTCGCATGCCGATAGACCTCATGACCCACATCGGTAACCACGAAGCGACGCGTAGAACGGTTTACTAGCCGCACGTTGAGATCCGCCTCGAGCGCAACGACATGCCGCGACACCCGCGACCTCGGGATGCCCAGCACCCGGGCCGCGCGGGCAAAGCCCCCGTGATCAACCACCTGGGTGAAGTAATAGAACCCCTCGAGCGGCTGCATGTAGTTATCCCCGATTAGCTCCAATAATAGGACAATATGTTCCGGTTTGCCTGGATACCGAGTGTCCGTCCCAAGGACTAACCTCCCTCGCACGCCACAGGGGCAACGGAGAAACTCATGAAACTGCTGCACATCGATTCGAGTATCCAGGGCGAGCTCTCCGCGAGTCGCAGGCTCACGCGCGAGATCGTCGCGCGCGAGAAAGCCGCGCGTCCCGATCTGCAGGTGACCTATCGGGACCTCGCATCGCAGGAAATCCCCCACCTGTCACCCAGCGCCCTCGCCCAGGCAGACGATCTGGAAGCGGCGCGCAGCGCGGCAGTGCTGGAAGAATTCCTGGCGGCGGATATCGTCGTGATCGGCGCGCCTATGTATAACTTCGGCATCCCGTCGCAGCTCAAAGCGTGGATTGATCGGGTCAGCATCAAGGGCAAGACCTTCCGCTACACGGAAAAGGGACCTCAGGGACTCGCAGGCGGCAAGGAAGTGATCGTCGCCGTCTCACGCGGTGGCGTGTACGGGCCTGGAGCGCCCGGGGAGTTCGGCGAGTCGTATTTGAAGTTCCTGTTCGGCTTCCTTGGCGTCACGGACGTGACATTCGTGCGGGCTGAGGGTCTGGGGCTTTCCCCGCAGCATCGCGAGGCGAGCATCGCTGCAGCGCTGACCTCGATCGGAGCTCCGGCCGCGCTCGCGGCCTGATGCGCCAGGAGTTGATAGCGGACCTAAGCGCCCCCATTTTCAGCGCATTCATTCACCCTTAGAAAGGTATGACTTCCATGACCAGCACCAACGTCGCCACCCGCTCCGTGGAGCGTGTCGTCAAGGGCATGCCGACCTCGGATGGCGCAGGCGTCAAGCTCACTCGCGTCATCGGACAGCCGCAGCTCCCCGACCTTGATCCGTTCCTCATGCTCGATGAATTCGGCACCGACAAGGCCGAGGATTACATCGCCGGTTTCCCGGATCATCCGCATCGCGGCTTCGAGACGGTGACCTACATGCTCGATGGGCGTATGCGCCACCGCGACAACCATGGCAACGAGGGCGTGCTGGTGCCCGGCAGCGTGCAGTGGATGACCGCGGGCCGCGGCCTTGTGCACTCGGAAATGCCCGAGCAGCAGCAGGGGCGCATGCGCGGCTTCCAGCTGTGGCTGAACCTGCCGGCGCGCGACAAAATGACCGCGCCGAAATACCAGGAATTCGGCCCGGAGCGCATCCCGACCGCGAACCCGGCACCGGGCGTGATCGCCAAAGTCATTGCCGGCCAGGTGGCGGGTATCGCAGGACCGATCCTGCAGCCGGCCACCGATCCGACGTACCTGGATCTCGCCATCGAACCGGGCGCGCAGTTCGTACAGGCATTGCCGCCTGACTACGCGGCGTTTCTGTACGTCTTCGAAGGCTCGGTGCAAGTGGGCACGGATCCCGGTGCGAAGCCGGTACGCAGCCATGAACTCGCGGTCTTAGGCGAAGGCGCTGAAATCCAGGTCAAGGGTCTGACGGCAGGCGCTGACGGCAAGAGCGCGCGCGCCATCCTGGTGGCAGGACGGCCGTTGCGCGAGCCGGTGGCCAAGTACGGGCCGTTCGTGATGAACACGCGCGAGGAGCTGCAGCAGGCGTTCAGCGATTTCCAGAACGGGAAATTCTGAAGACCAGTGCGGCGGCTATTGGGCCGGAAGCTATGCCAACAGCTCGGCACCTTCGAGTTTCGCAAGGCTGCGATCGAAGGTGCCGAACGGCAGGTGCCCTGCTTTGCGGGCAATCTCCAGCATCAGGCAGTCCGAAAAGCCGAGAGCTGGGCGCTTTCTGAAGTGCGTGAGCCCACGCCTCACGACGTCGGAGTCTTGGACCGTGAGGTCCTTGTGATTCAGCAACATGTCGATAGCGAGCGCGACCTGCCCTGCAGAACGCTCGTAGACCACATCGAGCACCCAGCTGAGTTCCGCGAGCACCATGTGTGAAACCCAGCCGCCCCGGGAGATGAACTGCTCCGCCGCGCGAACCTGCTCCAGGTCGTCGCGCACAACGAGTCGCACGACGACGTTGGTGTCAACCGCGCGCATGTCGCTTGCGGATATACGTGCGGATCGCCGCCTTAACGTCCGCAGGGCCCTTCACGGGACCCTTGGGGAACAGCGCGCGATGGACATCCTCGGAGCTAAAGCGCCCCGCCCGACGCACAACCACCTGGTCACCCTGCTCATGCCACTCCAGCACCGAGCCCGGACCGACACCGAGCTTCTTGCGAACCTCAGCCGGAACCGAGATCTGCCCCTGCGCGGTGACTTTTGAGGCACTGGCCATGAATCATACATTACCAGGGTAATGGATACGCGTCAACGCACCCGTTCCGAGTATCCGATTTCATCGGCGTAGGCTGTCAACGCAGCGGCGTGAATCCATAGCGCACGAAAATCCCGCGCGCCTCATCGCTCGACAGGAAATCAACGAACTCGCGCGCCGGTGCGCGCGCAGCAGCAGTCACGACCGCCGCATAAACAATCGGCGGGTGGGTGTCCGCGGGGAAGGTATCCACCACCCGTACGCGCTTCTCCGCCTGTGCATCGGTGCGGTAGACGATGCCGAGCACAGCCTCGCCGCGGGCCACGTACTCGAGCGCCGCGCGCACGTTTTCGGCGCGCACCAGGCGCGGCGCCACGCTGTCCCACACGCCCAGCTGCGTGAGTGCGGCGCGCGCGTATTTCCCCACTGGCACTGAATCCGGGTCGCCGGTCGCAAGACGCCCGCCAGCCAGTGCGCCGGCGAGATCGAAATGCGGGGCGATAGTCACCCGCACCGGACTGTCGGCGGGCGCGATCAGCACCAGGGAGTTGCTGAGCACATCACGCCGCGTACCGGCCTGGAGCAGACCGCGCTTCTCAACGTAGTCCACCCACGCAAGATCGGCCGAAAAAAACACATCCGCCGGCGCACCGGCCTCGATCTGTTTCGCCAGCACCGAGCTGGCGGCGTACGACGCGCGCACCTCGACATGCGTGCGCGCCGTAAAGGCGCGATCGACTTCCTCAAGCACATCGGTGAGCGAGGCGGCCGCAAACACCA
>JANWKL010000136.1 GCA_025451375.1 Steroidobacteraceae bacterium
CCACCTGGATGCTGTACCTTGCCGATCTCGCCAAGGGCCTGGGGTTAGCCGTACTCCTCGGCGGCCCGCTCCTCGTTGCCACCCTGGTACTGATGGAGCGCGCGGGGCGCTGGTGGTGGATCTGGGCGTGGGGGCTGTGGCTCGGTGTCATGTTCCTCATGGCGTGGGCGTGGCCCGCTTTCATCGCCCCACTCTTCAACCGCTTCTCACCGCTCGAGGATGCCGCGCTCAGGGGACGCATCGAGGCCCTGCTCACGCGCTGCGGCTTTGCCTCCAAGGGTGTGTTTGTGGTCGACAACTCCCGGCGCTCGAGCCACGGCAACGCCTACTTCACCGGTATCGGCCGCAACAAGCGCATCGTGTTCTTCGATACGCTGCTCGAACGGCTCGCCCCGGCTGAAATCGAGGCGGTGCTGGCGCATGAGCTCGGGCACTTCAAACTCAAACACGTGCGGCAGCGGTTGCTGCTATCGATCGCCACCACTTTCGCAGGGCTCGCGGTGCTGGGCTGGCTTGCGGGACGGCCGGAGTTTTATGCCGCGCTCGGCGTGCCCACTCCCTCCACGCACGCGGCGCTGTTCCTGTTCGTGCTCGCAGTCCCTGCCTGCACGTTCTTTCTGACGCCGCTGTCGTCGATGTGGTCACGGCGCCATGAGTTTGAAGCCGACGCGTTCGCCACCCGCACCGCGAGCGCCACGGAGCTCGCCCACGCGCTGGTGAAACTCCACCGCGACAACGCTACAACGCTCACGCCGGATCCGGTGTACGCCGCGTTCTACTACTCACACCCCCCGCCGCTCGCGCGGATCGCACGCCTGTCCTCCTAGCACCGCCGGCGGAAACGGAGCTACTGTCCGCCGAAATCGCTTCCTGCGATTTTGGCTATGTAGTAAAGATCGATGGTCTTGCCGATGCGTTCCACCGGCGGGTAGGCGAGCGTCCAGGCGTAGTCGTGTGGATTGCGGGTGCGTGCGAGAGCGGAAATCGCCACCCAGCCCGTCGTTGGCTGGTTGGGCGGCAGGTTGGTGAACGGCGGCAGCGGTTCCTTTGACAGGAGCGCCGTGCCCCGATAGGCCAGCGACAGATGCGGGATTTTCAGCTGCGCCGCGCGCCATTCCAGACGCCTGAGGTCCTGGCCCCAGTCCAGGTCCGAGTCAACCAGCACCCGTTCCGGATGCGCGACGGTTTCATTGAAATACGGCAGGTAGTCCGGATACGCGGTCACGAGCGTACTCATCTGCCACGCCAGCAGCGCCAACAATCCTGTTTTGCAGGCCAGAGCGAGGCGCGGCGCGCGCAGCGCCGCCAGCGCTTCCCAGGCGCGCGCCATAGACCAGGCGGCGCCGAGTGCGAGAAAGGGGTAGACGATGAGGACGTGGCGTATGCCGATGTTGATACGACTGAACGTGCTGGCAAACACCAGCACCGTGATCACGAGCACCGCGGGCGTCAATTGCCACAGAGCGCGGTCCCGGAAGCCCTGGCGCGCAAGGCCTGCTAGACCTGCAACTCCTGCCACGAGTAGCGGCAAGGGCGTCTTCACCGCGAGCGCCACGAGATAGAAGTACCACCAGCCGGTACGACTCGTCTTGCCTAAGAGAAATGACAGGTGGCCGGCGTCGTTGTGCGCCTTGACGGCGACGATGCCGTTCACCAGGTCCTTGAACGGGCGCGGCAACCACACATGACTCAACAGCACGCCGAGCTGGTGGTCAAAGCCGCGCTCCTGCAAGAGATACGCCACCGCCCAGTCGAAACGGTGGGCGACGCCGGCGAGAGTATCAGCGCGCGGCCCGTACGCCAGAAGAATGGGCAGGAGGCCCGCGGCCACGGCGAGCGCAAGCCCGGCGAGCCACGTCCGTGGCGGGCTCGCGAAGCGAGCAGGTGTAGCAGCAGCACCTGAGGCCACGCTCAGGCGCAGCAGCGCCAGGATCGGCAGCGCCAGACCCACGAACGGCACGGCCGAGAACTTGGTGGCGACGGCGACCCCGGTGGCGAGGCCGAAGTACACCGCATCCTTGTAGCTCGCACTCACAATCCAGCGTTGCAGGGTATAGAACGCGAGCAGCATGGTCGCCGCCGCCGCCACATCGAGGCTGGCAAGCGCAGCGTTGCCGAGAATGGGCGGCACCGAGGCGAGCAGCAATACCGCCAGCAGTGCCGTTCCCTGCGACGCAAACATCGCCCGCGCCCACAGCCAGGTCACGAACAACAGCAGCACCAGGAACGGCAACATCCCTAAGCGCGCGAGCGTGAGATAACGCTCGTAGTTGGCGCCTGAGTAGAGGATGTCCTCGCCCTCGCGCGTGCCCTCGGGTCCCGGGGTATCGAAGGAGCGCGCACCGGCAAGATACGGCCCGATGGCCATGAATACCCGTCCGAGGGGCGGATGCTCGGTGTCGTATTCGTAAATGCCGCGATCGAGGAGCTCCACACCCGCGGCCAGGTGTTCCGGTTCATCCCAGGTGTTGGAATAGATGCGCCAGCAACCCGCGGCGAGAATGCAGGCGCCGAGGATGATGAGCGCCAGCACCAGCCGCACGGCCGGTGGGGTCCGTGCGCCAGGAGAGCCGTCCAGGGTCAGTCTCCGAAGGGATGCCGCAGCACGATGGTCTCGTCGCGGTCGGGGCCCGTGGAAATCAGGTCTATCGGCACGTTGACCAGGGCCTGCAGACGCTCAAGATATGCGCGCGCGTTCGCGGGCAATGCTGCGTAACTCGTCACCCCCACGGTCGAATCGCGCCACCCCGGCAGCTCTTCGTACACCGGCTCGATTCCGGCGTAGCTTTCGACACTCATCGGCGGCTCAGGCGAAACGGCGCCGTTGATCCGATAGCCGGTACAGATGCGGATGATGTCGAGGCCATCCAGCACGTCGAGCTTGGTGATGCACAGGCCCGAAACGCTCGAATTGGTGATCGCGCGCTTGAGCGCCACCGAGTCGAACCAGCCGCAGCGGCGGCGCCGGCCGGTGACCGAACCGAACTCGTGACCGACGCGCGACAGGTGCTCGCCGTAGTCATCGAACAGCTCGGTCGGAAACGGTCCCGCCCCGACCCGCGTGGTGTAGGCCTTGACGATACCGAGCACATAGTCAAAGGCGCGCGGACCCAGGCCCGTGCCCGTACCGGCGAAACTCGCCGTGGTGTTCGAAGAGGTTACATAGGGGTAAGTCCCGAGATCGACGTCAAGCATCGCGCCCTGCGCGCCCTCGAAGAGGACGTTCGCGTCCGTGCCGCGCAGCTCCTGCAGCGCGCGGGTCACGTCGGTGACCAGCGGCTTGATCTTCTCCGCCAGCGTGAGCTGCTCGTCGAGTGTCTTCTGGAAATCGATGGGCGGCAGCCGGTAGTAGTGCTGCAGCACGAAATTGTGGAAATCCAGGAGCTCGCCCAACTTGGCGGCGAAGCGGTCACGCTGGAATAGATCCGCGACCCGTACCGCGCGCCGCGCCACCTTGTCCTCGTACGCAGGCCCGATGCCGCGCCCGGTGGTACCGATGGCATCCGCGCCGCGCGCCCGTTCACGCGCCTGGTCGAGCGCAATATGCGAAGGCAGGATCAAGGGGCAGTGCGGCGAGATCGCCAGCCGCTCGAATACCGGCACGCCCTGCTCGATCAGGGTCTGGCTCTCACTCAGTAGCGCCTTGAGCGACAGCACCACGCCGTTACCGATGAAACAGCGCACCTGCTCGCGCAGGATCCCGGACGGAATGAGCGACAGGATGGTCTTGCGACCGCCGATGACCAGGGTGTGGCCGGCGTTGTGGCCGCCCTGGAAGCGGGCGACCGCCGCAGCGCTTTCCGTGAGCAGGTCGACAACCTTGCCTTTGCCTTCATCGCCCCACTGGGTGCCGATGATGACGACGAATTTACCCACCGGAGAATTGCCCCCTAACGCGCCACAAACAGGATGACAACGCCAACCAGCATGGAGCCAAGTCCGGCCATGCGCAACTCACGGTCCGGCACCTGCACGAGCCGCGCCAAGCCGCGCTTCAGCCCCTGCGGATTGGCGAAGGGCGCGATGCCTTCCAACACCAGGAACAGCCCCAGTGCGGCCAGGAAATCGGCACCATTCACGGGCGACGCCTGGCGGGGTCCTTGAAGTACTTGAAGAACTCCCCGTCGGGCGTCACGACCAGAAGATCGCCGTCCTTGCCCAAGGCCCGATCGTAGGCCTGCATGCTGCGATAGAAGGAGTAGAACTCCGGATCCTTCGAGTAGGCATGCGCGAAGGTCTGGGTGGCGGTCGCATCCCCTTCACCCTTCACCCGCAGCGCATCGCGCTCGGCGTTGGCAACAATCTCGGTGCGCTGGCGCTCCGCGGTGGCGCGGATGCTTGCGGAAGCGCTCTGCCCTTCCGCACGCAGGCGGCTGGCGGTCTTGGCGAAGCTTTGCTTCATGCTCTCGTAAACGCGCGCCGCGACCTCATCGGGAAGGTCGATACGCTGGACACGCACATCGACCAGTTCCACCCCGAGGCCGGCGGCGTTGCGGCTGGCCTCGCCGAACATCTCGCCGGTCACCGCGGCCCGCTCGGCCGAGACGATCTGCTGCAGCGTGCGCTGCGCCACGACACTCTTGATACCGTCCTTCACGATCTCGGCCAGGTGCCCACCGGCCAGGTCCTCCCGGCCGCCGTTGGCGATATAGAACAGCGACGGATCCTTGACGCGCCACTTCACGTAGAAATCCACGATCAGGCCGCGATTGTCGTTGGTGAGAAAGGTCTCGCCCGTATACGACTGCGACAGGATGCGTTTGTCGAACTTGGTGATCGCGTCCCACGGCCACTTGGCGTGCAGGCCCGGCGCGTAGTTGATGCCGATGATCTTGCCGAACTCGGTGCGGATGGCGACCTGTGACTCACTCACCGTGAAGAGCCCGAGCGCGCACACGAGCAGCGCGAGGCCCGCGGCCGCAAGTAGCGGGAAGAAACGCGAGTTCATTTAACGCTCCCCCCGGCTACGCGCTTCGGCAGCGGCCGCGTCCTGATCCTTCGGGGCACCGCCGGCGATCTCAGCGCCCGATTCCCCTGGCGCCGCACCTTTTTCCAGGAGCTTGTCGATCGGCAGGTAGATCATATTGCTGCCCGCGTGACCGTCGATGAGCACCTTGTGGGAGCGGGCGAGGAGCTGCTCGATGCTGTCCATGTACATTCGCCGGCGCGTCACTTCCGGCGCCTGCGAATACGCCGCCTCGAGCTGGCTGAAGCGGGAGGCCTCGCCGTCTGCCACCGCCGTGACCTTCGCCTTGTAGGCCTGGGCCTCCTGCTGCATGCGCGCGGCCTGCCCTTGCGCCACCGGAATGATGCCGTTGACGTAAGCCTCGGACTCGAGAATCAGGCGTTCCTTGTCGGCCTGCGCCTTGTTGGCATCCCGCTGTGATGGGATGACGGCGTCCGGCACCTGCACGTCCTCAAGATTCACGGTGGTGACGGTAATACCCGCGTTGTAAGAATCGAGGGTGTGCTGGATCAGATCCTTGGTGCGGCGGGTGATCTCCGGCCGCGTCGTCCCCACCAGCACCTCATCGAGCGTGCTGCGCCCGACGATCTCGCGGATGGCGCTCTCACTCACCTCGCTCAAGGTCGTCTCGGGGTCGCGAACCCGGAACAGCTTCTTCACCGGATCGGTGAACTGGTATTGCACGGCGAAGTGCAGGTCGACGAGGTTCACATCCGAAGTCAGGACCCGCGACTTGAAGTCACTGGAATTGATACTCGCGACGTCGACCTTGGTCACGGTCTCGATCGGCCACGGCAGGTGCCAGCCCATTCCGGGCAGGTGGATTTCCACGAGCTGTCCGAAGCGCTGGATGATGCCGCGCTCGGCGGCCGTGACCTGGTAGAGGCCGGTCATGAGCCACAACACCACCAGCACCGCCGCCACCAGCCACGGCAGCCGACTCTCGCCGCCCGCGCCACCCGGCAGCAGCGACTCGAGCTTCTTGAGCCAGCCCTTCAATACCGCGTCGAGGTCGCCGCCGCCCGGTCCCGGACGGCGTCCCCACGGATTGTTCTGACCACTTGGTTTGTTCCAGGCCATATTTAAGAGAGTCGTGTGATGTCAGCGCTATTTGATTGCGCGCAGGGCGGACGATTGTAGGTAGGCGCCCTCGGGCGTACAAGGCATTTCCGGTCCCTGCACCTCGAGGATCTGCACACCCGCGGTGCGCGCCAGCACCAGGAGCTCAAGATCCGGCAGCTCCACGGATAGCTCGAGGGAACCGTCTTCGGTCGAGCTTTCCGCGCGCACCGCGTGCGCGGCGTACAGGCGCGAACGCAGTGCGCCGGCACTGGCCGGCACCCGCAGGCGTGCGCGGCGCGCGAAGCGTGCGAGCCGTTCGGCAACGGCCGAAATCAACAGCGGCAGTCCCAGGCGCTCGCGGGCCGAGATCCACACGGCGGTGGCCCGGCCGTTCGCGTCGCGATCAACGCGCGCGGCTGTCTCGAGCCGATCGATCTTGTTGTAGACCAGGAGCTGCGGAATGTCGCCCGCTCCGATGTCGGCGAGTACCGAATCGACCTGGGCGATCTGCTCATCGCGGCGCGGGTTACTGGCATCCACGACATGCACCAGGAGAGTCGCGGCGCGCGCCTCGGTCAGCGTCGACTGGAACGCCGCCACCAGCTCGTGCGGCAGTTCGCGGATGAAGCCCACGGTGTCGGCGACGACAATCGGCGTGCCGCCGGGGAGCGTAATGCGCCGCACGGTGGGATCGAGGGTCGCAAACAGCTGATCGGCGACGTAGGCGTCCGTGCCGGCCAGCGCATTGAACAGGGTTGATTTGCCGGCGTTGGTGTAGCCCACCAGCGCCAGCGACGGTACCGGGATTTCGGCACGCTGCTGCCGGCCGGTATCGCGCTGCTGCTTGATCTTCTCGAGCCGCTTGGTAAGGACCTTCACGCGCTGGCCGATGATGCGCCGGTCGCTCTCGAGCTGCGTCTCGCCCGGACCGCGCAGGCCAATGCCGCCCTTCTGGCGCTCGAGGTGAGTCCAGCCCCGCACCAGGCGGCTGGCAATATGTTTCAACTGCGCCAGCTCCACCTCGACGTGACCTTCGGCGCTGCGGGCGCGCTGCGCGAAAATGTCGAGGATCAGGCCGTTGCGATCGAGCACCCGGCGCTCGATGAGCTTCTCGAGGTTGCGTTCCTGGCTGGGTGAGAGCGCGTGATCGACGAGGATCACATCCGCTTCAGCAGCAGCAGCGGCCGCGCGCAACTCCTCGGCCTTGCCGCTCCCCATGAAGTAACGCGGATCGGGCCGGTCACGCCGACCGGTGACGGTGGCAACCGGCGTCGCACCGGCGGACAGCGCCAGCTGGGTAAATTCCTGCAGGTCTTCCGGGTCGACGGGGGCGCCCAGACCTAAGCGCACGAGTACCGCGCGCTCACCGCTCCGTGGGCGTTCGAACATCAGTCGGCCGGTTTCTCCGCAGCGACTTCGGCCTCGTCGCTCGGCAGGTGCACGTTGCGCGCCGGCACAACTGTCGAGATCGCATGCTTGTAGACCATCTGGCTGACGCTGTTCTTCAGCAGCACCACAAACTGGTCGAAGGAATCGATCTGGCCTTGCAACTTGATGCCGTTCACCAGGTAGATCGATACGGGGACCCGCTCCTTACGCAGTGCGTTCAAAAAGGGGTCTTGCAGGGACTGACCTTTGGCCATGAGGTTCTCCTTATTTTTTGCTGCTTCGAATTTTTCGGCAGAAAAAAAGACCGTACGCGAACTATCCGTGTTCGCACGATCCCAACTTAAGCAAATTGCCCCACCAAAATAGTGAGGACCGACAGCCATAATCTTAACATGCAGCGTCTCTCAAAGCCCAAGACGGTTGAGCTCCTCGCGAATGTCTCGATTCAACGACAGCTGACTTAACTGCGGGTCGAGCCATTGCGCACGGCGCTCGGACTTAAGCCAGGTCAGCTGCCGCTTGGCCAGCTGGCGCGTTGCCGCAATTCCCCGTCGCACTGCCTCATTGAGGTCATATTCCCCCTCGAGATGGGCCCATAACTGCCGGTAGCCGACCGCTCGCATCGAGGGGTGACGGGCGGTGAGATCGCCGCGCTGGTGCAGCGCACGCACCTCCGTCAGGAAGCCGGCCGCCATCATGGCCTCGAAGCGCCGCGCCAGCCGCTCGTGCAGCAGCGCGCGGTTTTCCGGGGCGAGCGCCCAGAATCTGACCCGCCAACCGGCGAGCGGACTCACCGTTGCGCGCTGTAGTTCCGAGATCGGCCGGCCGGTGGTGTAACAGACTTCCAGCGCGCGCTGAATCCGCTGCCCGTCGTTCGGGCTGATGCGCGCTGCCGCCTCGGGATCGAGCGATGCCAGGCGCTCGTGCAGGGCCGGCCAGCCGCGCCCGGCTGCCTCCCGATCGAGGCTCGAGCGCAACTGCGGGTCGGCCGCCGGCAGGACCGCAAGCCCGTTCAGGAGCGAGCGCAGGTACAACATCGTCCCGCCCACGAGCAGCGGCACGCGGCCGCGTGCGCGGATGTCAGCGATGCGCGCCAGCGCGTCAGTGACAAAGCGGCCCGCGGAATAACCTTCCGCCGCGTCGCAGATATCGATCAGGTGATGCGGTATCCGAGCGCGCACGGCCGCGGGCGGCTTGGCGGTGCCGATGTCGAGCCCGCGATACACGAGCGCGGAGTCAGCGCTGATGATCTCTACCGGCAATTCCTGCGCCAGCTGAACGCCCAGGTCGGTCTTGCCTGCGCCGGTCGGACCGGTGAGCACCAGCACCAGCCGGGCGTCCGCACTGTTAGGCACGCTAGCTGCCTCTACCCGCAGGGTGCCGGCCAGGGACCGGCCGGCACAAAAAGCGCCGCAGGCGACTTTTTCCCATTGATCAGCGCCCCCGCAGAAACAACTGGTCGAGCTGCTGCAGCGAGAGGCGCGACCAGGTGGGGCGGCCGTGATTGCACTGGTTGGCGCGGTCGGTAGCTTCCATCTGCCGCAGCAGGGCGTTCATTTCCGGCAAGCTCAGGCGCCGGTGCGCGTGAATCGCGCTGCGGCACGCGAGCGTGCCGAGGAAGCGATCGGCGGCAGCCTCCAGGTGATGGCTGCCCGCCTCGAGCGTGAGGTCCTGGACCATGGAGCCGACGATCTGCGGGATGTCGGCGGGGTTCAGGGTCGCCGGCACGCGCCGCAGCGCAAGCCGCGTAGGGCCCAGCGCATCGACTTCAAAGCCGGCTTGCTCCCACTCCTCACGCCGTGCCAGCAGCGCCTCGAGCTCGTGCGCCTTCAAGTCGACCACCACCGGTTCCAGCAGTTGTTGTGAGGCTGGCGCACCGCTGCCGCGCTGCGCCTTGAACTTCTCATACAACACCCGTTCATGAGCCGCGTGCATGTCCACCAGCACCAACCCGTCCTGGTTCTGCGCGAGGATGTAAATTCCATGCAGCTGCGCCAGCGCCGTGCCAAGGGGCTGATCATCTGTGGATGTGACTGCGGGCGGCGCGAGTGTCGCTGACACCGGCCAAGCGGACGCGAGCGCCCAGGGGTCGCGCCCCGCATCATAGAAAGGCAGCCCGGGATGCACTCTGTGGGCACCGGCATCGACGGCGCCCGTGGCGTCCGCGAGCACCGGCTTCGTTCCCGCGAGCGAGCGCTCCACTGCGCGCATCACAAAGTCATGGATCTGGCGGCTGTCGCGGAAACGCACTTCGAGCTTCGCCGGGTGCGCGTTGACGTCGACGAGCTTCGGATCGAGCGTGAGATAGAGCGCATAGGTCGCGTGACGGCCGTGGTAGAGCACATCCCGGTACGCGAGCCGTACCGCGTTCATGAGCAACCGGTCGCGCACGCTGCGGCCATTCACGAACCAGAACTGCTGATCGGCCTGCGCACGCGAGCGGGTCGGCAAGCCGAACCCGCCCGACAGCATGACCGGGCCGGCGGCGTGCTTGACGGCCACCGCGGCCGCCGTGAAGTCACCCCCAAGGATCTCGTCCAGCCGCGCGCGTTCTGCCTCACCCGCGCTCACAACCGGCGCGTCCAGGAGCGTCCGGCTGCCGTGCCGCAGCCTGAACG
>JANWKL010000137.1 GCA_025451375.1 Steroidobacteraceae bacterium
CGCCATCCTTGGCTGGCTGGGGCTCGGGCTGCAACTCATGGTCTCGGCACACCTGGCCTCGACCGCCGGGCGTTCGGTGTTCGGCGGGGTTGTTGATGCCCTGTGTTATTTCACGGTCCTGACGAACCTCCTGACCGCGATCGTCTCCACGGTGGGCGTCATCGGCGGCAAGGGATTCTTCGCATCGGCTGGCACGCGGGCCGCGACCGCCGTCTATATTTTCGTGGTGGGACTCATCTACACGCTGCTCTTGCGCACGCTGTGGGCGCCGACCGGTCTGCACAAGATCGCCGACGCGCTGCTGCACGACCTGGTGCCGCTCGCGTACACGCTCTGGTGGGTGGCATTTGCCCGTAAGGATGGGCTGCGCTGGACGCAGCCGCTGCGCTGGCTCGCGTACCCACTCGCCTACTTCGCGTTCGCGGTGGTGTTGGGATCCACCACCGGCCGCTATCTTTATCCCTTCGTCGATCTGGGTGCGCTCGGCGTTGCGGCGCTGTTGCTCAATGCAGTGCTGCTCGGGGTGTTATTTTTTGTGCTCGGCCTCGCGGCGGTCGCGCTCGGTCGCAGCCGCGGCCGAATTCAGCTCGCGTCATAACAGGCGCGGGCGCGGAAGATACCTCTCCCGCGCCCGCCGCCTGTGTTCGGTCAGCCTCGTGACGCGTGAACGTCTTCGCGCGCCTGACCTTCCGCCCTCTTCACCTCGGCGCGTGCATTGGCGTCGGGTTTGAGCTCATGGATGGCGGCACCCAGGCCCTGACCACCGGTGACCTTGGCCTTCAGGTCCCCAAACGGAATATTGAGATTCTGCGCAGCGTGCAGCGAGGCCGCACAGTCCTTCACGCTCTTGAATCCCGTGCAGGCCTCACCTGTCGTCATCCCGGCAGGCACGAGCGCCGCAAGATGAGTGCCGGGTGAGACAGGAGCCTGCCCTTCCTGGGGCATGGACTGCTCGGCCTGCGGCATCGCCTGGGCTGGCGGGGGCGGCTGTGCCGCCTGCGCCGTCTGGTCATCGGGCCCTGCACCCCAGGCGAATGAGCCCAGTCCCAATGCGGCCGTGGCCGCGAACGCAGTTGAAAAGTACTTCATGACACACCTCCGTGCGTGATCGAAGACCTGCTTGACTCCCCGAGCTGACCATCTTGGTCGGCAGTGGCTTGCCCGCGCGGCGACCGCAAACTTCCTTGTTCATCGACTCACCGCGCGGGCAATCCGTGCGGTCAGCGTGCGGCCATGTAAATGCATTTAGCCCGGCACGGCAACCTGTCGGCATCAGGAGGCGTCGGCGTTTCCCGACGTGACTTACCGGTCACCGCCGCAGCCGGCCAAAGTCAATGCGCCGGCCTTGCCATGAAGTGCTCGGCGCCGACGGATCAGTTTACGCGCGCGAAATCGATGAAGCCGCGCTGCACGTCGGTGTGTGTGAGCTGTACGCGCACGGTGTCGCCGACGTCGACGCCTTGAAATCCTTTGACGAGACGGCCTTCCGCCAGCGGCTGCAGGATGCGCACCCAGGTACCCTTGTCGGACGCACCGGTGACCATGGCATCGAACTGTTGTCCGACGCGCGACTCGAGCAACATGGCCGCCGCGGACTTGCTGATCTGGCGCTCAACCTTGGCCGCGCTTCCCTCCTGCGCCGTGCAATGCGCCGCGAGGGTGCGCAGCTCATCGTCCGTGTAGGGAGCGGGTGCTCCGGCGAGCGCCGCCTTGGCCAGACGTTGCGTGATCACGTCCGGAAAGCGCCGGTTGGGCGCCGTGGCGTGGGTGTAGTCATTCACCGCCAGGCCAAAGTGTCCTTCCGCCTTCTGCCCGGGTTGCTTCAGAACGTACTCACCGGCACCCAGGAGCTTGACCACTGCGAGTGACAGATCGGGAAACCGCGCCGGAGCCGCCGCCTGGCGCTTGACGAGAAAGGCACTGAGCGCGCGCGCGTCGGGTGTCGCCGGCAGGTTCTCACCCAGGGCCCTGGCGAGCTCCACGATGCGGCTCCAGCGTTCCGGCTCGCGCAGCACACGACGCAACGATGAGCGGCCCTTGCCTTCGAGAAACCGGGCCACCACTCCGTTGGCCGCAATCATGAAATACTCGATGAGCTCCTTGGCGCGATTGTCCTCGTCGGCCTTCAGGTTGACGAGTGAGGTGTTCTCGAACACCGCCTGCGGTTCGAGCGTGACGAGCCCGAGCGAGCCTTGCGCCTGCCGGACGCGCTTCAGCACCTGGGCAACCTTATCCTGGATGCGCAGTTGCTCGTCCATGCCAGCCACGGAGGCGACTCGCGGCGGCGCAGGTCCTTTGCCGTCGAGCCAGGCAGCGACGCTGTTGTAGGCAAGCTTGGCGCGATTCACAACCCGTGCCGGATACACGTCGGAGGCCGTCACCGAGCCATCCGGCGCAATGGTCATGTCGATGACGAAGCTCAGGCGATCCTGGTCCTCCGCCAGGCAGGTGAGGTCCGTGGACAGCTTTTCCGGAAACATCGGGTAAATCTTGGCCGCCGTGTACACCGAGGTGGTGTTGGTGCTCGCATGCGCATCCAGCGGCGTGCCTTTGGCCACCGTAGCATCCACATCCGCAATCGACACCAGGATCCTCGCGACGCCGCCAGCGAGCGGCACGGCTACCGACAGCTGATCCAGGTCGCGTGATTCGTCATTGTCGATCGAGCACCACAAAAGCGCACGCAGGTCGCGGATTTGTCCGCCGCTTGCGGGGGCGGCGGCGGTAATTGACTGCAACTGCGCGAGCGCGGCGGCTGAAAAATCCGGCTCGAGTCCCTGCTCAAGCATCGCGCTGTGCGCGAGGCTCACGAGCTCGTTGGTTTTGTCCTGTGGCATCCGCGCATGATACCCGGGAAAGCGAAGGGCGCCACGGTTCCCTCGTGACGCCCCGGTTATCCCCGCCGCAGCATTGCTGTCACATAGGCCTTGCCTTGCTCACAGGCATCCGCGAGCACCAGCCCCTGCGCGATTCCGGCGGCGATTGCGGAAGCTAATGCGCAGCCAGTGCCGCGCCGGGTACCGGCTACCCGCGGCGCCGAGAACATACGCACGCCGTCGGCCGACACCAGAACGTCCACCGCCGTGTCTCCCTGCGAGTGACCACCCTTCATGAGTACTGCAGCGGGCCCGAGATCCAGCAGCGCACGCGCCTGACGCTGCATCTCGTCGAGCGAATTCGCAGGCTCCTCCCCCAGGAGCAGCGCCGCTTCCGGGATGTTAGGTGTCAGGAGCGAGGTGCGCGCCAGCAACTCGCTGCGCAGTGCCTCACGTCCCGGCGCATCCAGCAGGACAGCGCCGGACGATGACGTCAGCACCGGGTCCAGTACCAGCGGCATGAGGTTGCGGGGAGGCAGAGCCTGCGCCACGGCATGAACCGTGGCCGCGTTGGCGAGCATGCCGATCTTGATCGCACCGACGCGGTGAGTGGCGAACGCGGCACTGATCTGCGCGCCCACCACGGGCGCGGGTACGACGTGAATTGCCGTCACCTGCGAATCAGTCTGCGCGGTTACGGCCGTCACGGCGCACAGGACGTCGCAGCCGAAATGCGCCAGCACCTCGACATCGCGCGTCAGTCCCGCTCCGCCACTGGAGTCGGATGCAGCGATGACGAGGACCCCGGTCACTCGCCCAGCGCGATCAGCGCGATATTGCGATGACCCTGGGCGGTGAGCGCCCGCGCAGCGCGCCAGGCGCGCACACCCGTGCGACAGCACAGCACCACCCGCGGCGCGCTCGGCACGCTCACCCGTCGTGCCTCCAGGGTCTCGACATCCGTGCGCAGCGCGGCGGCAAAGGGCGAACGGGGTGCCTCCGTGACACTGCGCAGATCAATCACCACATCGCTGTCGGTAACGTCCGCGGGATCAATGAAGCGCAATGGCGACTCATCCGGTTCACGGGCATTGCCGAAAGAGATCTCCGCCATGTGCAGGGTGCGAAAATCCACTGACAGCAGTCGCCCTGCCACGGGCGGCTTGAGATCAAGCAGTACCGCGAGCGTCAGGTGCGCCTGCAGCGTTCCCATGACGCCCACCGCGGTGCCGAGCACTCCAGCCGTGGCGCACGACCCGCCCTGCCGGGGCATTTCCGGAAACACGGCGCGATAGCTTGGCGCGCCCGCGCAGAACACCCCGACGTACCCCTTCAGACCCAGCACCGACGCGCTCACAAGCGGGCGGCTCGCGCCCTGGCAGGCATCACTCAGGACATAGGTGACTGCGAAACTATCTGCGGCATCCACCACGAGATCCACAGCGGTGACCAGGTGTACGGCGTTACCGGCACCGAGCCGCCCGGCCACCACGTCGATGCGTACCTCGGGATTCAGCTGCTGCAGCGCCGTCTGCGCGGCTTGCACCTTCAGATAACCGAGGTCTGCCATCCGATATAGCGGCTGGCGGTGCAGATTCGACTCTTCGACGTGATCGGGATCCACGATCGTGAGGCGCCCGACGCCGGCAGCGGTCAGATACTCGAGCACGGCGCACCCCAGGCCCCCTGCTCCCACCACCAGCACGTGCGCGCCGGCAAGACGCGCCTGGCCGGCATCGCCGACTTCCGCAAGGATCGTTTGCCGTGAATAGCGGCCGCTCATGATCATGCCGCTGCCGCGGATAGAGCGGCCGCCGCCACCGTCAGCCACGCGCGTGCGCGCGAGTCAGGATCTGCGTCGCGGACGATATCGGTCACCACGGCGGCTACGTCCGCGCCCGCGGCGAACACGCCTGGGAGTCGCTCGAGCGTCACACCGCCGATCGCCACCAGCGGTATCGCGCCGACCCGTGATTTCCATTCAGTGATGCGTTGCAGTCCCTGCGGCGCCCATGGCATGACCTTGAGCAGCGTCGGATAGATGGGACCCAGCGCGACGTAATCCGCTTGCAGACGCAGCGCGCGCTCGAGCTCCGCATCATCATGGGTGCTTAGCCCTAAGCGCACGCCGGCGCGGCGGATCGCCGCCACGTCCGTGCTGTCCAGATCGCCCTGGCCCAGGTGCACGAAGTCACAGCGCTCATCCAGCGCGATCTGCCAGTGATCATTCACGACCAGCTGTATCCCGGAGGCAGCGCACATCGCGCGCGCCGCGCGAATTTCCGCGCGCAGCTGTTCGCCGGCAGCGTCCTTGATGCGCAGTTGCACCAAGCGCACGCCGGTCGTGCCAAGGCGCCGGACCCAGGCCGCGCTGTCAACAATGGGATAGACGCGCGGCAGGTTCATTGCCTGAACGCCGTACCGATGACCGGTGTCGAGGGCGCCGCGAAGTCGCGCGCCTCGATGGGTCCGGCCTCCCAGGCCGCGCGCCCCGCCGCGACGGCCTGCGCGAACGCCGCCGCCATGGCCACGGGCTTCACTGCCTGCGCCACGGCAGTGTTGATGAGCACCGCGTCGTAGCCCATCTCCAGTGCCTGCGCGGCATGCGAGGGCACACCGAGTCCGGCGTCGATGATCAGCGGGATTTCCGGGAACCGGGCCCGCAGGGTTCGCAGGCCAAACAGGTTGTTCAGCCCGCGTCCCGAGCCGATCGGAGCTCCCCAGGGCATGAGCACGCGGCAGCCTGCTTCTACCAGCCGTTCCGCCACCACCAGGTCCTCGGTCGTGTACGGAAATACCTCGAAACCTTCCGCGGAGAGAATTCGCGCCGCCTCGGTGAGCCCGAAGACATCCGGCTGCAGCGTGTCGTCCTCACCGATGACCTCAAGCTTGATCCATGGCGTGCCAAACACCTCGCGCGCCATGTGCGCGGTGGTGACGGCCTCTTTCACGGAATGGCAACCGGCGGTGTTGGGCAATACCCGCACGCCGAGCCCGCGGATGAGTGCCCAGAACGCCTGGCCGGAGCGCTCATTCCCGGACTCGCGTCGCAGCGACACGGTGACGATCTCGCTGCGCGACGCCCGCACTGCTTCGGCGAGCACCGCAGGAGACGGATAGCGAGCGGTGCCCAGCAAGAGACGTGAGCCAACCTGTGCGCCGTACAGCTGCAACGCCTATCCGCCCTGCATTGGCGCGAGTACTTCCACCCGATCGCCATCCGCAAGCCGCGTGCCGGCGCGCGCGCCGGTGGCGACGAACTCACCGTTCACGGCGGTGCTCACCACCGCGTCCTGGTAGCCAAGTTCGGCGAGCAAGCGGTCGAGTCCCGCGGCGCCGGACTCACGCCAGACGCCGTTGACGAGAATCCTCATCCGTCACCTCCGGAAAATGCCGGCCATCGAGCAGCATCTGCGCGGCACGTCGGGCCAGCGCCGGCGCCAGCAGGAATCCGTGCCGGTACAAGCCGTTGACATACAGCACCTCGGCGACGCGGCGAATGCGCGGCAGATTGTCCGCAAAGGCGGGGCGCACGCCGGTGCCAATCTCCAGAATCTCCGCCTCGCCAAACGCCGGATGCAGTGCGTATGCGGCCGACAGCAGCTCCAGCATCGAGCGCGCGCTGATGCGTGTGGCCTCATCGCTTTCGATCATGGATGCGCCAACCATGTACACCCCGTCTCCGCGCGGCACGATGTACACCGGTAGCCGCGGATGCAGCATCCGCACCGGCCGCCTGAGCGACAGTTCCGGGAGACGCAAGAGCAACATCTCCCCCTTCACTCCGCGAAGATCGTTAAGCACCTCGCGCGCTGCGAGGCCCGTACAATCGATCACTGCGCGTCCGGCAGTGAGCGGGCCTTGCGCCTTGACGCCGAAGCGGATGGCTACACTGAGTTCGCCAAGCCGGCCGACCAGGGCGGCAAGTGCGGCGCGCGGATCCAGGTGTGCCTCGGATCGGAAATACAACCCGCGGCTGAAGCGCCCTGCAAGCTCCGGCTCAAGTTCCGCGAGCGCCTCACCGTCAAGCTCCTCAAACCGTGTCGTGCGGCGGGCAAACTGCTGCAGCTCCGCCAGATCGCGTCCGTGAGCCACCACCAGCGTGCCGTTGGCGACCGTGCCCGGGAAGCGTTCGCGCCACCAGGAGATACTCTCGCCACCGAGCTCCTCGACGAGTGGCGTCGCGCTCTCAAGCTCGCACCAGGGAGCCAGCATGCCGCCGGCGAACCACGAGCACCCGGCCGCGGCGAGTTCGTGGTGCCGCTCGAGAACCTCGACTTTCGCTCCCCGCTCGGCCAGCTCCAGCGCGCAGGTCAATCCTGCGACACCGGCGCCGATGACCGCGACTCGCATGGCTTATGCGTCCTTGGCGCCCGCCGCCGCTTTGGCGACCGCATCCGCCGGCACATACAGCTCCCCGCCGCCGGCGCGAAACTTCTCCGACATGTCGCGCATGCCCTGCGCGCGCGCCTCGGCCCGCACTTCATGCGAGATGCGCATGGAACAGAATTTCGGCCCGCACATGGAACAGAAATGCGCGACCTTGTGGCCTTCCTTCGGCAGCGTGGCGTCATGGAAGGCGCACGCGGTATCCGGATCGAGCGACAGGTTGAACTGGTCCTGCCACCGAAAATCAAAGCGCGCCCGCGACAGCGCGTCGTCCCTGGCGCGCGCTCCCGGATGTCCCTTGGCAAGATCGGCCGCGTGCGCCGCGATCTTGTAGGTGATGACGCCGGTCTTGACGTCGTTGCGATCCGGCAGGCCCAGGTGCTCCTTGGGCGTGACGTAGCACAGCATTGCCGTGCCGAACCAACCGATCATCGCAGCCCCAATGGCCGAGGTAATGTGATCGTACCCGGGCGCGATGTCGGTGGTGAGCGGCCCCAGGGTATAGAACGGCGCCTCGCCGCAGACCTCGAGCTGCTTGTCCATGTTCTCCTTGATCTTGTGCATCGGGACATGCCCCGGGCCCTCGATCATCACCTGACAGTCGTGACGCCAGGCGACCTGGGTGAGTTCGCCCAAAGTCTCGAGCTCCGCAAACTGCGCCGCGTCGTTCGCATCGGCGATGGAGCCGGGGCGCAAGCCGTCGCCGAGGGAGAAGCTCACGTCGTAGGTGCGGCAGATTTCGCAGATTTCCTCGAAGTGCTCGTAGAGGAAGCTCTCGCGGTGATGCGCGAGACACCACTTCGCCATGATGGAGCCGCCGCGCGAGACGATGCCGGTGACGCGATTCACCGTGAGCGGCACGTATGCCAGGCGCACGCCCGCGTGGATGGTGAAATAGTCCACGCCCTGCTCGGCCTGCTCAATGAGCGTGTCGCGGAAGACTTCCCAGGTCAGCTCCTCGGCTACGCCGCCAACCTTCTCGAGGGCCTGGTAAATGGGCACCGTGCCGATGGGCACGGGGGCGTTGCGCATGATCCATTCGCGGATGGTGTGGATGTTGCGTCCGGTGGACAGATCCATGACCGTATCCGCACCCCAGCGGATTGCCCACACGAGCTTGTCCACTTCTTCGGCAGTGGATGAAGTGACCGCGGAGTTGCCGATGTTGGCGTTGATCTTCACCAGGAAGTTGCGCCCGATGATCATGGGCTCGGATTCCGGATGATTGATGTTGGCCGGCAGGATGGCGCGGCCGGCGGCGATTTCCGCGCGCACGAACTCGGGCGTCACGTACTCCGGGATGCTGGCTCCCCAGGAATTGCCGTCGGCTGGCGCGCCAGCCTCACCTTGCCTGCGTCCCGCGTTCTCGCGGATCGCGGCGTACTCCATTTCCGGTGTAATGATGCCGGCGCGCGCGTACGCCAGCTGGGTCACGGCCTTGAGCCCGCGCGCCCGCAGCGGCGAGTAGCGCCGTGAGAACTCCGGAGCCGCTTTGCCGCCCGCGCCCACGCCGTTGTCCACCGGCTGCACTACTCTGCCCGGGTACTCCTCAACATCGCCGCGGGCCCGGATCCACGCCGCGCGCAGCGGTGCCAGGCCGCGCTCGATGTCGATCACGACCGCCGGATCGGTATACGGTCCGGAGCAGTCGTAAACCGCGAGCGGTGGTTCGCCCGCGGAAGCGTGCAGCGCAATCTCGCGCATGGGTACGCGCAACCCCGAGTGCAGGGTGCCCTCGAGATAGACCTTGCGGGATGCCGGCAGGGATTCGTGAACGACTTTCAGCTGCGCATTCATCGAAAACTCTCCTATGGGCGCGAAAAGTAGCGCGGGAGATCCTCGAAAATGCCGCCGCGAAACTTCCCTACGCCAGCATTAACTGGATCAGGTTCAAGGGTCGCCATGCCGCGCTCGTCAACCAAAGCGCCCGCTGGCCTCTCAGCCCCCTGCCGGGGCTCCCCTAGCTCTCCTTTGGAAAGTAGTACGCCGACCGGCCGCGGTCAATACGGCTCTTACTATCCGCAGTCAGCGGCCGTCGCCAGCCTTGGAGGCTCAGGTTCCGTGCTAACCTCGCCGTGCCCGAGCGCGTCGCAGCGCTGGTAGGGAAAAAATAAGCACTAAAATGGAGAGCCCATGCGTTCCTTCAGAATCCTTGCACTTGCCTTGATGTCGATCGGCACCAGCGCCTTCGCCGCGCCGCCTGCCACCACCCCGGCGCCTTCAGCGACGCCTCCGGCTGCAGCCCCCGCTCCCGCCCCGGCAGCCGCACCGGCTGCCTCCGAGGAAACGGGACTCGCCGCGGTCTACAGCGACGCCCTCAACGGTCACAGGACGGCCAGCGGCAAGCGCTATAACCGCAACCGGCTGACGGCGGCGCACAAGACCCTGCCCTTCGGCACCAAGGTGAAGGTGACCAACATCAAGAACGGCAAGAGTGTCGAGCTGACCGTTACCGATCGCGGTCCGCGCCAAGCCGACCGCATTCTCGACATCACCCCCGCCGCCGCCCACAAGCTGGGGATCCCACACAAGGGCATGGGGCAGGTGAAGCTCGAAGTGGTTTCTTAGTACCTGACTCGAGAGCGGCGATGGCTTCCTGGCAGATCTGGGCACTGATGTCGGCGGCGTTCGCCGCGCTCACCGCTATATTCGCCAAGATCGGCGTGGCGCAGATGAATCCGGACGCCGCCACGCTCATCCGCACGGTGGTGATTCTCATCGTACTCACCGGAATCGTCGCGGCCACGCGGCAGTTTCCCGCGCTCGCGGGCGGATCCGCGCGGACCTACACGTTCCTGGTGTTGTCGGGCCTGGCTACGGGCGCTTCGTGGGTGTGTTACTTCCGCGCTCTGCACGCAGGAGATGCGGTGCGCGTCGCGCCGCTCGACAAGCTCAGCGTCGTGCTGGTGGCGGTGTTTGGAGTCGCCTTCCTCGGTGAGCGCCTGTCACCGGTCAACTGGCTGGGCATCGTTCTGGTCGCCGCCGGCGCCTGGTTTGTGACGCTGCGGATCTAGTCAAATCGGCTGAAAGTCGCCTGCGGCGCTTGCAGCGGACATCAGCTTCGCTTCCGCCGGCCAAAAGCGTCGTTTTGGCCGCCTGCGCCGGTGAGGATAGCGTTAGCTCAGGTGGCCGCCGCCGTGACTGGAGTGTCCGCCCTTGCGGCCCGCTTCAGCTGCGAGCTCCGGGTGCTGCGAGAAACTGCGCTTCTCATCCGGCACACTCTGGCCGCCCTTGCGTCCGGCCTGGGCGGCGAGCGCGCGATTCTTTGAGAAGCTGCGCTTGGCGCCGGGGACACTCTGGCCGCCCTTGCGTCCGGCCTCCGCTGCGAGCGTACGGTTTTGCGAGAAACTGCGCTTCTCGTCCGGGACCGACTTGCCGCCCATACTGGCAATCTGGCGCTGCCGGTCCGTGTCCATGGATGCGAAGCCGCGCTGTGACGTGCGCCCCTCATGAGTAGTGATTGCCATCGCTGTTCTCCTGTCGGACGGAATCTCTTCTGCCTTGCAGCATACCCCTCATAAATGACGCGGAAAACCGCGATACGGCCTGGCTTAAGGCACCGTAGCGCACCCGAAAGGGGCGCGCGCCCGGTCAGGGCATCAGACGGTCGATAACAAGGCTTCCCTGCCCGTCCACACCCACCTTATAAGTGAGTACCCCGTAAGGATCGCCGCTTGCACCCACCGGGTTCCCGGAACGGGCAATCCGCGCCACCACCTCGACTGTGGTTCCCGCGCCGATGACGCGCCCGGGGATCATGGAATCCGCCGCGGTGAGCTCGACATCCTGCGGAAACCGGTTCGTCAGACGCTTCACCGCCAGCGGGGGACCGGCGGCCTGCGGGTTTCGCACGAACACGAAGAGTGGGAAGTTGCCCGGCGCGACGCTGAGGTGCGGTGACAGAGTGACATGTACCCGCACCGCAGGTTGAGCGCCTGCCGCGCCCGGCGTAACGGGAGTCTGTGGCGTGCCCGGAGTTGCGAGCCGCGCGTCGATGGCTGCGATCTGTTGCACCAGGATCGCCCGGATGTTATCCGGCGGATTGAGTCCGAGAACTTTCGTGAAACGCTGCCGTGCCAACGGCAAGTCTCCGCGGCGCGCCGCGACCATGGCACCCAGGACCAGCGCCTTGGCCGAGTCTGGCGCGACCACGAGCGCCCGCTCGATGAGCCGCGCCGCACGCCCGTCGAGTTCGCTGTCGTCGCCTAAGGTCAGCGCCTCGGCTTCACCGGTCAGCGCGTCGGCGTTTTTACCGTCACTCAGACGATCCGCACGCTCGAAGGCGCGCAGTGCGAGCGGATACTCCTGCAGCACCGTATACGAACGTCCAAGCGTGAGCCAGCCAGCCACATCCTGGGGATTGCGCTCAAGCTTTCTTGCCAGGCGCGCCACCATGGTTTGGGGCGAGTCGGGTGGTGTTGCCGTATGCCACGGCCAGTTGCTCCAGGTGACATACAACAACGCCGAACCGACCACGAGCACGCCGGCAACGCCGAACGCGGTCCAGGTCGCCGGCGGCAGGCCCCCTGCTTTGCGCAGGAGCGGCACCACCACCACGAGCACTGCGGCCACCAGCAGTGCCGCCGCCAACAGGATGAAGCCCACCATCAGCCGTGCGCGTCCTTGGCCTGCGGTTGCGCGTCTTCGCCGACCGGATCGGTATCCGCGTCCACCAGCGCCCCTCGCGCGCGCACGATGCGCCAGCACACGCCCAGGCCGATCAAGAGCGCCACGCCCGGCGCCAGCCACAGCCAGGCGGTGCGTGCCGAAAAGCGCGGCCGGAACAGTATGAAATCCCCGTAGCGCGACACCATCCAGGCACGCACTTCGTCATCGGATTTGCCCTGCAGCAGGAGATCACGCACTTCGCGGCGCAGATCCGCCGCCAGATCAACCGGTGAATCGGCGAGGGTTTCGTTCTGACACTGCATGCAACGCAGCTCATGCGTCAGCGCAAGATAGCGCGCCTGCAGCCTGGGATCGGGCAGCTCGGTGGTGTCAACCGCCCAGGCCTGCACCGTGAGCAGGGTTGCGAGCATCGCCGTCGCGGCCAGGTGCATCGTCAATGACTTGCCGCGAGTTCTCATAACCGGGCAGCCGCATGCACCGGCAGGCGCGCCAGAATCTCTTTGGTCCACACTTCGCGGGTCAGGGGGCCAACGTACTTGTAGACGATGATCCCCTGATCGTTGATGAGAAACGTTTCCGGGGCGCCGTACACGCCGTAGTCCACCGCCGTATTCCCAGAATGGTCCAGCACCACGACTTCGTACGGGTTGCCCAGCTGCGCGAGCCATTCGCGCGCGCGGTCATCATCATCTTTCCAGTCAAGCCCGATGAGCGGCACCGCGTGCGCGTCACGCGCCTCGATGAGCATCTGGTGTTCCGCGCGACACTCGACGCACCAGGTACCCCAGACATTGAGGACATACCAACGGCCCTTGAGGTTCTGCGACGACACCGCGTGCGCCGGGTCGGCAAGACTCGGCAGCTGGAATGGAGGCGCAGGTTTGCCAATAAGCGGCGAGAGGATGACGCCCTTCTGCGGGGAGTGCTTGATGCCGATCGCAAGGACTGCCACCAACGCCACAAACACCGCCATCGGCAGGGCGAAGCGGGTCAAGCGCTATTCCCCACGGTGACGCCGGGCACGGCCGCTTCGGTCACCCTCGAGGTCCGATAGCGTCGGTCTGATGCGGCCACCGCACCGCCGATCGCCATGATGAGCGCCGCGAGCCAGATGAAGCTCACCAGCGGTCGGATCTGTATCCGTACACTCCAGCGTCCGGCGCCGAGGTCCTCGCCCAGCGCCACGAGGATATTGTTGCCGTGATTCATGCGGATGGAGGTTTCGGTTGTCAGCTGGTGCTGGACCCAGTACTGGCGCTTCTGCGGCGTGAGTACTGCGACCGGCGCGCCAGCACGGGTCACGGTCACATTCGCGCCGACACCGTCATAGTTCGGACCCTCGATCGGCGCGACGCCATCGAACCGAAACTGATAGCTCCCCAGCGTGGTCGACCCGCCCGGCGCGAGCGCGACGTCGTGCTCCCGGGTGAAGGACTGCACGGTCGTAAGCGCGATCACGAGAATGCCCAGCCCTGAGTGCGCGATAGTCATCCCGAGCATGCCGCGCGGCACGCGAACTCCCTGCAGCCAGCGTTGAATCGGCTCCACGAACGAGGACAGCAGTATCCACACGCCAAGCAGCGCGCCCACGGGCGTCAGCACATGCCCGTGCTCGTAAATACCGAAAACCAGTCCGCAGGCGATCAGCGCGGCAGCCACCAGCGTGATGAGCAGCAGGCGCTGGCTGTCCTTGAGGCGCCCGCGCTTCCAGTTGGCATGTATGCCGACTGACAAGAGCGCCGTGAGCGGCAGCATGGAGAGCAGGAATGTCGGGTTGAAGTACGGTGGTCCGACCGACACGGTGCCGAGCCCGAGCGCATCCGAAATCAATGGCGCCATGGTGCCGGCGAATACCGTCGTGGCGGCGGTGATCAGGAGCACGTTGTTGAACAGAAGAAACGACTCACGCGCTCCGAGGTCAAAGCCTGCCGAGGATTTCAGGAGCGGCGCGCGCCACGCATACAAGGTCAGCGCGCCGCCAATCATGATGACGAGAAACGCGAGAATGAAAATTCCGCGCGCCGGATCGGCCGCGAAGGAATGCACCGACACCAGGACGCCCGACCGCACCAGGAACGTGCCGAGCATGCTCAACGAAAACGCCAGGATGGCGAGGAGCAGCGTCCAGCTCTTGAACAGGCCACGCTTCTCTGTGACCGCGAGCGAATGCACGAGCGCGGTGCCAACGAGCCAGGGCATGAACGAGGCGTTCTCCACGGGATCCCAGAACCAGAAGCCGCCCCAGCCCAGCTCGTAGTACGCCCAGAAGCTCCCGAGCGCGATGCCGCAGGTGAGAAACGACCACGCCGCGGTGGTCCAGGGCCTCGTCCAGCGCGCCCAGGTCTGATCGAGCCTGCCCTCGAGCATGGCCGCGCAGGCAAAGGCAAACGCCACTGCAAAGCCAACATAGCCTGTGTAGAGAATCGGTGGATGAATCGCGAGTGCCGGGTCCTGCAGGATTGGATTCAGGTCCCGGCCGTCCGGCATGGCTGGATCCAGGCGCAGGAACGGATTCGACGTCGCGAGCGTAAAGAGCAGGAACCCGAAACTGACCACGCCGAGTACGCCGAGCACCCGTGCGGCAAAGCGCGGCGGCAGGCGGGCGGAACCGACCGCCACCGCTACTGTCCAGCCCGCCAGCAGCAGGATCCATAGCAGGAGCGATCCCTCGTGCGCGCCCCACAGCGCCGTGACGCGGTAGAACAACGGCAGCGCCGAGTTGGAATTGCCGGCGACGTAGCTCACCGAGAAATCGTTACCGACAAAGGACGCGATGAGGCAGCCCACTGCGGTGGCGACCATCACGGCCTGGCCCGCGACGGCCGGCGACACCACCGCGATCCAGCGATCCCGTCCGAGCATCGGACCCGCGATGCCGAAGAACGCCTGCACGCCCGCAAGCAGCAGCGCGAGAATCAAGGCGAATTGACCCAGTTCAGGCAGCACGCTTAAGAACCCGGATCCGAACGCGCTTCGCCGTGGCGTCGCTTCAATGACTTCGCCACCGCGGGCGGCATGTACTTTTCATCGTGCTTGGCCAGCACCTCATCCGCCACGAAGGTGCCGTCGCTGCGAAGGTGACCCTGCGCTACGACACCGGCGCCCTCACGGAACAGGTCCGGCAATACGCCTGTATAGCTCACCGGCACGTCGTGGGCAAAATCGGTCACCGTGAACCGCACCTCCAGGCTGCCGGGCGCGCGCTGCACCGTACCGTTGGCCACCATGCCGCCGAGGCGGAACGACTCCCCGACCGGCGCCTGCCCGGACGCCACCTGCGAGGGATCGAAGAAGAAGGTCACGTGCTTGCGAAACGCACTCAAGGCCAGCCCGCCGGCAATACTGACGCCCACGATGATGCCGACGACCAGGCCCAGGCGTCGCTGCCGGGGTGTCACGAGTTGCCTCCCGAAGAGGCGCTGCGCCGCCGCGCCGTCTCCAGCGCGCGCCGCAGTGAGCCGCGCGCCCAGATGATGTTGAGCACGAGGACCGCGAGGGTCACACCGTACGCCGGCCAGATGAAGGCCGCGTATCCGCCCATGTCGAGGAAAGCCTTCATCCGCTAAGTGTCTCGCTGATCCATCGGGCCGTGCGCTCACGCTGGAGAATTTCGGCGCGCACGCGCACGAGCAGTAGTGCGGCAAAGAATAAGGTGAAGCCAAGCAGCAGGATCAGCAGCGGCGCAAGCATGGCGCCAGGGATAGTGGGTTTACCAAAGCGCAGGACCGAAGGCGCCTGGTGCAGTGAATTCCACCAGATGACCGAGTAATGGATGATCGGGACGTTCACCAAGCCCACGATCGCGAGCAGCGCTCCGGCGCGGTCCGCGCGTTGCGTGTCATCGAAGCCTGCCCGCAAGCCCATGAAACCAAGATAGAGGAACAGCAGAATCAGTTCCGACGTCAGCCGCGGATCCCATACCCACCACGTGCCCCACATGGGCTTGCCCCACAGCGACCCCGTCACCAGTGCAGCTACGGTAAAGGAAGCCCCGATGGGCGCGCAGCTCGCCGCGATGGCGTGCGCGACCTTCATGCGCCAAATCAGCCCGACCGCAGCGGCGAGGCCCATGGTCACATACACCATGAGCGACATCCACGCGCTCGGCACGTGTACGTAAATAATCCGGAAGCCCTCGCCCTGCTGATAATCCGGCGGCGCGAGCACAAGTCCCGCGAAGAGTCCCCCGAGAATGAGGAGCGCCGCCGGCCACGCAAACCATGGCGTGAGGCGCGCGGCGAGCCCGTAGAGATACGGAGGCGAAGCCAGCCGGTGAAACCATGTCCAGCGCATGTCTGCCGCTACTCCAGACTGATGCGCACTGCGGTCGCCGCGCCCAGCGGCGCCAGCGTTACGGCCAGCACCGCGAGCGCGGCGAGCAGCTCAAGCGGCGCCATGTAAGAGTTACCGGCAATGGCCAGTTCCGTGGCGCGCGCGCCGTAAATCAACACCGGCAGCGACAGGGGCAGTGTCAGGAGCGCCAGCAGCGTACCGCTGCGCTTCATCCCGAGTGCCAGCGCAGCTCCAATAGCCCCGATCAGACTCAACGCGATCGTCCCCACGACCATGATGAGTACGATGCCGGGAACGGCGCTCGCCGCGACGCCGAGCGACATGGCCGCGAACGGCGCCATGAGGGCAAGGGGCAACCCCGTCAGCAGCCAATGGGCGATGGTCTTGGCAAAGAGCAGCCACGTCAGCGACTGACCCGACAACGCGTACTGCTCGAGCGTGCCGTCATGGGCATCATCCCGGAACAGAAACTCGAGCGCGAGCAGCGATGCCAGCATCGCGGCAACCCACAGCACTCCGGGAGCGATGGCGCGCAGCCGCGACAACTCCGGAGACACGGCCAGTGGAAACAACATGGTCACCAGGGCAAAAAACGCCAGCGGCTGAAGCAGCTGTCCGCGTTTGCGAAACGCCAGAACGAGGTCACGCGACAGCGCCAGACGCGCCGCATCGAGCGCCGGAGCTGGTCTTGCCGCGTAAACCAACGAAGGCGCGGAGTCGAGTGCACTACCGACACCAGCGGGCAGATCGGTGATGCTCACGAGGCTAACTCGAGGACCCGGGCAGCACGCACGGCACCGGGAAGCTGCTGGTGGGTGGCGACCACGATCGCCCCCCCGCGCGCGAGCTGCTCCGCAATGAGAGAACCAACCACCTGCTGACCGTCGGCATCGAGGTTCGTGGTGGGTTCATCAAGCAGCCACAGCGGTGCGAACATCAAGGCGAGTCCCGCGAGCGCCACGCGGCGCTTCTGTCCCGCGGACAGCGTACGCACCAGGCGCTCACACCAGGCACTCGCATCCACGCGCGCGAGCGCCGCATCAAGTCCCGCGGCAGCCACACGGCGTCGCACACCGATCCAGTAGTGCAGATTTTCCCGCGCCGTGAGGTCCGCCTTCAGGGGAGCTTCGTGACCCAGGTACATCAGCGAGGAGTGAAACGCCGGCAGGTCCGCACGTACATCGCGCCCCTCGCACAGTACCCGCCCTTCCTCCGGAACCATGAGCCCGCAGAGGGTGCGTAGCAGAGTGGTTTTGCCCGCGCCGTTGGTGCCCGTCACCTGCAGGCACTCGCCCTTGCCTAAGCCAAACTCCACGCCCTTCAGCACATGGCGGTCACCGCGCCACAGCTGCAGGTTTTCGGCTTCAAGATGGTTGACAGTCACGGCGCGGGAGTCTCGCAAATTCATCGGGTTAGCGCCATAACGCCCGCCCTGTTTGGCGAAATTAGGGCCGTGCTTTCATTCGAAGCGTGACGCTCGCCCACGCCTGTCGCATTTCGTAGACTCAAGAGCGCGTCGGCGTTTGCAGAGGTTGAGCGGATCTGCCTGGGGCCGGAATCGAACCGGCACGGGGTTACCCCCAAGGGATTTTCTTACCACTACAGCTTTCGCTGCTGCGTGCTTTCGCATGCATTTGTGGTCTGGACTTTACCTTTGCCGTCCCGTAACTACGCGTCATGCGCACACGGATTAGGCAGGGGCCGTCAAGTCTCTACACTTTCCGTGGCCGGGCACGAGGCGTCATCTCGAAGCAAGCGCCGACCAGGGCTTAGCTCGGTATTGCAGCCACCCTGACGTGCTGCTGTTCCACCGACTTTGACCCCATTCACTCCGGCCGTTTCCGCGCCGGGTGCTCAAATTTTCTTAAGTCCCTTGCGTCTACCAATTTCGCCACCCAGGCACGGGTTGCGCGGCGATTGTACAGAAGGGCGCCGCCGGGGCGTATATTTGGCTTGGGGCAACAAGACGATGCGTCGCAAGACCCACATCATGGTGGTTGATCAGGAGGGCATCGTCCGCGATGGCCTCTGCGCCCTGCTCCAGCGCGCCGACGAACTGCATGTGGACGGCGCCTTCAGCAGCGGCCGCGAAGCGGTTCGCACCAGCGGTGATCTGCGGCCGAACGTCGTGATCATGGATTTCCCGCTGGCGATGAAGACCGGGCCGGAGACCATCGCCCACGTGAAGCGACGCTGGCCCGAGACCCGGGTGCTGGTTCTGTCAGCGAGCAGCGAAGGCCAGATCATCGAGGCGGCGCGCCGTGCCGGCGCCGATGGCTACGTGCTGCGCAATGACCGCCGTAGTGAACTCTTCGACGCCATCCATACGCTCGCGAGCGGCAAGCACTACATCAGTAAATCAGTGCTTGAGGTGCCGGCGCGCGGTAACGGGCGGCCGTCTCCGCACGCGCCGCGCCGCACGGATACGGCTGGGATGCTCACCGAGCGCGAGCAGGAAGTCGTCGCCCTGATCGCGGAAGGCTATCGCACGCGTGAGATGGCGCAGCTCCTGTCGCTCAGCCACAAGACGGTCGAGCGCCATCGCACCAACCTCATGCGCAAGCTGGGTGTGCGCTCGGCCACCGGGGTCGTGGCCTACGCAATCACGCACGGCTACGTCGGTTTCTGACGGACGGTGACGGGGAGCGTCGGTGGGCGGGCGTCATGTCCCATGCCCACCACAGAATTTCGCAAGATCTGCAACTGACGGTGCTACGGGCACCGCTAGCATCCGCCGTATGCATGCGGTGCAACTTGCGAGGTCGGCTACGAGCGAGCGACGCCTCAGGTGTCAGCTGGTCGCTCTAGGCACCACGACACTGGCGGTTCTGCTTGCTGCCGGTGTGAGCGGCGCAACCGCCACGACCGGCGCGCAAACCGAGACCCCCACAATCCAGGCTGCCATGCAGGCGTTGCAAGGGGGTGAAACCGCCGCCGCAGTGCGCATGCTCGAGACGCTCACGGTCAAACACCCCAACGACGCGCGCGCCTGGCGGACACTCGGGCGCGCCTACCAGCAGTCACACCAGAACCGCCGCGCGATCATCGCGTATCGGCACGCGCTCAAACTCGAACCGGACTCACCGCAGGTCCTTTACAACCTCGGCAGCGCAAACGCGGCCGCAGGCGATACCGCCCGGGCGTTTGACTGGCTCGCGCGCGCCCGCGCGACGCATCGCTACGACATGACGCAGATCAGTGCCGATGAGAATCTCAAAGCGCTGCAGGGTGATCCGCGCTTCAGTGCGCTGTTGCCCAGCGCCGAAGACTTCGAACATCCCTTCGTCGAACCGGTGAAAATCATCCGCGAGTGGCGCGGCGAGGCGGCCAACGATCAGTTTGGCTGGATTGCCCGCAACATCGGCGACGTCGATGGCGACGGTGTCAACGACGTGGTGACTTCCGCGCCGACCCATGGCGCGGGGGATAGCCATGCGGGCCGGATCTACGTTTACTCCACGGGCAGCGGCAAGCTGCTGTGGAGCGCGGATGGCGCACCGGGGGATGAACTGGGCACCGGCGTCGAGGCGGCCGGCGA
>JANWKL010000138.1 GCA_025451375.1 Steroidobacteraceae bacterium
GCTTCCCCGCAGGCAACCCGCAGCTGCCATGCGACGAGGTCAAGTCCGGTGATGGCCTCGGTCACGGTGTGCTCGACCTGCAGCCGAGTGTTCATTTCCATGAAATAGAATTCATGACCGTCGAAGAGAAACTCGACGGTGCCGGCGCTCACGTAACCGACCTCGCGGGCAACCACGATGGCCGCGGCCCGCAGCCGCTTGCGAATGGCTTCCGGCATCGCTGGCGCCGGCGCCTCTTCGATCAGCTTCTGGTGGCGGCGCTGGGTCGAGCAGTCGCGGTCACCGAGATGCACAAAATTTCCGTGGGTATCGGCGAACACCTGTACTTCGATATGGCGCGGTGCCGGCAGGTAACGCTCGAGCAGCAGCGCGCCGTCCCCGAAGGCGCTCTCGGCCAGGCGACGCGCGGCAGCGAGTCCTGGCACGAGTTCTGACTCCTCGCGCACGATCTGCATACCCTTGCCGCCGCCACCGGCAGCGGGCTTGATAATGAGCGGGAACCCCGCGTTCCTGGCCTCGCGCGCGAGTTGCTCGAGACCCTGCTCAGCGCCGGCATAACCCGGCAGCACCGGCACACCGGCCGCGTGCATGCGGGTCTTGGCGGTGATCTTCGAGCTCATCGCATTCATCGCCGACGCGGGCGGACCCACGAAGATGATTCCCGCATCCACGCACGCCTGCGCGAACTGTGCGTTCTCGGACAAAAAGCCATAGCCCGGATGGATTGCCTGTGCGCCGCTCGCCCGCGCGGCTTCCAGGACCTTGGTGATGTTGAGATAGCTGTCGCGTGCCGCGGCCGGTCCGATGCGGACCGCCTCGTCCGCCTCGCGCGTATGCCTGGCGCCCGCGTCCGCATCGGAGTACACCGCGATGGTGTGGATGCCGAGGCGGCGTGCGGTGCGGAAAATACGGCACGCGATCTCGCCGCGGTTGGCGACCAGGAGGCTCTTGATCACGAGTGTCCTTTCGACATCGCCTACATACGGAACACGCCGAAGCGCGTCGCCTCATCGGGGGCATTGCGCGCCGCCGCCAATGCGAGGCCCAGCACCCGGCGCGTGTCCTTCGGGTCGACCACGCCATCGTCCCACAGCCGCGCCGAGGAATAATACGGATGTCCCTGGCGCTCGTACTGATCGCGGATCGGTGCCTTGAAGGCTTCCTCTTCGGCTGCGGTCCAGGGCGTGCCCTTCAACTGATCGCGCTTGACGGTCGCGAGCACGCTCGCCGCCTGCTCGCCGCCCATGACCGAGATGCGGGCGTTCGGCCATTGAAAAAGAAACCGCGGCGAGTAGGCGCGGCCGCACATGGCGTAGTTGCCGGCCCCGTAACTGCCGCCAATGATCACCGTAAGTTTCGGCACGCTGGCACAGGCCACCGCGGTCACCAGCTTCGCTCCGTCCTTGGCGATACCGCCGGCCTCGGCGCGCCGCCCCACCATGAAGCCAGTGATGTTCTGCAGGAACAACAGTGGAATCTGCTCGCGCGCACACAGCTCGATGAAGTGCGTGCCCTTGAGCGCGCTCTCCGAGAACAGCACGCCGTTGTTGGCCAGAATCCCCACCGGGTAGCCGCAGATGTGGGCAAAGCCGCACACGAGCGTCGTGCCGTAGAGCTGCTTGAACTCATCAAGTTCAGAACCGTCCACGAGTCTCGCGATCACTTCGCGCACGTCATAGGGCTTGCGCAGGCTCGCCGGCAGCACGCCGTAGAGTTCCTGCGGGTCGTAGCGCGGCTCGACCGGCGACTGGGCAGGCGCGGTGGCGGGAGCCGCCTTCAGGCGCGCGACGATCCGCCGCGCAATGGCAAGGGCGTGAGTGTCATTCTCCGCGTAGTGATCACACACGCCGGACTCGCGGCAGTGCACATCCGCACCGCCCAGGGATTCCGCGTCGATGTCCTCGCCGGTGGCCGCTTTCACGAGCGGCGGTCCGCCGAGGAACACCCGTCCCTGATTGCGCACGATCACGTTCTCATCTGACATCGCCGGCACGTAGGCGCCGCCAGCGGTGCACGAGCCGTGCACCACCGAGATCTGCGCCACCCCGAGCGCCGAGAGCGTCGCCTGGTTGTAGAAAATGCGCCCGAAATTGTCGCGGTCGGGGAAGACCTCATCCTGCGCCGGCAGAAACGCCCCGCCGCTTTCGACCAGGTAGACGCACGGCAGGCGGTTGTCGCGGGCGATTTCCTGCGCCCGCAGGTGCTTCTTCACCGTGATCGGATAATAGGTGCCGCCCTTCACCGTCGGGTCATTGGCGACCACCACGCACTCGCGCCCTGCCACCCGCCCGATGCCGCTCACCATCCCGGCGCAGGAGATGTCCCCGCCGTACATGCCATGGGCGGCCAGCTGCGAGAACTCGAGGAACGGGCTGCCGGTATCCAGCAGCACCCGCACCCGCTCGCGAGCCGAGAGCTTCCCGGCCGCGCGATGCTTGTCGTTGGCCGCTTTCGAGCCGCCTTGCGCGGCGCGCCCGACGGCCCGCCTCAAGTCCTCGACGAGCGCGCGCGAGGCGTGCTCGTTGTCCTTGAATTCCTGCGACGACGAGTCAAGGCGGCTGGTGATGCGGGGCATGGGCACTTGCCACGGTTAGCTGTTTGTCCGACAATCATACGATTGTGCCTGCAGGGAATACAAGCCCATGACTACCCTCGACTGCACCGACAGCGACTTCGGCCTCGGCGCCGATCTTGAGGAAATCCGCCAGCAGGTGCGGCGCTTTGCCGCCGCCGAGATCGCCCCGCGTGCCGCCGAGATCGACCTCAGTAACCAGTTTCCGCGCGACCTGTGGCCGAAGCTGGGCGAACAGGGCCTGCTCGGGATTACGGTTCCGGAAGCGTTCGGCGGCGCGGGTCTCGGCTACCTTGCGCACGTCATTGTCATGGAGGAAATCTCGCGCGCCTCGGGCGCCGTCGGGCTTTCCTATGGCGCGCATTCGAACCTGTGTGTGAATCAGTTGCGCCTGAATGGCAACGACAGCCAGTGCGAGCACTACCTGCCAAAGCTCCTGAGCGGCGAGCATGTCGGTGCGCTCGCCATGTCCGAACCCGGCTCGGGCTCCGACGTCGTGTCCATGCAGTTGCGCGCCGTCAAGGGCAGCGACGGTTACCGGCTCACGGGCCGGAAGATGTGGATCACCAACGGCCCGGATGCGGACGTGGTTGTGGTCTACGCCAAGACCGATCCCAAGGCCGGCTCCCGCGGCATCACCGCCTTCATTGTCGAGCGCGGCGCAACCGGGTTCAGCTCCGCGCAGAAACTCGACAAGCTCGGCATGCGCGGCTCTTCCACCTCCGAACTGGTATTCGAGGATTGCCACGTTCCCATGCAGAACGTTCTCGGCACGGAGAACGGCGGCGTGCGCGTTCTCATGAGCGGACTTGATTACGAGCGCGTGGTGCTCGCCGGCGGTTCCTTAGGTTTACTCGCAGCGGCGCTGGATGTGGTGCTGCCTTATATCCGTGAACGCAGGCAGTTCGGTCAGCCCATCGGCACCTTTGAGCTCATGCAGGGCAAGGTCGCCGACATGTACTCGGCGTTGAACGCCGCGCGCGCTTACGTCTACGCGGTAGCACGCGCTTGCGATGCACGCACCGTGAAACGCCGCGATGCCGCGGCCTGCATCCTGTTCGCGGCCGAGCGCGCGACGCATGCTGCGCTGGACGCGATCCAGGCGCTCGGCGGCAATGGCTACATCAATGACTACCCCGCCGGCAGGCTGCTGCGCGATGCGAAGCTCTATGAGATCGGCGCCGGCACCCAGGAAATCCGCCGCATGCTCATCGGCCGCGAGTTGTTCGAGGCCGCCGCGTGAGTGTTGAATTCGCGCCGCTGGTAATGGAACCTGCGTACCGCAAGGTAGCGGGGACCATCGGCGCGCGGATCCTGAGCCGGGCGCTGCGCGAAGGCGAGCGCCTGCCATCGGAAACCGAGCTGGCGCGGCAGTTTGGCGTCAACCGCTCGACCGTGCGCGAGGCGCTGCGAGAGCTGGAGAGCCGCGGACTGGTGCAGCGCCGCGCCGGCTCCAAGCTCATGTCGGTGAGCCGTCCGCATCACCAAGCGGTCGCCGAGGGTGTGAGCCACGCCCTGCTCCTTCACGATGTCACCGTGCGCGATGTGTGGGAGGCCTTGAGCATTCTCGAGCCGCCGCTCGCGCAGACCGCAGCGCGCGCCCGCACGGCGCATGACTTGAAGAACATCGGCGCGGCCGCCACAGCCTTCAGCGCCGAGCGCGACGACAATGAGCAGGCGGTGCACCGGGTGGCGGAGTTCTTCCGGGCCTTAGGGCACGCAACCCACAACCCGGTGCTCGGTTTGGCGCAGGAGCCGTTGTTGCAGCTCCTTGAACCCTCGCTGCGGATCATGATCGACAAGATCCCGCAGGCGCCAGCGCGCATCGCCACCGCCCAGCGGCGTCTCCTCGAGGCACTCCAGGGGCGGGACGGCGAAGCCGCCCACGCCTGGATGACCCGTCATATCCGCGACTTCAGTAAAGGCTATGAGCTGGCCGGCATAAAACTGGAAATGCGGGTCACGTCACGCCCAACACACCCGCGCCCTCGCACCCGCACGTGACCTGAGTCTCCCTCTGCGCACGTCCCGCGCGCCGCGCAGCGATGGCTGCGGGTATGCTCCGCTGTGAGGTTCTGACCACCTTGAGTTCACGGAGTGCTCCCATGATCGCGGTGTTCGTGGTGTTCTTTCTTATCATTGCCCTGTTTGGCTACCTGATCGGGGTCTACAACGGGCTGGTGCGCGTGCGCGCCGCGGTGAAGCTCGCCTGGTCGAACATCGACGTGCTGCTGGTGCAGCGCCACGATGAATTACCGAAGCTGGTCGAAGTCTGCCGCCAGTACATGCAGTACGAGGCCGACACCCTCGAGCGTGTCATGCGAGCACGCTCCGGCGTTGACGCCGCGCGCAGTTCCGGCAACGTGAACTCTCTGGGCACCGCGGAAGCGCAACTGCGCACCGGGCTGACCAGCCTGTACGCGGTCGCCGAGCGGTACCCGGAGCTCAAGGCGAGCGAGCCGTTCAAGCATCTGCAGGATCGTATCAGCGGACTTGAGACCGCGATCGCCGACCGGCGTGAGGTCTACAACGACGCGGTCAACACCAACAACGTGCGCATCGAGGCCTTCCCGGATGTGTTGGTGGCGCGTCTGGGTGACTTTCCGCCCGCGCAGCTTTTGCACTTCCAGGCCGACCAGAAGGCGGACGTTGATCTGCACGCGGCGTTCTCCCGCTAACCAGTCCCGATGCATCCACAGCTGGTCGCGGCCGGATCGGCCCTGGTCGCGATGTTCGCGCTGTGGCGGTTCTTCGTACACCTGCGGCGTGATCGCGTGGTCGCCGACACCCCGACGGTGCGGATTCGCTCGGCCGCGCAAGGCTACGTCAAGGTCAGCGGCAAGGCGCTGCCGGCGGCAGCGGCGCCGACGAGCGCTCCTTTGAGCGGCCGACCCTGCGTGTGGTGGGATTTCGTGATCGCGCAGGAAGAAACCGACTCCAAGGGCAACCGGCATTGGCGCGAAGCCGAGCGCGCCACGAGTGTTGAGCTGTTTGTCCTGCAGGACGACGATGGGGCGCGCTGCCTCGTTGGTCCGGTGACCGCCGAAGTCACGCCCACCGACAAGAACGTCTGGTATGGCGCCCTGCCGCGACCCGTCGGACCCTTACCCGAGAGTCACCCGCTGCTGGACAGTGGCGAGTGGCGCTACACCGAGCGACTCCTCGAGGTCGGTGCGCATCTGTGCGTCATGGGCGAACTGCGCTCGCACTCCGAAGTCGGTGACGTCAACGCCGCCACGGCGCAGAAGCTACGTGAGTGGAAGCAGGATCAGCAAAGCCTGCTGGCGCGATTCGATACCAACCATGATGGGCGGCTCGATGCGGCAGAGTGGGAGGCCGCGCGGCGCGCCGCCGCCAGCGAGGCGCAAACCCAGACCCTGGGCGCGGACATCGCACGCACCAGTGTCATCTCCGAGCCGCGCAACGGCGAGCCGTTCCTGATTGCGCCCTTGAGTTCCGGCGAACTGGAAAAGCGCGAGCGGCGCTATGCGGCATTGTATTTCGTGGTCGGACTCATCGGCGTGTGCGTGTGCGCCTGGTCCCTCAGCCACGTGCTTTAGTGCGCGGTGGCCTGATGCAGGTGCGTCAGCAGGCCGTCCACCTGGCGCGAGAGCATGGCGGCGTACAGGGGCCGCGTCTGGTCCAGCTGCGCTGCCTCCAGCACCTTCAGGTCTTTGGGTGCCGTAAATCCGATCCAGGCCTGCACTTCGTTTCCGCCCCACTGCCGCGCACCCAGCTCCGCACCCTTTTCGGTCGGGCGCAGCAACAAGAGCTCCGTCAGGTTCAGCAGCGAGGGCGCGGCGGCGGCCGCGCCCTCACCGCTCACGAGACACCAGCCGCGCAGATACTCCGGTAACTCCTTGTGCCGCCCGCCAGCGGCGTGCGCGGCGTCGTTGAGTCCGGGTCCGAGCACGATGAGGGCATCGACATGATTGGCGGTGGTGAACTGCCCGAACGGCAGCCGGCACTCTTTCGGTAACGACTTCGCCAGCGATGCGTTCAGGAAACACGCCTCCCGCGCATCCCGCAGTGCGGCGCTCGTTTCCAACGCCACCGGGGCGAATCCCAGCTGTGTGAGGTGCGCCTGCAACACCTGGGTGAGCATCGCCGCGACCGGCCAGTCCACGGTATAGGTCTTGAGGAAGCTGTCCTGTAACACCTTCGCGGCGTGGAAGTGCGTGATCTCCGGGTCGAGCAGGTTCACGATCCCGATATGCGCGCCGGCCGGCAGCTCAACGATTGCAGGCTCGCTTTCAGCGCCTGCCGGGGCCGCTGGCAGGCCGAGCAGAACAGCCAGTCCAAGAACGCCCGCCCACCCTGCTGTTGTTGTCATTGCTTCGTCCCTTTGCCCGCAGTTTAGCGCGGCGTGTGACCGGCGAACACGACCTGAGCGCCATAACGGATCCTTATTAGCGCATGACCCGATATATCCGAAGCCTCGCCGCGCTGACGTTACGATTTCTCCCTACCGGTCAGTCTTCAACCGACAGGAGATCTCTTGGCAACCATCGGCAGGGAACGCGTGCTCGCGGTGCATCATTGGACCGACACGCAATTCAGCTTCACCACGACGCGCGATCAGGGTCTGCGCTTCGAGAACGGCCAATTCGTGATGGTCGGACTGCAGCTGCAGGGCCGCCCGCTGCTGCGCGCCTACAGCATCGCGAGCGCCAACCACGAGGAGCACCTCGAGTTCCTCAGCATCAAGGTGCCGGATGGGCCTTTGACCTCACAGCTGCAGCATGTGCGCGCCGGTGACGAGGTGCTGGTGAGCCGTAAACCGACGGGCACACTGTTGCTTCAGGATCTCAAGCCCGGCAAGCGCCTCTACCTTCTCAGCACCGGCACCGGGGCCGCGCCGTTCATGAGCGTGATCATGGATCCGGAAACCTACGCGCGCTTCGAGCACGTCATTCTGGTGCATGGGGTGCGTTGGGCAAGGGAGACCGCGGTAGTGCGCCACCGGATCAAGTTGCTCGAAGAGCACGAGCTCCTGGGCGCCGAGGTGCGCGGCAAGCTGCACTACTATCCGGCGGTAACCCGCGAGCCGCACGTGAATCGCGGCCGCCTGCCAGATCTCATCGGGTCCGGGCGGCTGGCTCGTGATCTGAATCTGCCGCCGCTACACCCTGAGCACGATCGCGTGATGGTGTGCGGCAGCCCCGCGATGCTCGCTGACACCTGCGCACTCCTCGACGCGCGCGGCTTCAGCCTCTCCCCGCACATCGGTACCCCCGGTGACTACGTGATTGAGCGCGCGTTCGTCGCGCGTTAGGAGCTAATGGCCACCCTCGACCAGGATCCCCGCGTCCGCCAGCGCCACAGCCAGCTCACCCTCCAGGCGCTGCGCTTCGGCGCGCGCCATGCGCTGCAGGTGCAGCACCGGCCCCGTCAGCACTTCAATCCCGCGCTTGAGCACGCTTCCCGCGGCGTGAATGCCCGCCTTGTGCTGGTCGAAGCGCTGCGCGGGCGGGTAGCGGCTCATGCCGACGTACACCCCATGCGGCCCGCGGCTGCGATCCGCGAAGTCGAGCAGCACGAGGTAGAGGTTCGTGCGTCCCTTGCGGTTGGCATGAAACTGCAGCGCCACCTCATAGGCCACCGGCAACCAGTCGATGTAGTGCATGGGCAGCCAGTCCGGAACCGACGCCGCGGCGCGCTCCCATAACGCTTCGAGCGCCGACTCGATCCGCGCCGCGAACTCGCCGCGCATCCACAGCTCGTGGATGCAATGAGCCCCGAGGGCGCCGTGCCGCGCCTCAAGCGCGGTGCGTAGCCGCGCTGTGATGGCGTCCTTAGACAGCGCTGCCAGCGGTCGGCTCGCCGGTGACACCGACGAATCAAACAGCGCCATCTCAATCCGTCCGCCACGCGCCTTCGCCGCACGTGGCACGGTCAGGCCCTGATGTCTGCCGCGCGGGCGCTGACCCTGGCCGCGGCCAGCCACACCAGACCCCCAATGGCGACCGCTACTGGCACGACGAGCACGGCGTGTCCGAGGGATGAAGCATCCGACAGGCGCCCGATGAGAACCGGCGACGGCACGTCCCCCAGCAGATGGATCGCGAACATGCTCAGAGCCATGGCCGAGGCGCGCTCAAACGGCGAGACCATGTTGACGATAGCGGCATTGATCGGGCCGGTCGACATGAAAAGCAGCAGTTGCGCGCACACGAGGCCCGCGAAGTAGACCGGCGGCGCGGCGGCGGTGAGCGCCAGCAGGACAAATGGCACGGCGAGCAGGGTCGTCGCGCCGGAGAACCACAGGTAGCCCTGACGCGAGTACCTGAGACAGTAGTCCCCGAGCCAGCCGCCGACAAACGTGCCGACGAATCCCGTCACGACGACAATTCCACCGAAGCCAACCGTGGCGGTTACTTTCGGGACCCCGTGCACACGCTCGAGGAACGCCGGCATCCAGAAAGCCAGCCCACCGAGTGCGAATGTGTAGGCGGCGTAGCCGAGAACCAGGAGCATGTAAGGCGCCCGCCTGAGCAGGCCGAGGTACACGGCCAGAGGGCTTTGAGTCCCGGAAACGGGTGTGTGGCCAGAAGCAGATGTCAGCACATCCTGGGTGCCCCGCGGCGGATCGGGCAGCCACAACACCGCCGCTGCGAGCACCAGGCCCGGCGCTCCGGCGACAAAGAACGCCGCTCGCCATCCGAAGTGATGACTGACGAGGCCACCGAGCATGTAACCGAGCGCCGACCCCACCGGTATCGCCATGTTGAGCACTGCGTACACGCGCCCGCGACTCTCGGCCCGGAAGCAGTCCGCCAGCAGCGCCGGCGCGATGGCCACATAGGCCGCTTCACCAATGCCAACGAGCGCCCGCCCCGCGAGGAGTTGCGGGTAGGTACGCGCCAGCCCCGAGGCCATGGTGGCGAGGCTCCAGATGAACACCCCGATGGCGATCGGCCGGGTGCGCGAACCGCGATCACCCCAGGCACCAAACACCGGCGCCGTCACCATGTAGACGAGCATGAAAGCCGGCACCAGCAAGCCGAGCTGCGCGTCGGTCAGGCCCATTGCCCCCTTCAGGTCCGGCACGATGGGCGCGACCACATAGCGGTCGAGGTAATTGAACAGGTTGATCGCGGTCAGGACGATGAGCGCGCGCATGGCGGCGCGGGATGAGATCGTGTTGGTATTCAAGTGGGCCTCACAGCCGCGCGCGCACGAACAACATGAACGAGGTGGGGTGAGCGCTGTAGGTATCGTCGAGTGCCGCAGGGAAACTGTAGACGCTGATCGAGCCGCCGAGCCCCAAGCTGACCGCCTGCAGGCGCGCCACGTCGTATATGCAGCCAAGCGAGAGCTTGTTGATGGTGAAGCTCTCCCCGTGCAACTGCGCACCCGGAAGGAACAGTTCGTTCTTCGCCACGTGCTCGATACGCCCGAAGAAAGTCTGCCGCGGCACTGGTTGCGCCGCCGACTCCAGCAGCCAGCCGGCGCTCGCCTGACCGGTCGAGGGACTGTTGCGGCCCCAGGCGAGCGTCGTCTGCCACCACTGACCGATGGGCGCGTTGTAGCTCGCCGACGCGGTCGTGCGCCGCTCATTCACCTGCGGCTGCAGCTGCTCGGGGCTGGCGAGGTGCCCGGTGCTCACCTGCAGCGACCATGCGTTGTCTGGATTCCAGGACAGCCGCGCCGAGTAGGACTGCAGTGGCCGCAGCTCGACGTCGTAGCGGTGTTGGTCGGGCTCGCGGCCGTTGAAGGCGGAAGTCTCGAGCTTGAACTGATGCCAGGTGTAGCCACCGGTGACCACCCCGTATGACACGTGGGTCGAGTCGAGCCAGTGATGAGTCAGAGGCGCCTCCGGGTTGTCCTCGCCGGAAAGCCGGTGCATGAAGGCCACGGGGCCGAGTGCCGGTTCCCCGGCGAGACCCAGGTACACAAACGCGGAGCTGTCTTTGGACACCGCGTGGCTATACGTTGCCGCCGCCTCCATCAGCAGGTTGTGCGGATGCTGCCGGTCAATGAGGGGTGTGCGGCCGTCGGCGGTCTCGCCGGTCTGAAACAGCAGCGGGTAGCCGCTCTTGCCCATGGGCGGATCACCCGAGAGCATCAGGCGCAATCCTAACACCCCGTCCGTGAGCTGCCGGCGTCCCATGAACATCAGCATGCCGGTCGCGAATGACTGCTCGTTACCGCGCGGACCGCCCTGTTGGTCGTTA
>JANWKL010000139.1 GCA_025451375.1 Steroidobacteraceae bacterium
GATCATCCCCAGGTCGCCGTGACCCGCCTCGGCGGGGTGCAGAAAGAAGGCCGGCGTCCCCGTGCTGGCCAGGGTTGCGGCAATCTTGCCGGCGATATGGCCGGACTTTCCCATGCCCGTGACCACGACCCGTCCCTGGCAGGCGAGGCAGATCCGGCACGCGGCGGCGAAAGTGTCCGTCAGCTTCGGACCGAGCGCTTCGATGGCGCGCGCCTCGATGCCGAGTGCGCGGCGAGCCGAGGCCAGGAGTTGGGCGTCATCGACGGCGGGGGTCATCGGTTCATTATAGGCGCGATAAGCGCGTGCACGACCGGCCCATGTAATATCCGCCCATGAACCCTGAAGAAGTCGCGCGGCTGATCCGCGCTGGTCTGCCCGGTGCGCAGGTGCACGTGGAAACCCCGGACAATACGCATTTTTCGGCACGCGTCGTGGCGCCGCAGTTTTCGGGGAAGAAGAGCCTCGCCCGCCACCAACTCGTATACCAGACGCTCGGCGAGCTCATGGGGCGGGAAATTCACGCTATGTCGATTGAGGCGCTCACCCCAGACGAGGCGCGCAGCAGGACTGAACAATGAAACGCGCCTCAAAGGGATGGCTGCTGAAAGCGCCGCAGGCGACTTTCAGCCAATAAACATGGACAAACTGCAGATCCAGGGCGGCGTGGCGCTCGAAGGCGAGGTGCGGATTTCCGGCGCCAAGAACGCGACGTTGCCGATTCTCGCCGCTGCGCTGCTCGCCGACGATCCGGTCGTGGTCGCCAACGTGCCGCACCTGAAGGACGTCACCACGACGGTCGAGCTCCTCGGGCGAATGGGCGCCACCGTCACCATCGATGAGCGCATGCGCATCGAGGTCGACGGCTCGACGGTGAAGGAGTGCTTCGCACCTTACGACCTGGTCAAGACCATGCGCGCCTCGATCCTGGTGCTGGGGCCGCTGGTGGCGCGCTACGGGCGCGCCGACGTATCGCTGCCCGGCGGCTGCGCGATCGGCGCGCGGCCGGTGAACATCCACGTCGCGGGTTTGCAGGCGATGGGTGCCGACATCACCATCGAGGGCGGCTACATCCGCGCGCGCGCCGCACGTCTGCAGGGCGCGCGGCTGGTGCTCGATACGGTGACAGTGACGGGCACGGAAAACCTGATGATGGCGGCGACGCTTGCCGACGGGGAAACCGTCCTCGAGAACGCCGCGCGCGAACCGGAGGTGGTCGATCTCGCCAACTTCCTCATCGCCATGGGCGCGAAGATCCAGGGCGCCGGCACGGACAAGATCGTGATTGAGGGCGTCAAGCGGCTGCGCGGCACCACCTACGAAGTACTGCCGGATCGCATCGAGAGCGGCACCTACCTCGTCGCGGGCGCGATCACCGGCGGGCATGTGCGGATCAAGAGCACGCGCCCGGAGCACCTGGACGCGGTTCTCGCCAAGCTGATCGAGGCGGGCGCCAAGGTCGGGGTCGGCGAAAACTGGATCGAAGTCGACATGCGCGGGCGCAAGCTGAAATCGGTGGACGTGCGCACGGCGCCGTATCCGGCATTCCCGACCGACATGCAGGCGCAGTTCGCGGCGCTCAACACCGTCGCCGCCGGCGTCGGCACCATCACCGAGACTGTGTTCGAAAACCGCTTCATGCACATGCTGGAGATGCGGCGTCTGGGCGCCGAGATCCGCCTGGAAGGCAACACCGCCATCATCCACGGCGTGGAAAAGCTCACCGCCGCGCCGGTGATGGCGACCGACCTGCGCGCCTCGGCGAGTCTGGTGATCGCGGGCCTGGTCGCGCACGGGCGCACTGACGTCGAGCGCATTTACCACATCGATCGCGGCTACGAGGCCATCGAGGAGAAGCTCGCGCAGCTGGGCGCGCAGATCCGGCGCGTGCCTAATTAGGAGTTGCTGTTATGCAGATAGGGATGATCGGACTTGGGCGCATGGGCGCCAACATGGTGCGGCGACTCACTCAGGGCGGTCACCACTGCGTGGCCTACGACCGCTCGCCGGAGGCGTTGAAGACCGCCGTCGGCTACGGGGCGCAGGCGGTGAGCTCGCCCGCGGAGTTGGTAAAGGCACTGGCACCGCCGCGCGCGGTGTGGATCATGGTGCCGGCCGCGATCGTCGATTCAGTGATCGCGCAACTGAAGCCGCAGCTCGCGGCCGGTGACATACTCATCGACGGCGGCAATTCCAACTACCACGACGACATCCGCCGCGCCGATGAGCTCAAGGCCGCCGGTGTGCACTACCTTGACGTGGGCACCAGCGGCGGGGTGCTCGGCTTCGAGGACGGCTACTGCCTGATGATCGGCGGCGACACCGACGCGGTTGCGCTGGTGGAGCCGGCGCTGGCGACGCTCGCACCGGGCGGCCGCCTGCCGGCCGGTGGCGCCGGCGCGGCCGCGGGCAGCGCTGCCGCGGCGCTCGGATACCTGCACTGCGGCCCTGCCGGCGCGGGGCACTTCGTGAAGATGGTGCACAACGGAATCGAGTACGGACTGATGGCCGCCTACGCTGAAGGGCTCAACGTGCTGCGGCACGCGGACGCCGGCCTTGCGGCCAAGACCGCGGACGCCGAGACCGCGCCGCTTTCCAACCCGCGTTTCTTCCAGTACCAGCTCGATATCGCCGCGATCACCGAGGTCTGGCGCCACGGCAGCATTATTTCCTCGCGTCTGCTGGACCTCACCGCGGCGGCGCTGGCGAAAGACGGCAAGCTCGCCGGATTTGCCGGCCATGTCGCCGATTCCGGGGAAGGGCGCTGGACAGTCGAGGCCGCGATCGAGGTGGGCGTACCGGCCCCGGTGCTGAGCGCGGCGCTCTACGCCCGCTTCGAGTCACGGGGTCAGGCGGACTTTGCGAACAAGGTGCTGTCGGCCATGCGCTTGGGTTTTGGCGGCCACGTCGAGAAATAACATGGAACGTCGTGACTGCGATGCCATCGTGCTGTTCGGTGCTACCGGCGACCTGTGCTACCGCAAGATCTTTCCGGCGCTGTACCAGCTCGTACGGCGCGCGATCCTCACCATCCCGGTGATCGGGGTCGCCCGCCAGGGATGCGATGTCAGCTGGCTGGCCGCACGGGTGCGCGAGAGTCTGAAAACTTTCGTGCCGGATGCGGACGAGGCGGTGGTGACGCGTCTGGTGGGATTGTTGCGTTACGTGGATGGCGACTACAACGACGCCAGCACCTTCGAGGCCCTCGGCAAGGCGCTCGGCAGCGCGCAGCGGCCGCTGCACTATCTGGCCATCCCGCCCAGCATGTTTCCGGTGGTGATCGGACACCTGAGCGGCTCGGCCAGTGCCGCGGGCGCGCGCATCGTCATCGAGAAACCCTTCGGACACGACCTGGCCTCGGCGCGCGCGCTCAATCAGACCCTGCACGAGCATTTTCCGGAATCGAGCATCTTTCGCATCGATCACTATCTTGGCAAAGAGGCGGTGCAGAACCTGTTGTTCTTTCGCTTCGCCAACTCCTTTCTCGAGCCGGTGTGGAACCGCAATTTCGTCGCCAGCGTGCAGGTCACCATGGCCGAGAGCATCGGCGTCGCCGGCCGCGGCCGCTTCTACGAGGAGACCGGCGCGATCCGCGACGTCATCCAGAATCATCTGCTGCAGATCGTCGCGCTCCTCACCATGGAGCCGCCGGTCAACAGCGCCGGCGAATCGCTGCGCGATGAGAAGGTGAAGCTGCTCAAGGCCGTGCGCCCGGCGGCGCCGGCGCAGCTGGTGCGCGGTCAGTTCAACGGCTATCGCCAGGAGCCGGGCGTTGCCAGGGAGTCGCAGGTGGAGACCTACGCGGCACTGGCGTTACGGATTGATTCGTGGCGCTGGAGCGGCGTGCCGTTCTACCTGCGCGCCGGCAAGTGCCTGCCGGTCACGGCGACCGAGGTGGTCGTCGACCTGAAGCCGCCGCCGGCGAATGTCTTCGGCGACCTCGCTCCCGAGCGACCCAATCATCTGCGCTTCCGTGTCGGACCGGATGTGGCCATTGCCCTGGGCGCGCACATCAAACGGCCCGGACCGGTGATGACCGGACAGGACACCGAGCTGTACGTGGCCCAGCACCAGGGCGATGGCATGGACGCTTACGAGGTGCTGATCAGCGCCGCGCTGATCGGCGACACCTCGCACTTCGCGCGCGAAGACGAGGTCGAAGCGGCCTGGGCAATTGTTGATCCCCTGCTCAATGGCGCCGCGCCGGTAGTTGCGTACACCCAGGGCACCTGGGGCCCGGCGGAGGCCGAGCGCCTGTTGCTCGGCCCGTGCGGATGGCACAACCCAGGCGCCAAGCCCGAAGACTGGGTGCGAAGCTGCTTCAGTCCTGCTGCACCCACAGCGTAACTGCTGAGCACTCCTGCACGGCCGCCCAGGCGGTAAGACCAAGGTCCTGCGCCATGAGGCGGCGGATCGCGTCTTCCTTGCCGGCGCCGGCAACGACGAACAGAAGTTCGCGCACTTGCGCGAGAAACTTCGGCGTCACGCTCACGCCCGACATGCCATCGGGCCTTTGCACTGCGATGGCCAGCTGACCACGCGCGCGTTCCAGGTCCGCCGCCCCAAACAGCGACGCCGTATGTCCGTCAGCCCCGAGCCCGAGAAGTCCGAGGCCGACACCAGCTGATCTCGTCAGCAAAGTCCCGAGCCGGGCTGCGTAGTCGGCAGCGGCCGCGGCCAGCGGCAGCTCGGTGCGCACGCGCAGCACGTTTCGCGCCGGCAGCGCGAGGGCTTCCAGGAGCGGCTGTGACTGGTGGTAGTTGCTCGCCGGGGAGGTCGCCGGCACGTAGCGGTCGTCTGAAAACAGCACCTGCAGCTGCGCGGCGGGCGTGATTTTGCGCGCCCCCAGGGTGCGGTAGGCGGGTAGCGGCGTCGTGCCTCCGGAAAGCATGACCGCGGGGCTCGCCCCGGCCGAGTCCACCACAAAGCCGGCCAGGCGCTCTGCGAGCGCCGTGTCCAGCTCCGCGCGGGTCGCGAAGCGCCGGGTGGTGAGGGTTGTCATGGCTTAAATAGTATTAGGACCGCGGACGCTCGCCCACCCGCGCGTGCAGCTGAAACTCGCGCCCGGCACGCAGGCCGCGCAACACGATGGTCGATCCGGGCTTGCGACTGGCGATGCGGCCGAGTGCATCCTGCGCGCCACTCGGGGCCGTGCCATCGATCGCGAGCAGCAGATCACCTGGCTGCAGTCCCGCTCGTTGGGCCGGACTGCCGATATACAGGTTCGCCACCACCACGCCGCCCTGCGTGAGTCCGACCTGCCGCGCCTGATCATCCGACAGATCCTCCGGCACGATGCCGATCCAGCCGCGCACCACGCGGCCGTGCGCAATGATGTCGCCGAGCACGCCGCGCACCATGTTGACCGGGATGGCGAAGCCGATGCCCTCGACGCCGAGGTTCTTGGCGACGATGGCGGTGTTGATGCCGACGAGCGCGCCGCTGGAGTCGACCAGCGCGCCGCCGGAGTTGCCGAAGTTGATCGGCGCGTCTGTCTGGATGAAATCCTCCAGCGGCGCGATTCCGAGCTGTTGGCGGCTTACGGCGCTGACAATGCCGTGGGTCACGGTCTGGGAGAGGCCCAGGGGATTGCCGATCGCCAGCACCACATCCCCGACCCTGAGCTGATCGGAACGTCCGAAGATCGCCACTGGCAGCGGCGTCAGATCAATCTTGAGTACCGCAAGGTCCGTGTCTGGATCGCGGCCGACAATCCGGGCGTCAGCCTGGCGGCCGTCCTTGAGCTGCACGCGGATGGTGTCGGCATTGGCGATGACGTGGTGATTGGTGACGATGTGCCCGCTCGCATCGACAATGACTCCGGAGCCGAGCGTGCGCTCGATGCGCTGGCGGTAATGCGGCAGGAAGTCCCCAAACAGCTCTCCCAGGGACGGCGCCACGCGCTCCGTGACCAGCCGCTTCGTGTACACGTTGACGACCGCCGGCGCGGCGCGTTCGACCGCATCGGCGTAGCTGACGCGCGCGGCAGCCGGTGGGGTCGCTGGTATCGCTGCAGGGGTAGCCGCCAGCCGGGGCGCCGGACCGGCCGCCCCCCGGATCAGCTCCGGGCGCAGCGCGACAATGAGAAAAGCCAGCGCGAGCCCGCCAACGACGGACCCGAGGATGAAGGTCAAACCGCGTCCCAGGCTCTCGAGCATCACTTAACTTCGGAAAGAAACTGCCTTGTACACGCGCGGCGCGTCTGAAGGAGGAGTGGTCGTTTGTGTATAATGCGCCGCCCCCGGCAAAGTACGAAACCGCACCGTGCGCACACACCGTTCGCGCGGAACGCGAATCAAGGCGCGGCGGGCGTGTAGTCACGCGGGAGAGCGGTCAGATGGCGGATAGCGCAATCACCGCCGACGACGGGGTCGACCTGAGTCGGCGCAAGTTTCTAACCCAGGCGACGGTAGCCACGGGGGCGGTTGGGGCGCTGTTCGTCGCCGTGCCGTTTATCGAGTCCTGGGCTCCATCCGAGCGCGCTCGCGCCCAGGGCGCGCCCACCGAGCTCGACATCTCCAAGCTCGAGGCCGGGCAGATGACCACCACCGTGTGGCGCAGATCCCCGATCTATGTCGTCCGGCGCACCCCCGACATGGTGGCGCGTATCGCAGGCCATGACGGTGAGCTGAAAGACCCGGGTTCGGAAGAGTCCGACCAGCCCGCGTATGCCAAGAACACGCTGCGCTCGCGCAGTGCGGAGTATCTGGTGCTCGTGGGCACCTGTACGCACCTGGGATGTCTGCCGAAGCAGCGCTTTGATGCCGGCGAGCTGTATCCGAGCTGGCCGGGCGGTTTCTTCTGCCCCTGCCATGGTTCGCGGTTCGATCTTGCGGGCCGGGTATTCCAGGGGTCACCGGCGTCGATCAACCTGCGGGTGCCGCCGTATTCCTACCCCAACCCGCGCACGCTGCTCGTGGGCGCTGACGAAGAGAAGGGAGCCGCCTGATGACCGTGAAGACTGCGACCGGCGCGCCGGCCCGTCTGCCGGAGGCCGCCCCCGCGAAGGGTGGGTTCCGGGCCTGGCTGAACAAGCGCCTGCCCGTTGACGAGTTCATTTCCTCCCAGCTGACCGGTTACTACGCACCGAAGAATTTCAACATCTGGTACTTCTTCGGCTCGCTGGCGCTGGTGGTGCTGGTGCTGCAGCTCGTGACCGGCATTTTCCTGACGATGTTCTACAAGCCCGGCGAGCTCACCGCGTTCGACTCGGTTCAATTCATCATGCGCGAGGTGCAGTGGGGCTGGCTGCTCCGCTACCTGCACTCCACCGGCGCCTCGGCCTTCTTCATCGTGGTGTACCTGCATATGTTCCGCGCGTTCCTGTACGGCTCGTACAAGGCGCCGCGCGAACTGCTGTGGCTCTTTGGCATGGCGGTGTATCTCGCGCTCATGGCCGAGGCCTTCATGGGCTACGTGCTGCCCTGGGGCAACATGTCGTTCTGGGGCGCGCAGGTGATCGTTAACCTGTTCGGGACCATTCCCGGGATCGGACCGGGCCTCGTGGAGTGGATCCGTGGTGACTACGGCATTGGCGACGCCACCCTCAACCGCTTCTTCGCGCTGCACGTGGTGGCGGTGCCGCTGGGCCTCCTGCTGCTGGTGATGCTGCACCTGGTGGCGCTGCGCCAGAGCGGCTCGAACAACCCCGACGGCATCGAGATCAAGGAGAAGACCGGGGCGGATGGCAAGCCGCTCGATGGCATTCCTTTCCACCCGTACTACACGGTGAAGGATGTCGTGGGCATCGGTGTGTTCTTCGTGCTGTTCGCGCTGATCGTGTTCTTCGTGCCGACTTTCGGTGGATTGTTCCTTGAGGCGCCGAACTTCGAGGTGGCGAACCCGCTGTCGACGCCCGCGGAAATTTCGCCGGTGTGGTACTTCACCCCCTACTACGCGATCCTGCGGGCCGTGCCGGATCAGCGCATGGGGGCGCTGCTCATGGGACTAGCGGTCCTTTCATTCCTGTTCCTGCCGTGGCTGGATCGCTCGCCGGTGAAGTCCATGCGCTATCGCGGCTGGATCTCACGCACGGCGCTGGCCTTGTTCGTCATTTCGTTCGTGGCGCTCGGCTACCTCGGCATGCAACCAGCCGAAGCCCGCTACGTGATCGCGGCGCGCATTTTCGCCGTCATTTATTTCGCGTATTTCTGGCTGATGCCGTTCTATACCCGCATCGATCCGGTCAAGCCGGTGCCTGAAAGGGTGACCTACCATGCGCACTGACATGCTGCGGGCGTTGGCGTTGATCGCGGTCGCCTGTCTTCTTCCGGCCGGCGCGTGGGCCGCGGAAGAGGGTGGCGGCGCCGAAGCCCCGGCGAAGCCCGGCGCGGACTGGCAGAGCTGGCGTGCGGGGAACGACGTTTCGGACCGTGCTTCGCTGCAGCGCGGCGCCCGTAACTTCACGAGCTACTGTCTCGGGTGTCATTCGCTCAAGTACGAGCGCTGGTCGCGGCTCGGCGAGGACCTCGCCGTCCCGGGAGACCTGCTGCAGAAGGATCTGATGCCGCCGGGGGATAAATCGACCGATTACATCCTGACCAGCATGCCCGCCAAGGACGCCGCGGACTGGTTCGGCAAGACGCCGCCCGACCTGTCGTTGATGGAGCGCGCGCGCGGTCGTGATTATCTGTACCAGTTCCTGACGACCTTTTACGTTGATCCCACACGGCAGACGGGCGCCAACAACCTGCGCCTGCCGACGACGGCCATGCCGGATGTGCTCTCCGAGCTCGGCGGCCTGAAGAAGGCGGTGTTCAGGGAGGTCGGCAAGGAGCAGGTGTTCGACCATTTCGAGCCGCTCGCTGCCGGGCGCCTGAGCCCCGCCGAATACCAGGCCTTCGTGCGTGATACGGTCAACTTCCTGGACTACGTGAGCGAACCTACGCAGACGGCGCGGCGCGCGCTGGGCGTGTGGGTGGTGCTGTTCCTGCTGGTGTTCACCTGGTTTGCGTGGCTCATGAAGCGCGAATACTGGAAAGACGTCCACTGATCGTCGCACCTTCGGGGGCGACGGTGAGCGAGCGGGAGCGGAAATTTGTCGAGCAGACGATCCATCATGACCCTGTTCTCCGCACCCGATGACCCGTGGAGCCATCGCACGCGCATCGTGTTGGCCGAGAAGGGCATCAGCATCGATATCGTGAGCGTCGAGCCCGGACGCTTCCCGGAAGACCTCCTCGACCTGAATCCGTACCACAGCGCGCCGACCCTCGTGGACCGGGACCTCGTGTTGTATGACTCGCGGGTGATCATCGAGTATCTCGACGAGCGTTTCCCGCATCCGCCGCTCATGCCGGTGGACCCGGTGTCGCGCGCGCAATTTCGCCTCGCCCTGTATCGCGTCGAGCGCGACTGGTATGGAATCGCGCGCCAGATTGACCAGGAACCGGACAAGAAGCAGACGCCGAAGCTGAAGAAAGTGCTGCGGGATGCGATTTTGCAGAGCGCGGATCTGTTCAAGGTCAAACCCTACTTCCTCTCCGACGAGTTTTCGCTGGTGGATGCGACCATTGCGCCGATCCTGTGGCGGCTGCCGCATTACGAGATCGATCTGCCGCCGCAGGCGCAGGCGATCGAGAAGTACGCGCACCTGGTATTTTCGCGCGCGGCCTTTCGCGACAGTCTTTCGGAGCGCGAGCAGGAGATGCGGCTCAAGCCATGAGCAAGCTGCTACCCAAGCGGCCCTACCTGCTGCGGGCTATGCATGAATGGATTTCAGAGTGCGGCAACACGCCGCACGTCATCGTGGACGCCGGCAACCCCAACGCGGAGGTGCCGCGCGCCTACGTCAAGGAGGGCAAGATCGTCCTTAACCTGAGCGAGGGCGCGACGCAGCGCCTGCGCCTGGGGAACGACGAGATCGAGTTCGACGCGCGCTTCGCCGGCGTCATCCACCACGTGCGCTTTCCTGTGGGCGCGGTGCTCGGCATCTACGCGCGCGAGACCGGCGAGGGTATGGTGTTTTCGGAAGCTGATTTGGGTCCGCAGCCGCCGACCCGGCCAACGCCCGCCGAAGAGGGCGGTTCGCGCCGTCCGCAGCTAAAGGTGGTCAAGTAGCGAGCGAGAAGGTGCAGGGTCGGCGTCAGCGTGCTCAATATGCCGCTGGCCAGCCCAGGCCGGATTCGCCGGCAGCCACGGCCAGGGGCAGGCGGTGGGTCAGCAGCGGAATTTGCGCCAGCATCGCGGCTGCCAGCAGGTGCACGTCAATCCAGCTTAAGCCGCGGCGCATGAAGCGCCGTTCCGCCACCATGGCCAGGACGTCCGCGTCAGGTGCCAGCGGCAGCTGCGGCAAAGCCGCGAGCGCCTCCAGAAATTCAGCGCGCCGGACGATGTTCAGGCATGCGAGTTCTCCAACCACGAACGGATGAGTCCAGGCCTGGCCGTTCTCCAGACGCGCGACCAGCGTGGCGTTACCTCGGCGCAGGTGGTCCACCCATACCGACGCATCTATAAGCACGCGCTGCAGCTACCGTGCGCGCCCGAGGCGTGCCCGGCGGCGCGGCTTGACCCGTAAGCCAGGTTCGGTGCCCCCAAGCGCCACGAGTCTGCGCGCGTAGGCGCGCTCGATGAGGGCCCTGAGGCCAGCGTGCACCACCGCGGTTTTTTCGCGCAGCCCGGTCGCCCGGCGCGCCTGGGCGAGCAGCTCTTCGTCAATGAGGAGCGTGGTTCTCATGTTCGTCGGCCAACCATATGCATCAAATGGCTCAATGATGCATATGGTTGAGAAACGAATATCTTGCGAGTCAGTCTGCTTTTTCGGCATTACCGGGCTTCGTAGACGCTGCGCGGTGCGTAGAAAAAGAGTCGGCCTGTAAGCCGGGTTCTGTCGAGGGCAATCATTCCTCTGGGATTCACGTCACCGTGAACCTCTAGCGGCCTACCCGGAAGCGCGCGCGGATCAGCGCTGCCTTGCGCCCTTGCGGACGAAAGACTACTTCCCTATTTGGCCTTGCTCCAAGTGGGGTTTACCGTGCCGTCGCGTGTTGCCACCGACGCGGTGCGCTCTTACCGCACCGTTTCACCCTTGCCGGTCCCGTGAGGGACTTAGGCGGTCTGCTCTCTGTTGCACTTTCCGTGGGCTCGCGCCCCCCAGGC
>JANWKL010000140.1 GCA_025451375.1 Steroidobacteraceae bacterium
GCCACGGCCAGCGCGAGCAAATAAAGATCCGTGAGCTGACTGGATGTCAGGATCCGGGCGGAATTGACACATAACGGATCGCAGAGACTGATGTCATCCGGCCAGAACTGGTGGACCGCGCTGTCGCACGCTTCGGCGAGCCGTCGAGTCACAGCCCCCACCGGCAGAGCGTTCGGATAGCCGGCATTTGCCATGATCCGAATACAGCCGTTTTGAGTGATTGGGCACGACGCCCAGCCGCCCTTGGCGTACTTTGCAAACCACTCCATCGAGGGTTCGTGCAGCGTATGGTCGGGGTCCAGCAGCGCGATCAACACGTTCACATCCAGAAGCGAGCGCATCAGCCGCCTTCTTCGTCGCGCAGGTTGTCGATGAGTTCGTTGGTGACGACGCCGCCGCGGCGGGCAAACGGCCTCAGGCCGTAAACCGCCTTGGGCTCCCGCACCATCGACCCAGCATCCGCCGTCAGCGAGCTCGACGGGGCGGTCAGCGCGCGCCGCGCGAGATCCGAGATTACTTCTCCGGCGGTTTTCTTTTCGCGCCGGGCCCTTTCTTTAGCCGCCTGCAACACGTCATCGGCGATATCGAGGGTGGTACGCATTCATCAGATGCTATTGCATCTCGCATCAGATGTATACGGTCACAATGTGCCCATGAGCTACGCGGCCAAACGCTACGACTTCAAGGACAAGCCCGCGGACTACGCGCGCCTGCGCGAGGAGCTGGCGGCGCTGCTCGCCGGGGAAAGCGATCTCATCGCCAACGCCGCCAACACCGCGGCGCTGATTTTCGATGCTTTGCCGGATCTGAACTGGGCTGGTTTCTATTTTCTCAAGGCCGGTGAGCTGGTCGTCGGTCCTTTCCAGGGTAAGCCCGCCTGCGTACGCATTGCCCTGGGCCGGGGCGTATGTGGCACGGCTGCCGAGCGGCGTCGCACGCTTCTCGTGCCTGACGTGCATGCGTTTCCGGGGCACATTGCCTGCGACACCGCCTCGCGCTCGGAGATCGTGGTGCCGCTGATTGCCTCCGGCACGCTCCTCGGGGTACTCGACATCGACAGCCCGCGCCCGGGTCGCTTTGATGAGGCCGATGCCCGCGGTCTCGAGGCACTCGCTGCGCTCTTCGTCGCGGCTGCCGGTCAGGCGGCGCAAGGCCCCAGCCAGTGACGGCGCCGCTTGTGACGCCCGCACGGCTCTCGTCGCGCGGGCTGGCCGCCACGACCGCGGCGTTTGTGATCTGGGGACTGTTCCCGATCTACCTGCATCCCCTGTATGAGGTGTCCGCGATCCAGGTGGTCGCGCATCGGGTGACCTGGTCATGCCTGTTCATCCTCACGTGGCTGGTGGCGCGCGGGGAGCTCGGAAGGCTTACAGCCACTGTGACCAGTCCAGCGCTCCTGGGGCGACTCACAGTCACCGCGCTGCTCGTCAGCTGCAACTGGCTGGTGTATGTGTGGAGCGTGACCCACGAGCACATCGTCGACACCAGTCTCGGCTACTACATCAACCCGCTCATGAATGTGGTGCTGGGGGTTTTTGTGCTCAAGGAGCGGTTGAACCGCGCCCAGTGGGTGGCAGTGGCTCTCGCCAGCGCCGCGGTGCTCTACCTCGCGATACTCGCAGGACGTCCGCCGTGGATTGCGCTCACGCTGGCGGTGAGCTTTTCGCTCTACGGACTGCTGCGCAAGGTGATCAGCGTGGATGCGCTGCCGGGACTTGCGACCGAGACGCTGGTGCTGCTGCCGCTCGCGCTCGCCTATCTTGTGTGGTGTCAGGCGAGCGGGACCGGCGCGCTGACCAACTCCGGGCCGGCAATTGCAGCGCTCCTGGTTGGCAGCGGGCTGGTCACGGCGGTCCCGCTGTTCCTGTTCGCCTACGGCGCGCGGGCGCTGCCGTACTCGACCGTCGGTGTGCTGCAATACATCGCCCCAAGCCTGCAACTCGTGTGCGGGGTGTATCTCTTCCATGAGAGCTTCGGGGCGACGCGTGCCGCCGGCTTTGCGCTGATCTGGCTGGCGCTGCTGATCTACGCCGCCGATGGCCTGTGGCGCACACGCCGCGCCTGGCGGACCGCGCCGGGCTGACGGCGCGCCCGGACCTTACTGCCTGGCGCGCGAGATGTATGCGCCGGTGCGCGTGTCGATGCGGATCACTTCGCCTTCGTTGATGAACAGCGGCACGCGTACCACCGCACCGGTCTCGACCTTCGCCGGTTTCTGGCCGCCGGTGGCGGTGTCGCCGCGCAGCCCCGGATCGGTCTCCACGATCTTCAGTTCGATATGCGCCGGCGGCGTCACCGTGAGGGGCACGTTGTTCCACATGGTCACAACGCACACCACCCCGTCCTTGAGCCACTGCGCGGCATCGCCGACCGCCGACTTGCCGGCGGTATGCTGCTCGAAGTTTTCCGGCACCATGAAATGCCAGAACTCACCATCCTGGTAGAGGTACTGCATGTCCATGTCGAGGACGTCGGCCGCCTCGACTGACTCGCCCGAGCGGAAGGTACGCTCGATGGTGCGGTCGCTCTTGAGATTGCGGATCTTGATGCGGTTGAACGCCTGACCCTTGCCCGGCTTGACGAACTCGTTTTCGATCACGGTATAGGGCTCGCCGTCGATCAGGAGTTTCATCCCGCCGCGGATCTCGCTGGTGGTGTAGCTGGCCATTTTTTTCTCGTGGTTTGGGCGGCAGAATGCGCGGCCCGCACAAAGGGCCGCGTATGATAGCGACATCCTCCCACCCCCGCCAGAGCGCGAAGCTGCGCCGGCAACACTGACCATGGCCGGCCCCATCGCCACGGCCGAAGCGCTCAGCGCCGCACGAGATCGACGCCGAAGTGGCGGCGGTGTGCGCGCGAAGGCGCGCCGGCGAAGGTGAGCCTCGCGCCGCGCCTGCCGGTTCCGCGAGCCGGCTCACACGGACGGGCTGCTCGCGGGTGCTAGAATCGACTGCCACACCTTCGGAGGCGACTTTGACCGGGCAGAACGCCGTTCCGCTCATCGTGCTGAGCGCTGTACGCGACCCGGCCGAGGCTATCAATAGCGCTCTGCGGCGCGCCGGTCAGCCGGTGCAGTGCACCTGGTTGCCCACGCTGCGTGATCTCGGCGACGCGCTGGCGCAGATCAACCCCCAGCTACTGATCCATGCGGCGGCCAGCGATGCGGAGCTCTCTGCCGCGGTCAACATCCGCAACCAGTTGGCGCCCGAGGTCCCCCTGTTGCTGCTCGCGAACGACGCCAGCGAAACGCGCATTGCCGCGGCGATGGCACTCGGCGCACGCGACGTGGTCACCGTAACCAACGCCGAGCGTCTGCAGGCGGTAGTGCTGCGTGAACTGGGCACGGCGCGTGTCGAGCGCACCCTGGGCGCGACAGTCAAATCGGAGCGCACGGCGCGCACGCAGCTGGACGCAGTCCTGCAGCGCTCCAACGACGCCATCATCCAGGTCCAGGAAGGCATCGTCATCGAGGCCAACCCGGCGTGGCTCGAGCTCAGCGGTGTCGAAGAGGGTCTCACCGGGCAGCCCGTGATGGACCTGTTCGAGGAATCGACCCATGCGGCGCTGCGCGGCGCGCTGGCCGCGTGCCTGCAGGGACGCTGGAACGGTCACCCGTTGCGGGCCAATGCCCTGCTCGGTGACGGCACGGTATTGCCGGTCGAGATATCCATGGCGTTGGGAGAGCACGAAGGCGAGCCGTGCGTGCGGCTGGTGGTGCCGTCGCGTCCACACCAGGAACTCAAGGCGCCCGCGGTGCGCACGCCGGTGCACGCGGCGAGCGATGGCATGCTGACGCGCGTCGAACTGCTGGCGGCCCTGGGTGAACGCCTGTCACGCCCCTCGGTCGGCGGCATGCGCTGTGTGGCAGTAATCCGGCCTGACAAATTCGCGGCCATCGAGCGCATCGTTGGTATCACCGCCAGCGAGGAAATCCTGACGGAGCAGGCGCGCCTCATCCGCGAGTCGCTGCATCCCAAGGAGCTGGCGGGCCATTTCGGCGGCGTGCGCTTCCTCGCGCTGCTGGAGCGGGGCAACGAGCACGACATCACCGCCTGGTCGGAGCAGCTGCTGGAGCGGGTCAGCAAGCACCTGATGCAGATCGACGACAAAGAGGTGTCGGTCACCTGTTCCATAGGCTTGTCGGTCGTAAGTGCAGGTCATTCCAAGCTCGACGCGGTAGTCCTGGACGCACTCGAGTGCTCCCGCAAAGGCGTCACCCGCGGCGGCAACCAGAGCCTGATGTCGGACCGGGCGGATACCGAAAACCGCGTGATGTCCTACGACAAGGTGTGGGTCAAGCACATCAAGGCGGCTCTCATGGAGAACCGTTTCCGGCTGGTGCAGCAGCCGATCGCGAGTCTGCAGGGCGAAGACCCCGGCATGTTCGACGTGCTGGTGCGCATGATCGACCACCAGGGCAAGGAAGTGCTGCCCTCGGAGTTCATGGCCGCAGCCGCGCGCAACGACCTCATGAAGAACATCGACCGCTGGGTGGTCGGCGCTTCGCTGTCGTTCGCGGCGCAGAAGAAACCCGAATGCCTGTTCGTGCGGCTATCACGCGAGACTGCTCGCGACCCGGGCTTCATCGAGTGGCTCGACAATCACCTGCGTTCCAGCCGCGCCGAACCGCGGCGCCTGTGCTTCCAGGTGAACGAAGAAAACGCCGCGAGCCACCTGAGCGACATCAAGGTTCTCGCCGCACGCCTGCGCGAACGCGGCTTCCGTTTCGCCATCGAGAGTTTCGGCTCCGGGCGCGACAGCCAGGGGCTGCTCGAAGCGGTGCCGCTCGACTTCGTGAAGATCGACGGCACCCTGGTGCAGGGACTGCGTGGGGACCCGAAACTGCAGCTGCGCGCCCGCGCGCTGATTGAAGCGGCCACCAAGCGCTCCATCCAGACTATCGGTGAGCGCGTCGAAGATGCCAACACCATGGCGGTGCTGTGGCAGCTCGGCGTGCAGTACATCCAGGGCTACTTCGTCAATCAGCCCGAAGAAGTAGTGCTGCGCGCGGAGAGCTGAGCGCAGCCGGCCAAAGTCACGTCTTTGGCCGGCGGAAACGGAGCTACTGTCCGCCGCAATCGCTTCCTGCGATTTCGGCCAATGGGCTATACAGGCTGCGGCAGGAGCGCTTCCATGCGGTCGATGTTGCGCGGCCAGCCGCGCCGCAGCACCGCGCCGCGCTGCGCACGCTCCCCGAGGTAATCGCGCAGCTCGCCCCACTCGAGCACCTTCTTAACCTCGCCCGACCACAGCAGGAGACTCGCCTTGGGCGGAACGACTGCCACGGCCGTCATGAGTTCGGTGCGCGCCGCGGCTTTCTTGCCCGGAATGTCATACAGCTTGTTGCCCTTGCCGCGCGGCATCTCCGGGACCTCGCTCACCTTGAAGGTGAGGAGCTTGCCCTCGCTGCTGACCACAGCGACCAATGAATCCGCCGACAGCACCGGCGCGGGTGCCAGCACGTGGGCGTTTTCCGGCACGCTGAGGACGGTCTTGCCGGCGCGCCGGTCGCTGATGAGGTCCTTCAGACGCGCGGTGAAGCCATAACCGGCGTCACTCGCGAGCAACCACAGGTCCTCCGGGTCTCCAATCATGACGCCGGCGAACTTTGCCCCATCCGGCGGGTCGAGCCGCCCCGAGAGCGGCTCGCCGTGCCCGCGCGCTGACGGCAGCGAGTGCGCGGGCAGTGTGTAGGTACGCCCGGTGCTGTCGATGAACACCGCCGGCTGCAGGCTGCGCCCGCGCGCGAGCGCCTGGAAAGCATCGCCGACCTTGTACGCGAGTGCGCCCGGTTCGACCTCATGGCCCTTGGCTGAGCGCACGAAGCCCCCGGTGGAAAGCACCACGGTGACCGGCTCGTTCGGGATCAGGCTCGTCTCATCGATTGCCTGCGCAGCCTCACGCTCGATGATCTTGGTGCGCCGCTCGTCGCCGTACTTGTCGGCATCGGCACGGATTTCGGTGGCGATGAGCTTCTTCAGCTTCGCCTTGCTCTTGAGCAACGCCTCGATCTCCTCGCGCTCGGCCGCGAGCGCCTTCTGCTCCTCGCGGATTTTCATCTCCTCGAGCTTGGCGAGATGGCGCAGGCGCGTATTGAGGATCTCTTCGGTCTGCTCCTCGGAGAGCTTGAAGCGCTTCATCAGCTTAGGCTTCGGCTCATCCTCAGTGCGGATGATGCGGATCACCTCGTCGAGGTTGAGGAAGGCGACAGCGAAGCCATCGAGGATGTGCAGCCGCTTGGCCACCTTGGAGAGGCGGTACTCCAGACGCCGCGTGACCGTGCGGGTGCGGAACTCCAGCCACTCGCCGAGTATCTCGCGCAGATTCATCACCCGCGGCCGGCCATCGAGGGCGATGATGTTCAGGTTGACGCGATAGCTGCGCTCAAGATCCGTGGTCGCGAACAGATGGTTCATGAGCTCGGTGAGGTCGACGCGGTTGGAGCGCGGCACGATGACCACGCGCGTCGGGTTCTCGTGGTCCGACTCGTCGTTGAGCGCATCCACCATCGGCAGCTTCTTCGCGCGCATCTGCTCGGCGATCTGCTCCTGCACCTTGGTCGGGGAAACCTGGTACGGGAAGGCGGTGATGACGATGCTGCCCTCCTCGATCTCCCAGGTGGCGCGCGCCTTGAACGTGCCGATGCCCTTCTCGTAGAACTCCTTCAAGTCTGCGCGCGGGGAGATGATCTCCGCTCCGGTCGGCAGGTCCGGCCCCTTCACGAATTTCATGAGCTGGGCGGTGGTGGCCTCGGGCTCCTCGAGCAGGTGGATGCAGGCATTGGCCACCTCGCGCAGGTTGTGCGGCGGGATGTCCGTTGCCATGCCGACGGCGATCCCCGAAGTGCCGTTCAGCAAGAGGTTCGGCAGACGCGCCGGCAGGAACACCGGCTCCTCGAGCGTGCCGTCGAAGTTAGGCGTCCAGTCCACCGTGCCGTGCGCGAGTTCCCCGAGCAGCACGTCGGCGTACTTGGTGAGCTTCGCCTCGGTATAGCGCATGGCCGCGAAGGACTTCGGATCATCCTGCGAGCCCCAGTTGCCCTGACCGTCGATGAGCGGGTAGCGGTAGGCGAACGGCTGCGCCATGAGCACCATCGCCTCGTAGCAGGCGCTGTCCCCGTGCGGATGGAATTTTCCCAGCACATCGCCCACGGTGCGCGCGGATTTCTTGGCCTTGTTGACCGCCGAGAGCCCGAGCTCGCTCATCGCATAGGTGATGCGCCGCTGCACCGGCTTCAATCCATCGCCGAGGAACGGCAGTGCGCGATCGAGGATCACGTACATCGAGTAGTCGAGGTACGCCTTCTCGGTAAAGGTCGAGAGCGGTTGCCGCTCTACGCCCTCGAAGTTCAGCTCCTGGTTCTCCGGCGGGTCGCTCATACCTGCACTTGCGCAAGGTTGCCCTTCTGCTCGAGCCACTCACGCCGATCGGCGGCGCGCTTCTTGGCGAGCAGCATGTCCATCAGCTGGTCGGTGTTGTCCTTGCCCTCGATGGTCAGCTGCACCAGGCGCCGCGTGCGCGGGTCGATGGTGGTCTCGCGCAGCTGTGAGGGGTTCATCTCTCCCAGCCCCTTGAAGCGTGTCACCGTCGGCCGGGTGCGCGCGTTCTCCTTCTCGATCTTCTTCAGGAACTGGTCGCGCTCGACATCATCGAGCGCGTAGTACACCTGCCTGCCGGCATCGATGCGGTACAGCGGCGGCATGGCGACGTACACGTGACCGTTCGCCACCAGCGGACGGAAGTGGCGCAGGAACAGCGCGCACAGGAGCGTCGCGATGTGCTGCCCGTCCGAGTCCGCATCCGCCAGGATGCAGATCTTGTGGTAACGCAACTGGCTCAAGTCAGCGGAGCCGGGGTCGAGACCTATGGCGACACTGATGTTATGCACTTCCTCGCTGCCGGCGATCTGCCCGGCGTCGAGTTCCCAGGTGTTCAGGATCTTGCCGCGCAGGGGCATGATGGCCTGGAAGTCCTTGTCGCGCGCCTGCTTGGCGGAACCGCCGGCGGAGTCGCCTTCGACCAGGAACAGCTCGCAGCGCTTCGGCTCCTGGCTTACGCAGTCCGCAAGCTTTCCCGGCAGCGCGGGACCCCCTGCAATGCGCTTGCGGACGATCTTCTGGGCGGCCTTGGCGCGCTCCTGCGCATTCTGGATCGCGAACTGGGCGATGCGCTCGCCGGCATCCGGATGGCGATTCAGCCACAGCGCCACGGAGTCGCGCGTGAAACCTTCCACTAAAGGGGCCGCATCGCGCGAACCCAGGCGCTCCTTCATCTGCCCGGCGAACTGCGGCTCGTTCATTTTCACGGAAAGGACGTAGTTCGCCTTGTCCCACACATCCTCGGGCGTGAGCTTGATGCCGCGCGGCACAAGATTGCGGAACTCGCAGAACCCGCGTACCGCTGCCGCGACGCCCGCGCGCAGCCCGTTGACATGCGTGCCGCCTTCGCTGGTGGGGATCAGATTGACGTAGCTCTCCGCGAGCGCGAGTTCCGCATCCGGAGCCCAGCACAGCGCGTAGTCGACCGCATCGTTATCCTCGGTAAGCGTGCCGATGATCGGCTCGGCGGGAATGCGTGTTTCCTTCTGGAGCTCCTCGACCAGGTAGGCGCCGAGATCGCCGGTGTAGAACCACTCGTCCTTCTCCCCGGTCGCCTCGTTCCTGAAGATGACGCGCAGCCCCGGGCACAGGACGGCTTTCGCCTTCAGGGCGTGCTTGAGCGGGGGAACCAGGAACTTGTCCGAGTCGAAGAACTTCGGATCGGGCCAGAAGCGCACCGTGGTACCGGTGTTGCGCTGGCCGACGGTGCCGATCTCCTCGAGCTTGGAGGTGATCTTTCCCTCCTTGAAGGCGATGTTGTATTCCTTACCACCGCGACGGATCCAGCACTCGAGGTGCTTGGAGAGCGCGTTCACCACCGAGACGCCAACCCCGTGCAGGCCGCCGGAAAACTTGTAGGTGGTGTCGGAGAACTTGCCGCCGGCGTGCAGGCGCGTGAGGATCAGTTCCGCCCCACTCACCTTTTCCTTCGGATGGATGTCCACGGGCATACCGCGGCCGTCGTCGGCCACCTGCAGCGAGCCATCCTTGAACAGGGTGACTTCGATTTCCTTAGCGTAGCCGGCGATCGCCTCGTCGACACTGTTGTCGATGACTTCGTGGGCGAGATGATTCGGCCGCTGGGTGTGGGTGTACATGCCCGGACGTCGCCGGACAGGTTCGAGACCGCTTAAGACCTCAATATCGGAAGCGTTGTAGGACTGA
>JANWKL010000141.1 GCA_025451375.1 Steroidobacteraceae bacterium
AGGCTTCGCGCCGCGGGGTCCTTTCGTCACGGTGTCGGTTTTGGGCACGGCGCGTGCTTTGCCTGTTGCGGCCTTCTTCTTCGCGGGCGCTTTTTTTACAGCGTGAGCCTTGCGTCCGACGCGCGCCGGTTTCGCGTGCACGATGGGTGTCTCTGAAGCACCAGTCACAATCGTGATTGCGGACGCTGGTGGTGATTTTCGGCGTGCGCCCTTCGCGGCCGGTGCCGCCGCGGCGTCACCTGCAGTTGCCTGCGCGCCATCGCCCGCCTTGGCGGCCGGCGCCGCGCCGCGCTTGCCCCGGCCCCAGCGCCCGAAACGTCCGCGCTCGGGTGCCGCTGCGAGTAAGGCGCGGCACTCCTCGAGGGTGAGGGTCTTCGGGTCGCGATCCTTCGGGATGCGCGCGTTCTTTTTCTTGTCCGTGATGTACGGCCCGTAGCGACCGTTCAGTACCTGGATGCCGTCATCCGGGAAATCCTTGATGAGCCGCGCCGCATCGGTCTCTTTCTTGATGCGAATGACCTCGCGTGCCCGCTCGAGCGTCACGGTGTAGGGATCGTCTTCCTTCAGCGAAGCGTATTTGCTGCCGTACTTCACGTACGGGCCGAAACGGCCGACATTGGCGACGATGGTCTCCCCGTCGAGCGTCTCACCGAGCGTGCGCGGCAGCTGGAACAGATCCATGGCGATGGCGAGGGTAATCGCATCCATCTTCTGGCCGGGACGCAGACCCGCGAAGCGCGGCTTCTCCTCATCATCCTTGGTGCCGATCTGCACGAATGGCCCGAAGCGCCCCATGCGCACCGAGACCGGCTTGCCGGTGGCAGGGTCCTTGCCCAGTTCACGCGCCTGCGCAACCTGCTCGCGGGTGACAGTCTTCTCGATCTTGTCGACCTGCTTGATGAACGGTTTCCAGAACTTCTCCAGTGGTGTGGTCCAGTTCTCCTCGCCGCGCGACACCGCGTCGAGCTCGTCTTCCATCGCGGCCGTGAAGCCGTACTCGACATAGCGGTGGAAGTGCTCGGTCAGGAAGCGACAGACGATCTTGCCGATGTCGGTCGGGATGAACCGCCGTGCATCCATTTCCACATACTCGCGGTCCTGGAGTGTGGAGATGATGGTCGCGTAGGTTGAGGGCCGGCCGATGCCGTGCTCCTCAAGCGCCTTTACGAGCGATGCTTCGCTGTAGCGTGGCGGCGGCTCGGTGAAATGCTGCTCGGCGCGCAGCGCGGTCAGATTTACGGCGTCGCCTTCATTCATTGGCGGCAGCACGTGGTCGGTGTCGTCGACCTTGGCGTCGTCGGTGCCTTCCTGGTACACGGAGATATAGCCGGGCTTTACCAGGGTGGAACCGTTGGCGCGCATGAGGTGACGCTGCGGTCCGTCCGGACCTGCGAGCATGTCGACGGCCACCGTGTCGAACACCGCGTGGCTCATCTGCGAGGCGACCGCGCGCTTCCAGATAAGAGAGTAGAGACGGAAGAGGTCATCCTCGATCTTGCCCTCAACGTCGGCGGGCGTGATCGCTGCCGAAGTCGGGCGGATCGCCTCGTGGGCTTCCTGGGCATTTTTTGACTTGGTCTTGTAGATGCGCGGCTCTTCGGCAACTTCATCCTTGCCGTACAGGCGCGCCGCGACCTCGCGCATCTCGGCCACCGCTTCCGCGGCCATCGACACCGAGTCGGTGCGCATGTAGGTGATGAGACCGACGCTGCCTTCGCCGATGTCCAGCCCTTCGTACAACTGCTGTGCAAGACGCATGGTGCGCCGCGCGTTGAAGCCCAGCTTGCGGGCCGCCTCCTGCTGCAGCGTGGAGGTGGTGAACGGCGGGGCGGGATTGCGCCGCCGCTGCTTGCGGTCGATGGCGAGGACGCGAAGTTGCCGCTCACCGTCAGCTCCGGCTGCCGTCTGGATAGTGCGCTCAACTTCACGCGCCACGGACTCGTTGGTGAAACTGAACTGCTCGACCTTCTGGCCGCGATACTCCAGCAGCTTCAGCGGGAAGGGCTGGGCGCTGTGCGTCCCGTCGCCCTCGATGGTCCAGTACTCCTGGGCGATGAACGCGGCGATTTCCTCTTCGCGCTCGCAGATCATGCGCAGCGCCGGGCTCTGCACGCGTCCGGCGGACAGGCCGCGGCGTACTTTCTTCCACAACAGCGGCGAGAGATTGAAGCCCACGAGGTAGTCGAGCGCCCGGCGCGCCTGCTGGGCGTTGACCAGATCCAGTGACAGGCCGCGCGGCTCGCCGACCGCGGCGCGGATGGCGTTGCGGGTGATCTCGTAGAACACCACGCGATGCACGTCCTTGCCGTCGAGGTCGCCGCGCGCGGCGAGGATTTCCTTCAGATGCCAGGCGATCGCCTCGCCCTCGCGATCCGGGTCGGTCGCCAGGTACAGCGCCTTGGCCTTGTTCAGGGAGCGGGCGATGGCCTCCACGTGGCGCTCGTTCTTCTCGAGCACCTGGTACTTCATGGCGTAGCCATGTTCCGGATCAACCGCGCCTTCCTTGGGGACGAGGTCGCGTACGTGGCCGTAGGAGGCGAGCACATCGAAGTCCCGACCCAGATACTTCTTGATCGTTTTGGCTTTGGCCGGGGACTCGACGATGACCAGATTGTCTGCCATGGCGCGATGTATGAAACGTGTACCTTAGAAACGAAAAACCGCGGACGAGCCGCGGACCTGAAAATCTGCGCGCCGCCGAGGCGCTTCAGTGCGGTGCATTGACCGGCATTTCCGACATCATGAGACCGCCCAAACGCTCGACCGCGAACTCCTCGCCGGGCTGGCTCGAGAGCACCATGAACACCACCCATTTCAGGTGTTCTATGTCCGGCTCCCCGGGCAGCGCCAGCGCTCGCTCGATGACCATCTCGCGCTGCGAGGCCGACAGTACACCCTGGCGTTCCAGCGACAGCAGATAGCCGCGGCAGTCGGCTGACAGGCGCGCCAGCTCACTGTCGGCGAACACCCGCACGGCAGGCGCGGTGCCGGCGGCCGGGGCGAGCGGCGCATGCTCGTGCCCGAAGGCCAGATCGGTGAGCCAGTCGAGCGCGCGCTCGACGTTGGCGCGCGCAAAACCGGCGCGCCGCAGGTCGCGTGCGAGGTGTTCGCGACCCGGTACGTCCGCCGTTTCGGCGAGCATATAGCGGTCGAACACGTAGATGAGGATGTCGAGAACGCTGCCAGTAGTCATCGCAAAAGATTATGGTATGCGGCCGTAGCGGCCGCCAGGAAGCGCCGCCACACGTCCCTGGAGTTCCAGGATCAGCAACATCGAGGCCACCGATCCGCTCGGCAGGTTCGTGCGTGCGACGAGCACATCCATGGCCGCCGGTTCAAAACCGAGCGCATCTAACAGCATTTCATACTCCTTGTCCAATGCCGGGGCGGCGGCAGGCGCGGCCTGCGAGGACGCAACCGCCTCCTGCGGCAGCGCAATTCGCAGCTCCGACAGCACATCCGCTGCCTCCTCCACGAGGCGTGCGCCGTCCTTGATCAGCTGGTGGCAGCCGCGCGCGAGGGCGCTGTGGATGGAGCCCGGAATCGCAAATACCTCGCGCCCGGATTCCGCCGCCAGGCGGGCGGTGATGAGCGAGCCGCTGTAGCGTGCGGCCTCGACGACGAGCGCGCCGAGCGACAGGCCGGCGATGATGCGGTTGCGGCGCGGGAAGTTCTGTTTCAGCGGCGCGGTGCGCGGCGCAAATTCAGACACCAGTGCGCCGTTCTCACGGATGCGCTGCGCGAGCCCGGCATTCTGCGGCGGGTAGATGCGGTCGAGGCCGCTGCCGAGCACCGCCACCGTCGGGCCGCCGCCCTGCAGCGCGCCTTCGTGACTTGCCGCGTCGATGCCAAGCGCGAGTCCGCTGGTGATGGTGAGCCCCGCGCGCGCGAACCAGGCGGCAAACTCGCGTGCCGTGTCGCGCCCGGGGATGGTCGGGTTGCGGGAGCCCACCATGGCGAGCTGCGGCGATGACAGCGCCGCGACCGAGCCTTGCACGTAGAGCGCCGCCGGCGCGCCGACCGTTTGGGCGAGCAGCGCCGGGTAATCCGGATCGGTGCTGAGGAGGATCCGGGCGCCGCTTAAGTCAAGCCAGGTGAGGTCCGCGGCCAGCGCCGCGCCGTCGGGCGAGTGCAGAAAGTCCCGAGCCGCCGGCGGCAGCTCCACCGCGCGCAGCACCTTGTTGGAGGTCGCGCGCTCCATTTCCCCGTCCGCGGCGTGCAGCAGCGCCCGTGCGTGCGGCGCGGTGAGTCCGGGGGCTCGGGCCAGCAATGCCCGTGCGGTGGAAGCGTCCATGAGGCGAGCATAGAGGAAGTGGCCCGGCGGGCGCTGCTCGCAAATGGCACGCGACCGCCGACGCGTCGCGCCAGCGTTTCGCCGGCAAAAACCCCGCTTTTTGCCGGCGGGCCTGACCGTAGCTGCTGGGATGGCCTGCGGAAACGGCCGCAGGCCGTTGCCGCCAATAAACTACGGGTTATGCACCACGTCGCCGTTATGGATCGCGTCGGAGGCGCCAACGATCAGGGCGTAGCTCACGCGATCGAACACCTTGAACACCAGTGCGGTTCCGGCCCGTTCGTCAGGCAGCTTCACCCGCGGCGCGAACGAGGTGCCGACACCGTTGGTGGAGTCGCCGATGTTCTTGCCGCCGCGGTACAGATCGATGGTGGTGTCACCGGCCGCGTCCACGGCAAGCACGGTGCCCGGCGCCAGTCCGTGGCGAGAGCCGCGGTTGATGGCGACGATGTTGTACTGCCCGACCAGCTCGGTGCCGTTGACGACCGCGAGAATGCGGCCGTGCACCTCTCCGGCCGGAGCCCTGATCACGAAATTCGCCGGTTCCTGCTGGTCGGCAGTCAGGAGCCGATCGCCCTGCAGCGTCTCGCGCGCCGGATCGATCAAGAGGGCCTTGGCCGGATTGCCGGAGCGCTGCACCAGCGCGGTGGCCGTATAGATGCCCACGTAGCCAAGTACCGCGCCGTCATCCGGGTCGCGCAGCTGATCGCTCACGTGCATGACGCTGAAGCGGGAGTTCTCCTCGGCGGTAAGGTTGCGGACGTAGACCTCGTTGCCGGAGCCCGCAATCTGGTGCATGTCGCGGAAGGCGAGCACGTAGGGCGCGCTGCGGATCTGGTCGGCCGTGAGTAATGTCGGCCGCGACAGGAACGCGGCGATCGCGGCATACGGAACGGTCGGGATAGCGCTGTCGAGCGCTGAGCTGCGCAGGCGCGGATCCAGGCGCACCGTGCCGGCCTGCTCAAGGCTCACCTGCGGGCGGCCGTCGGCGCCATAGGCGAGCGCGAGCGTATCCCCGGGATAAATAAGGTGCGGATTCGGCACCTGCGGATTGATGATCCACACCTCCGGCCACAGCCAGGGGTCGCGCAGGAACGTCGACGCGATGCCCCACAGCGTGTCGCCACGCTTGACCGTGTAATGCTTCGGCGCAGTGGGATTCACGACCGCGGGGGCGTCGGTAGCGCTGGCTGCGGGGCTGCCCGCAGCGGCGATGCCGGCTTCAGTGGCCGTCATGTCCGGGGCGGCGGTGGCGGTTGCCGCTGGGGCCACGGAGGCCACGGGGGCCGGTGCCGCGGTAGGTTCCGGGGTGCGCCGCAGGTGCGAGCAGCCGGAAATCGCGATCGCCAGCACGGCCAGGGTCGCGGCAGCGCGAGCCCCAAGTACTTGATTAGAGACCATCTCCACTCCTGTCGCGGACCACACAACCCGCGCCCGAAATTCTAATTGTTATACTGGCATGCGGCTGCTGCCCGTACGAATTAATGTCAAGTTTGTGCGCTGGATCACGGCTGGCGGCGCCCCCATATCAGGCACGACCCATGGCCCTAAGAACCATCCTGGAATTCCCCGATCCGCGTCTGCGAACGCGCGCCGCGCCCGTGACGCGCTTTGACGCCGCTCTGAGTACGCTCATCGAGGACATGTTCCAGACCATGTACGCAGCGCCCGGTATCGGCCTTGCGGCCACGCAGGTGGACGTCCACCTGCGGGTCATCGTCATCGATGTTTCCAAGGATCACAAGGAACCCGTCACGCTTATCAACCCCGAAATCATCGCGCGCGAGGGCGAGGCCAGCACCGAGGAAGGCTGCCTGTCGGTGCCCGGGATTTTCGATGAGGTGAAGCGCGCGGCGAAGGTGCGCGTGCGCTCGCACGACCGCAAGGGCAAGGCGCATGAGCGCGACTACGAGGACATTCTCGCGATATGCATCCAGCATGAGATGGATCACTTGGATGGCAAGCTGTTCGTGGACTACCTGTCGGATCTGAAGCGAGAGCGCATTCGCAAGAAGCTCGAGAAGGAGCGCCGCGAGCGCGCTACCCGTCCGGCAGCGAACTCCACCGGCGCGCGCCGCGCGTACTAATCCATTGGCCGAAATCGCAGGAAGTCGATTTCGGCGGACAGCGGCTGCGTTTCCGCCGGCCAAAGGCGTGGCTCGACACACAACCGCTGCGATCACCCCGGCAGCCAAGCACTTCGTGGCAAGGCTGGGCGCACGGACTTTGGCCGGCTGCGGCTGTTGGTAGTGTTAAGGGTCGCGTTTGCCGGCACGCCGGAATTTGCGCTGCCGGCTCTGGCGGCGCTCATGGCGCGGCACGAAGTCGTCGGCGTCCTGACACGGCCGGACCGCCCCGCAGGACGCGGCCAGAAACTGAGATTCAGCCCCGTGAAAGCCGCCGCGCTCGCGGCGCACCTGCCCGTAGCGCAGCCGCAATCCCTTAGAAATGACGCGGGGCGTGCCGAACTCATCGCCTGGAATCCCGACGTGCTGGTGGTCGTGGCCTACGGACTGATTCTCCCGGCGCAAGTGCTGTGCCTGCCGCGCCTGGGATGCATCAACATCCACGCCTCGCTCCTGCCGCGCTGGCGGGGCGCCGCGCCGGTGCAACGCGCGATCCTCGCCGGGGACACCGAAAGCGGCGTCTCCATCATGCAGATGGACGCGGGACTCGACACCGGTCCCGTGCTCCTGCAGCGTCGTTGCCTGATTTCGCGAGAGCACACCGGCGGACTCCTGCACGACGAGCTGTCCGCGCTCGGAGGCGAAGCGCTCCTGGAGGCGCTCGCGGGGCTTGAGAGTGGATCCCTGACCAGCATGCCGCAGCCTCAGGAGGGCGCGACGTACGCCGCCAAGATCGACAAGGCGGAGAGCCGCATCGACTGGCACCGCGACGCCCTGGACATTGAGCGGCAGGTTCGGGCGTTCAACCCCTGGCCGATCGCCGAGACGAAGCTCGATGCGGAACAGCTGCGAATCTTCGCTGCGCGAGCAGTACCTGCACCGAATGAGACGATAAAAGTCTCTAAAGGAGACGATCCGGGGTCTATCATCTCGGTTCAGGGGGACGGCATGCAGGTCGCCTGCGGCACCGGCATCCTCTCCATCAGCCAGGTCCAGCGCCCCGGCCGGCGCCCGGTGGCGGTGCGGGATTTTTCCCACACCCTGCCACTCCTGGGGAAGCGGCTTGGCTAGAACCCCCTGGGCCCCCGGTGCTGCCGCGCTTGCCGGCGCCGCGCAGGCGCTGGATGCGGTGTTGTCCGACGGGCGCTCGGCGGACGCGGCGCTCGGTGCCTTCGACGCCGCGCCGGAACGGGCGGCGATTCGCGCCATCGCCCTGGGCACCATCCGCTGGTACCTGCGGCTCGCGCCTTCGCTTGAGCCGCTGCTCGCCAAGCCCGGCGCGGTCTCCGCCCCGGTCGGGGCGCTACTTTGCGTCGCGGCTCACCAGATCGAGTACTCCCGCAACCCGCCCGAGGCGACCGTTCACGCGGCGGTCGACGCTGCGCGGATCCTGAAGTCGGATCGCGCCACCGGCTTCGTCAACGCGGTGCTGCGCCGCTTCGTACGCGAGCGCATTTCTCTGCTCGCCCGCGTCGATCAGAGTACGGCTGCGCGCACGGCTCATCCGGGCTGGCTCATCGAAAAGCTGAAGTCGGCGTGGCCTACGGAATACGGGACGATCCTGGCGGCGAACAATGCCCATCCGCCGATGACCCTGCGACTGGATGCGTCACGCACCTCCCGCGCGCAGTACCTTGAGCAGCTGTCCTCGGCTGGGATTGAATCTATAGAGAATCAATGGATCGCCTCTGCAGTCACTTTGAAGCATCCAATGGCAGTATCGGCTCTGCCTGGGTTCACGGAAGGGTGCGTATCGGTACAGGACGCGGGCGCGCAGCTCGCCCCCGGACTGCTGGATATGCGAGCAGGGATGCGGGTCCTGGATGCGTGCGCGGCACCGGGTGGCAAGACCGGACACCTGCTCGAGCAGGCGCCATCCGGGGTGAGCATCACTGCGATCGACATCGATGCCGGACGGGTCGCAAGGATCGATGAGAATCTGAAACGGCTGCGCCGCTCTGCGCAGCTGGTCGTCGCCGACGTGAGCAAGCCGGAGACGTTTTGGGACGGCAAGCCGTTCGATCGCATCCTGGTGGATGCGCCATGTTCGTCGACGGGGGTCATCCGCCGGCACCCGGATATCAAGCTGCTGCGGCGGCCCGGAGATATAGCCCAGTTTGCCGCCGGACAGCTCGCGATCCTCAAGGCAGCCGCCCGCATGCTTGCCCCCGGAGGCAGGCTGGTCTATTGCACCTGCTCGGTACTCCCCGAGGAGAACGAGGGTCTTCTGGCAGTGTGGCTCGGCGATGACCCCGGAATGCACGTCACGGACATGCCCGGCGCCGTAGGTCTCGCCCCAGGGGCGCGGGATCGACCCCTGGGGGTGCAGCTCCTTCCGGGAGCGGAGGCGGGGACGGATGGCTTCTATTATGCTTGTCTCGAAAAGACAACGACCGGAACTTAAGGCCCGCGCCGCCGGTCGCAGAACCTCCTGAAGCCTGTTGTTGTATCCATGCTACGGCGTCCACGCAT
>JANWKL010000142.1 GCA_025451375.1 Steroidobacteraceae bacterium
GCGCGCTGTTTGGCTTCAAGCTCCTGTCCGTGCTGCTCGCGCCGGTGCTGCCGGCGGTAGCCGAGCGCGTCGCACGACAATTCTTCGGCCTCGGGCGCGCTTTTCGCTGGAGCGACGCCTGCGAGCTCCCCGCACGCATCAACCCCTACGAGCACCTCATGACCCGCGTGGACCCGAAACAATTCGATGCCCTGTTTGCCCCGGACGCCGCAGCCCCGGAGGCGGCCGCGTCGGTCGCAGAGGCGCCCGCAGCGACCATATCCATCGACGAGTTCAAGAAGATTGACCTGCGCGTCGCCCGCATTGTGCAGGCCGAGGCGGTCACCGGCGCCGACAAGCTGCTGAAACTCACGCTCGATCTCGGCGGGACGACGCGCACGGTGTTTGCCGGGATCAAGTCGGCCTACGAGCCAGCGGCCCTGCAGGGACGCCTTACGGTGGTGGTCGCGAACCTCGCCGCGCGCAAAATGAAATTCGGGCTCTCCGAAGGGATGGTGCTGGCCGCGAGCGGTGACGTCCCCGGCCTGTTCCTCCTCAGCCCCGACTCCGGGGCCACACCGGGCATGAAGGTAAGCTGACAACTGTCGCCGAAATCGACGCTTTGCTGCCGCAGACGCAGTGCACGCGTTGCGGATACCCTGCGTGCCGTCCTTACGCCCAGGCGGTGGCGGAGGGAGCCGCCAACCTCAACCAATGCCCGCCCGGAGGGGCTGCAACCGTCGCCGCGCTGGCGGCACTCCTGCGTCGACCCGCGCTACCACTGAATCCCGTCAATGGGGTGGAGGGACCTTCGCTGGTCGCGTTGATTGACGAGGAGGCCTGCATTGGCTGCGCCAAGTGCCTGCCGCCGTGCCCGGTGGACGCGATCGTCGGCGCCCAAAAACAAATGCACACGGTCATGCTGTCGTTGTGCACGGGCTGCGAGCTGTGCGTCGCGCCCTGCCCGGTTGATTGCATCACCATGGTGCCGCGCGAGCAGGTTCCCGACGCACCGCCAGAGCCCGAGGCCGCCGACAACCGCGCGCGTTTCGAGGCGCGCAACGCGCGCATCGTACGCCGCGAACTGGAGCGCTCGGCGCTGGTGGCGGCACGCAAGCGTGCCTCGCATTCACCGGGGACGGCGCGCTAGTGCATGCCGCGACCCGCAGAGCGATTTTCCGGCGGCTGCGCGCTGCCAACCCGGCGCCGACCACGGAACTGAAGTTCGACTCCCCGTTCGAGCTGCTGGTGGCGGTCATGCTTTCGGCACACACCACCGACAAGAGCGTGAACGCCGCCACGCGCGTGCTGTTCCCCCTCGCCAACACGCCCGCCGCCATTGCCGCGCTGGACGTCGGGGGCGTCAAACCCTACATAAAAAGCGTCGGGCTCTACAACACCAAGGCGTTGAACCTGGTGCGCCTGTGCCAACAGCTGCTCGAGCGCCACGGCGGCGAAGTGCCTGCCGATCGCGCCGCCCTCGAGGCGCTCCCGGGAGTCGGGCGCAAAACCGCGAGCATCATTCTCAACATGGTGTTTGGTGAAGCCGAGATCGCCGTCGACACCCATATCTTCCGCGTCGCCAACCGCACCGGACTCGCCCCCGGCAAGACACCACGCGAAGTGGAAACGGGCCTGGTCGAAACCACCCCGGCCGAGTTCAGAAAGGACGCCCACCACTGGCTGCTGCTCCACGGACGCTACGTGTGCGTGGCACGCACACCGCAGTGCCCCAAGTGCATCATCCGTGATCTGTGCGAGTACCCGCGCAAGACGCCGGCGCGCGCACGCTAAGGAACGCCGGCTTTCGATGCCAATTTTTTCAGGTGAGAGTCGCGAAGCCATGCGGCGCCGCTACCTCGACGCCTGGCGCAAGTCGTGTGCGCGTGAGGTGCTCGAGCCGCTTGACGCACAACTCGCCGCAGTCATCGAACAGCACCCGGAATACGTTGCCTGGCTTGAGTCTGGTGACGATGCACTGACCGCTGAGTTCACGCCCGAGGGCGGACGCCAGAATCCGTTTCTGCATATGGGCCTGCACCTGGCGATCCGCGAGCAGGTGGCAACCGACCGCCCGGTGGGGATTGCCGCGGTGCATGCCAGGCTTACGCTGCGGCGCGGCGACGCGCACAAAGCAGAACACGCCATGATCGAGCCGCTGGCCGAGACGCTGTGGGAAGCCCAGCGCAGTGGCGGGGCACCGGACGAAGGGGCATACCTCGAGCGGTTACAGCGCCTGTAGTGCCGCCCCGACCCGTCGTGCAGGTCCTCTTTTCGAGAGGATGCATATCTTTTCCACCCGGGATGCATATGCCTTCCCAGAGAGGACACACATCCTCCGGGCCGCTACCTCACCGCTTCGGGATATACAGGTCCGTCAGCGTCCCCTCGAACGCCTCCGCCGCTCCCGCGACGGTTTCCGACAGCGTGGGATGCGGGTGGATCGTGAGGCCTATGTCCGCGGCATCGCAGCCAGTCTCCACGGCCAGCGCTACCTCGCTGATCAGCTCACCGGCGTTGGTGCCGACGATCCCGCCGCCGAGCACGCGGTGGCTCTCAGGGTCAAACAAAAGCTTGGTGAAGCCTTCCTCACGCCCCAGCGACAGCGAGCGGCCATTCGCCACCCACGGGAACATACCCTTCTTCACCGCTGTGCCAGCAGCGCGTGCCTCAGTTTCCGTGAGTCCCACCCAGGCGATCTCCGGATCGGTGTAGGCAACCGAGGGGATGACGCGTGCATCGAACGCCCGCTTGTGACCGGCGGCGACTTCCGCGGCGACCTTGCCCTCGTGCATCGCCTTGTGCGCGAGCATCGGCGGGGCGGCGATATCGCCAATTGCGAATATATTCGACACGTTGGTACGCATCTGCTTGTCGACCGGAATGAACCCGCGCTCCGAAACCGTGATCCCCGCAAGCTCAGCGCCGATGGCTTTGCCATTGGGCACCCGCCCGACCGCGACCAGCACGCGTTCGAACAGCTGCGGCGGCGGTGCCTTCTCGCCGGCGAAGGTGACGGACAGACCGGCGGCCTGCGCGGTGATTCCCGCCACCTTGGTGTTGAGCAGGATCTGCTCGTAGCGCGAGCGGATGCGCCGCTCGAGCGGGCGCACCAGGTCAGGATCACACCCGGGCATGAGCTGGGAAGTCAGCTCCACGACACTCACACGGCTGCCGAGTGCCTCGAACACGCACGCCATCTCAAGGCCGATGATGCCGCCGCCGATCACGAGGAGTCCGCCGGAGAATTCCGGCAGCTCCAGCGCGTCGCTGGAATCGAGGATGCGCGGATCCTGCGGCAGCCCCGGCAGGCGCGCGGCTTCCGAGCCGGCGGCAATGATGCACTGATCGAAGCGAATGCGCTGCGAGCCGCTGTCATCCATGACTTCCAGGACGTTCGGACTGACGAAACGACCGGTGCCCCGCAGGACTTCGATCTTGCGCTGCTTTGCCAACACCTTGAGGCCGCCAGTGAGCTTGCCGACCACCGACGCCTTCCAGGCGCGCAGCCGCGGCAGATCGATCTCGGGCGCACCGAAGGCGATGCCGCGCTCCGCCATCTCATCCGCTTCTTCAATGACCTTCGCCGCGTGCAACAGGGCCTTTGACGGGATGCAGCCGACATTGAGGCACACGCCACCCAGTTCCGCCCAGCGCTCGACGAGCGTCACCTTCAGACCCAGGTCAGCCGCCCGGAATGCAGCGGTGTAACCGCCCGGACCCGCTCCGAGCACGAGTAGTTCTGCCGTGCGACTGAACTCGCCAGCGGCACGTCCGGCGGCGCCGGTTTTTGCTGTGGGCATCCGCACGGTGTCGCCAGCGCCCTCGGCAGGCGGTGGCACTGCTGCGCTGGTGGCTGCTGGTGAGGCTGTCGCGGCAGTGTCCACCCGCGCAATCAGTGACCCCTTCGATACTTTGTCGCCGCGCTTGAGCAGCACTTCGGTAACCGTGCCCGGGGCCGTAGCGGGCACGTCCATCGAGGCCTTGTCGGTTTCCAGGGTGACGAGCGGGGTGTCCACCTCCACGACGTCGCCGGCCTTCACCATGACGTCGACGATCGTCACGTCGCTGAAATTGCCTATGTCGGGGATCGTCAGATCCACGCGGCTCACAGCACCGCCTCAAGCAGGCTGCGCGGATCGGCGAGCGTGTGTGCAAGCCAGGTGGTGAAGCGTGCCGCCATGGCGCCGTCGATGACGCGATGATCGTAGGACAGCGACAAGGGCAGCATCAGCCGCGGTACCCAGGTACCGCCCTCGTACACCGGCCGCAGGCTCGAGCGTGACACGCCCAGGATCGCTACCTCGGGCGCGTTGATAATCGGCGTGAAGGCGGTGCCGCCGATGCCGCCGAGGCTGGAGATCGTGAAGCAGCCGCCCTGCATGTCGGTTGGCGGCAGCTTGCCGGCGCGCGCTTTCTCGGACAGCTGTCCGAGGCTGCGCGCCAGCCCGTAGACGTCCTTGCGGTCGGCGTCGCGCACCACCGGCACCACGAGGCCGTTGGGTGTATCGGCGGCAAATCCCATGTGCACGTACTTGCGCATGATGAGGTTCGCGCCCTCGGCATCGAGCGCGGCGTTGAAGCGCGGAAATTCCTGCAGCGCCCTGACGCACGCCCGCATGATGAAGGCGAGTGGCGTGAGCTTGACGCCGGCCGCCTGCGCCTTGTCCTTCAGGCTCGCGCGCATTTCCTCGAGCGCCGTGATGTCGGCCTCGTCGAACTGCGTAACGTGCGGGATGTTGATCCAGCTCGCCTGCAGGCGCGGGCCGGAGATGCGCTGAATGCGAGTCAGGGGTTGAATTTCCGTCGGCCCGAACTGCGCAAAGTCGACGACCGGCACGGCGGGCAGCGCGGCGCGGGGTCCGGCAGCCGCCGGGACCGAGAGGGCGTTCCTGACGAACGCCTTCACGTCATCGTGCGTAATGCGGTCCTTGAAGCCGTGGCCGGTAACGAGGGCGAGATTCACGCCCAGCTCGCGCGCGAGCAGGCGCACCGACGGGCCTGCGTACGCACGGGAGAATCCCGGCTCGTCGATCGGCGCGAGATCGCTGCGATAGGAGGTCGGCATCCCGAGGCGCGACAAGGGAGTCAGCACGGCGCCCGGCGGCTGAGGCGGCGGGGCAGGCGCGGCCACGGGCGCTGGGGCTGGCGCTGCGGGTGCGGTTGCGGTTTGCGCGGGGCCCGCATTGACAACCCCGTCCGCCGCCGCGTCCGCCTGCAGCGTGACGATGAGATCGCCAGTATTGACCTTGCCGCCCTTGGCGGTGTGGATCTTCTCGACGACGCCGCTGCCCGTCGAGGGCACATCCATGGTCGCCTTGTCGGACTCGAGGGTGACGAGCGGCGTGTCAGTTTCGACGCGCTCGCCCGGCTTCACCAGCACGTCGATGACCGCGACGTCCTTGAAGCCGCCCATGTCGGGCACGCGCACTTCGATCATGCGGGCCTAGACCTTCCAGGGCACGGGCTTGTCGGGATCGACTCCGAGCGCCTTCATGGCCTTGGCAACGGTAGCGACGTCAATCTGGCCTTCATCGGCGAGCGCCTTGAGCGCGGCGAGCGTGATGTAGTTGCGGTCCACCTCGAAGTGGCGTCGCAGGGCCGCGCGCGAATCGGAGCGGCCATAGCCATCGGTGCCGAGTGTTACGTAGCGCCCGCCCACCCACTCGCGAATCTGGTCCGGCACGATGCGCATGTAGTCGGTCGCCGCAACCACCGCGCCGCCACGATCCTTCAGGAGATGGCGCACGTACGGAACGCGCACCGTACCCTCCGGGTGCAGCAGGTTCCAGCGCTCGCACTCGAGCGCCTCACGGCGCAGCTCGCTGAAGCTCGTGACCGACATCACGTCCGCCGGAATGCCGTAGTTGTCCTCGAGGATTCTCGCAGCCGCGAGACACTCGCGCAGGATGGTTCCCGAACCGAGCAGCGTGGCGCGTACCTTGCCGCGGCCGCCAATCTGCAACAGATAGCCCCCGCTTAAAATCCCGGCCTCTACGCCTGCCGGCATCGCCGGCTGCGCGTAATTCTCGTTCATCACCGTGATGTAATAAAAAATGCTTTCCTGCTCGGCGTACATGCGGCGCATACCATCATGGATGATGACGGCAAGCTCGTAGGCGTACGCCGGATCGTAGGCGACGCAATTCGGCACGGTGGTCGCGACCAACTGGCTGTGCCCGTCCTGGTGCTGCAAGCCCTCGCCCGCGAGCGTGGTACGCCCGGAGGTGGCGCCGAGCAGAAAGCCGCGCGCCTGGATGTCGCCCGCCGCCCAGATGAAGTCCCCGACGCGCTGAAAGCCGAACATCGAATAGAAAATATAGAACGGCACCATGTTGATGCCGTGATTGCTGTAGGCGGTGCCGGCTGCGGTCCATGAACACAGGCCGCCGGCCTCGTTGATGCCCTCCTCGAGCATCTGGCCCTTCTTGTCCTCGCGGTAGGACATGAGGGTTTCCGAGTCCTGCGGCGTGTACAGCTGCCCCACCGAGGAATAAATGCCGATCTGCCGGAACAGGCCCTCCATGCCGAAAGTGCGCGCCTCGTCGGGCACGATCGGCACCACGTTGCGGCCGATGCTCTTGTCCTTCAACAGAATGGTCAGTACGCGCACGAAGGCCATGGTGGTGGAGATCTCACGCTCCGCCGTGCCCTCGAGCAGCGAGGCAAATGCCTGCAGCGGTGGAATGGTGAGCGCCGGCGCGGTACGGCGCCGGCTCGGGAGAAATCCGCCGAGCGCCGTGCGCTTCTCGTTCAGATAGCGCGCTTCCTCGGTGGTGTCGTCCGGCCTGCGGAAGGGCAGCTTGCCGATGTCCGCATCGGACACCGGGATATTGAAGCGGTCGCGGAAGATGCGTAAGTCATCGTCAGAAAGTTTTTTCTGCTGATGCGCGACCATCTGGCCTTCGCCGCCCTTGCCGAGGCCGAAGCCTTTCACGGTCTTGGCGAGAATCACGGTCGGCTGGCCCTTGTGCTCCATGGCCGCGGCGTACGCCGCGTACACCTTGAGCGGGTCGTGGCCGCCGCGGTTGAGCCGCCAGATCTCATCATCCGACATGTTGGCGACCATCGCCTTCAGCTCAGGGAACTTGCCGAAGAAATGTTCGCGCGTGTAAGCCCCGCCCTTGGCCTTGAAGTTCTGGTACTCGCCGTCGACACATTCCTGCATCACCCGGCGCAGCAGGCCCTTGGTGTCGCGCGCCAGCAGCGGGTCCCAGCGCGAGCCCCACAGCACCTTGATGACGTTCCAGCCGGCGCCGAGGAAGGCCGCCTCGAGCTCCTGGATGATCTTGCCGTTGCCGCGCACCGGGCCATCGAGGCGCTGCAGGTTGCAGTTAATGACGAAGATGAGATTGTCGAGGCCCTCGCGCACCGGCATGGTGAGCGCGCCCATCGATTCCGGCTCGTCCATCTCACCGTCGCCCAGGAATGCCCAGACCTTCTGGTCCGAGGGCTTGACCAGTCCGCGGTGCTCAAGATAGCGGGTGAAGCGCGCCTGGAAGATCGCATTCATGGGACCTAAGCCCATGGACACGGTCGGGAACTGCCAGAAGTCCGGCATCAGCCACGGGTGCGGGTAGGAAGACAGCCCGACGCCGCGGGCGGAAGCCTCCTGGCGGAAGTGCCGCAGCTGCTCCTCGCTCAGGCGCCCCTCAAGATAAGCGCGTGCGTAGATACCCGGCGATGAGTGCCCCTGGAAGAACACCATGTCGCCCGGATGCTCATCCGAGGGCGCGCGCCACAGGTGGTTGAAACCAACCTCGTAGAGCGTCGCGGAAGATGCGTAGCTCGCGAGATGCCCGCCGTACTCGGAAGACACCTTGTTCGCCTGCAGCACCATTGCGAGCGCATTCCAGCGGATGTACGCCTCGTTGCGCCGCTCGAGCGCGCGGTTACCCGGGTACTGCGGTTGCCGGCCGGTGGGGATACTGTTGACGTAGGCGGTGTTGGGCTTGAACGGCAGGTAAGCGCCGCTGCGGCGGGTGTAGTCGATGAGCCGCTCGAGCAGGAAATGGGCGCGCTCAGGACCGTGCGTCTTCAGCACCGCATCTATGGATTCGAGCCATTCCCGCGTTTCAACGGGATCGAGATCCTCAAGGTTCGGCGATTCGGTCATGCCGGCGTCAGTATAGAATGAGAATGATGGCTCACCAAACGCACCGCGGCGCGCTGCTGCCGGACTCGCTGGCGCCGAGCGTGGTCACGGCCACCCGTGCGAACACGGCGCAACTGGATGCGCTGCTGGTGATCGTGCCGCACCCGGCCCCGGCGCGTGCCTTCGATCACCTGCCGGAGAGTGCCCGCTGGCGAGCGTTGGACAAGCGCGCGCCGGCACGCGCCGGCGCTGTGCGCAGCACCTCCCTCAGCAATCAGCGCCAGACGCTCGCGGTTCTCGGGTATCTCGCCGCCGACGCGAGCGAGTTTGAACGCCTGTCACTCGCCGGCCGCATGCTGAAAGAAACCATGGCGCGCTGCCCGGAGAGCATCGGGCTTGCGGCCGCGGGTCCTGCCGCCGCCGCACGCACCGCGCTCGACGCACTGCTGGCGGGTGCCTGTGCGCATGCGTTCGCGCTGCCGAATTACCGTGCCCCGGTGCGCGGCCAACAGCCCCTCAGACGCGTCGTACTGATGGATGCCGCCGGGCTCGACGTGCGCTACGCCACCGCCGCCGCGCGCGGCACCAACCTCGCGCGCTGGCTGACTGCCCTGCCGCCGAACATGCTCGATGCCGCCGGCTACCGGCGCACGATCACTGCCCTCGCCCGCGAGCACGGGTTGTCCATGCGCTGGCTCGACACCCGCGCGCTGCGCCGGCTGGGCGCCAACGCCTTTCTGGCGGTAGCCGCCGGGAATGACGAGAGCGGTGCCGGCATCGCGCACCTGAAATACCGGCCGGCGCGCCGCAAAGGCGGTGCCCGCCCGGACGTGACGCTCGTCGGCAAGGGCATCCTCTTCGACACCGGCGGCATCAACTTGAAGACCCATCGCTCGATGCTCGACATGCACACCGACATGGCGGGCAGCGCGGTGGCGCTGGCCACCCTGATCGCGCTCGCGGAACTGCGCGCGCCGCTCGCGGCGGATGCCTGGCTCGCAATCACCGAAAACCGCATTGGCCCGCACGCCTACCGGCCACAGGATGTGGTGCGCGCCTCCAACGGCGTCACCATCCAGGTCATCCACACGGATGCCGAAGGGCGCATGGTGCTCGCCGATACGCTCGCGCTGGCCGGCCGCACCCAGCCGCGCCTCATGATCGACTTCGCGACACTCACCGGCGCCTGCGTGTACTCCCTCACCGAGCGCATGAGCGGCGTATTCACCAACCGCCCGCAGCTCGCGGGTGAGCTCATGGACGCGGGGCGCCTGAGCGGCGAGCGGGTGTGGAATTTTCCGTTCGAGCCTGACTACGACGCCGACCTCGAGAGCAAGGTTGCCGACATCGTGCAGTGCGCCGTGGAGGGCAAGGGCGATCACATCCACGCGACGCGCTTCCTCGCACGCTTCGTGCCGCCGCATACGCCGTGGGCGCACGTCGACCTGTCCTCCGCCACGCGCGCGGGAGGACTTGCGCATGTCGGCACCGACATCACCGGCTTCGGCGTGCGGTTCGCGTTGCAGCTGCTCTTGCGCCAGAAGGTGTTTGCAAAGCTGCAGGCGGATAAGTGACCTCGCTCGTTATCCGGCGCCCGGACGACTGCCACCTGCACCTGCGTGACGAGACAGCCCTGCGGGCCGTGCTGCCCTTCACGGCCACGCGCTTCGCGCGCGCCATCGTCATGCCGAACCTCAAGCCCCCCATCACGACCACGGAACTCGCGCTCGCGTATCGCAAGCGCATCCTCGCAGCACTGCCCCCGGGCGTGAGCTTCGAGCCCCTGATGACCTTGTATCTCACGGACCAGACCACACCGCAGGAGATCACCCGCGCGCAGGCGAGCGGCACGGTCCACGGCGCTAAGCTGTATCCGGCTGGCGCGACCACACACTCGGACGCGGGCGTCACCGACGTGCGGCGCATCGATGCGGTGCTGGAACGCATGGCGGAAGTGTCGATGGTGCTGCAGGTGCACGGCGAGGTCACGGACCCGGACGTGGACATGTTTGATCGCGAGGCGCGCTTCATCGATGAGGTGCTGGCGCCCCTCGCCGAGCGCCACCGCACATTGCGGGTGGTGTTCGAACACATCACAACCCGTGCAGCGGTGCAATTCGTCGCCAGCGGGCGCAAGGGCATCGCCGCCACTGTGACCCCGCAACACCTGCTCATGAATCGCAACGCGCTCTTCGAGGGCGGCCTGCGCCCGCATCACTACTGCCTGCCGGTACTGAAGGCGGAAGCCGACCGTGCCGCGCTCCTCGCGGCCGTGGCTGGCGGCAGTGAACGCTTTTTCCTCGGCACCGACAGCGCGCCGCACGCGCGCGCCGCCAAGGAGACAGCCTGCGGCTGCGCCGGCATTTTTTCCGCACATGCCGGCATCGAGTTGTATGCGGAAGCCTTCGAAGCTGCCGGGGCGCTCGACAAGCTCGAGGGGTTCGCGTCCTGCCACGGCGCGGACTTTTATGGTCTGCCGCGCAATACGGGCACGCTGACCCTTACCCGCGAGCCATGGGAGGTCCCACAGCACTACCCGTTCGGCGCGGATGAGCTGGTGCCGCTGCGCGCCGGCGAGCGCATCGCCTGGCGCATCGCGGCCGCCAGAGGCGCGCCAGCGTGAGCGGCCAGGCGCCGGATCCCGCGCCGCCGAGTGCTGCCGCCGCGGCGCTCATGTCACGGCGTTTTCGCGGCTATCTGCCGGTGGCCATTGACGTGGAGTGCGGCGGCTTTCACGCCGCCACGGATGCGCTGCTGGAAATCGCCGCGACGCTCATCGACATGGGCGACGACGGCACACTGCGCCGCGGGGTAACCCACACCTACCACGTGCAACCCTTCCCGGGCGCACGCCTGGACCCGGCGGCGCTCGCCGTCACGGGCATCGATCCGCATCATCCCCTGCGTCCGGCGCTCCCGGAACGCGACGCGTTGCAGCGCATCTTCCGTGAGATCCGCCACGCGGTGCGCGGCTACGAGTGCCGCCGCGCGATCCTGGTCGGCCACAACGCCGCGTTCGATCTGGGATTCCTCAACGCCGCGGTCGCCCGCGCGGACGTCAAGCGCAATCCGTTCCATCCCTTCTCCTGCTTCGACACCGCGACGCTGGCCGGCGCCGCACTCGGTCAGACCGTGCTCGCCAAGGCCGTGACCATCGCGGGACTCACCTGGGACGCCGGCAGCGCGCACAGCGCCCGTTACGATGCGGAGCGCAGCGCGGAGATCTTTTGTCTCGTGTGCAACCGGCTGCGCAGCAGCCATGAGGCGGCCGAGGCGCGTGCCCGCGAGCTCGGCTGGTTCAGTGCGGCAGCCCCAGCCCAGGACACGGAAACCGATGAGCCGCCGATCGAAGCCTAGTCGGAACGCCCTGCCGGGCGCTTTGGGCTACTTGGCCGCGCCCACTTCCGTCATGAGCTTCTTCAGCTCACCGCTCTGATACATCTCGAGCGCGATGTCACAGCCGCCGATCAACTCGCCCTTCACGTACAGCTGCGGGTAGGTCGGCCAGTTGGAGTA
>JANWKL010000143.1 GCA_025451375.1 Steroidobacteraceae bacterium
ACCAAGACAAGTTTCGCGCGTGACTGTCGAAGGTCGTCGCTGCACGCCTGCGGCGCAAAGACGCGCGGGCCGAGTCCCCGGTTGCCGCGTCGCCCGAAACTTCTGCGAAGGTCGTGGACCTCATGGCGGTGCTGAAACGCAGTCTCTAACAGGCAGTCTGTAACAGAAGGGCGACGGACGCCGTGGCGCGCGGTCGCACTCCCGGGCAGCAGCCCCGCAGCAGCACTCGTGCACAGCTGCCACCCGTGGCCAGATATAACTTGGATTGTTGGAAGCGCCTCGGCTCGATGCGGAACGGAAATCCGTGTCGGCGGTTTTACTAAATCAGCGGCTGCGCTCGCGAACGCGCTTGAAGGCATTTCCTGCATCTGTCAACCTAACATTGTGTGTATTGCTCGGTGTCAGGATCGCATCGAGTGCTAGCGTCTGGCGTCTGAACCTGGAAGTTCTTCCCCGCAGACCATGGCTCGCATCCGTCGTCGAGACCTCCTCACCGGCTCTGCCGCGTTCCTGGTCAGCGGACGCATGGCGCGCGGCGAGGTCATCAGCGGCAAGCTCCCCTGGCAACCCGACGCGGGCTCCCCGCCCCACACCATACAGCCCGGCGGCTGGAAGTATTTCACCCGCGCCGAAGCGGCGACCGTGGAAGCGCTGGTCGATCGCATCATCCCTCCCGACCCGGAGACTCCGGGTGGCAAGGATGCCGGATGCGCTGTGTTCATCGATCGGCAACTGGCCGGTGGCTATGGACACAGCGAAGGCCTGTACAACGAAGGTCCATTCCACGATGGTGCTGAGCAGCAGGGGCCGCAGTCGGCCAAGACCCCCGCCGAGATGTACCGCGCAGCACTTGCCGCCCTCGACAGGTTCTGCCGCGCTCCGCCCGCCAATGGCGGCTCAGGTAAGCCCTTCGCCGAGCTCAGTCCGGAACTCCAGGATGCAGTCCTGCATGATCTTGAGGACGGCAAGATCAACCTCGAAGGGGCGGATGCCAAGAAGTTCTTCAAGCAGCTGCTGAAGGACACGCAACAAGGCTTCTTCGCCGACCCGGTCTACGGCGGCAACCGCAACATGTGCGCGTGGAAGATGATTGGGTTTCCGGGCGCTCGCTATGACTATCGCGATTGGGTCGGCCGCCACAACGAACGCTATCCGCACCCGCCGGTAAGCATCACGGGCCGGCCCGACTGGACCCCCTCATAGAACAGATGGATGGGCCATGACGGCAAGGACGCTACCCCGCAAAGACGTGGTGATTGTCGGGCTCGGCTGGACCGGCGCCATCATGGCCAACGAGCTCGCCGGCGCCGGGCTCGAGGTCGTCGCTATCGAGCGCGGACCCTGGCGCGATACCGCCAGCACCTCCGCGCCAAACTACGTGCAGGACGAGCTTCGCTATCGCATCCGTCACGATCTGTTCCTGCGTCCCGGCCAGACGACCTTCACGTTCCGCAACAAGACCAATCAGACCGCCCTGCCGATACGCACCTGGGGCGCGTTCATGCCCGGCAACGGAGTGGGCGGGGGTGGCCTGCACTGGAATGCCGAGACGTGGCGCTTCCTGCCCAGCGACTTCGTGCTAAGGACGCACCTCACACACCGTTACGGCAAGCGCTTCCTGCCTGCCGATATGACCATCCAGGACTGGGGAATCACTTACGACGAACTCGAGCCGCACTATGACCGCTTCGAGTACCTGTGCGGCACCTGCGGCACCGCCGGCAACTTGCGCGGCAAGATCCAGGAAGGCGGCAACCCGTTTGAAGGGCCGCGTTCGCGGCCGTACCCGAATCCGCCGCAGCAGCAGCCGTTCAGCCACACGCTGTTTGGCAAGGCGGCGCGCGAGATGGGCTACAAGGCCTTTCCGCAGCCCTCGGGGAACATGTCGCGCGAGTACACCAATCCGCTGGGGGTGCGGCTCGGACCCTGCACGTACTGCGGCTTCTGTGAATGGTTCGTCTGCGCCAATTACTCCAAGGCGAGCCCGCAGACGACCATCCTTCCGGTGCTCATGCGTAAGCAGAACTTTCAGTTGCGCGACAACTCTGAAGTCACGCAGATCAACACCGATTCCGCCGGACGGCGCGCCACGGGAGTCACGTTCGTCGATGCGAACGGCGAGACTTGGGAGCAGCCGGCGGACTTGGTGATCCTCGCGGCCTACACGATATTCAATATCCAGCTGCTGCTGCTGTCGCGCATCGGCAAGCCCTATGACCCCGTCGCAAATGAGGGCGTGATCGGACGCAACTTCACCCATCAGACGATCTCGGATGTCACCAGCTTCTTCGACCGGAGCAAATTCATCTTCAATCCGTTCATCGCCTCCGGGTCCATTGGCATGGCCATCGATGAGTTCAACGGTGACAACTTCGATCATGGTCCTCACCGCTTCGTGGGCGGCGGTTACATGGGTCAGATGCAGACCAGCGGGCGTCCGATCCAGACGACTCCGGTTCCGCCCGGCACGCCGAAGTGGGGCGCCAAATGGAAGGCGGCCGTGCGTGACAACTATCTGAGCGCCCTCAAGCCCGGCACCGGAGTGCACGGCAGCATGTACAGCTACCGTGACGTGTACGTCGATCTCGATCCGACCTACCACGACCGCTTCGGGCGGCCGCTCGCCCGCATAACCATCGACTTCCACGAAAACGAGCTTAAGCAGAACATCTTCCTCACCGACAAGTTCGCAGAGATCTTCAAGGCGATGGGTGCGCAGCAGATCGTGAAGGAATACCGACGCGGTCCGTACGACATCACCGACTATCAGACCACGCACCTCTGTGGTGGCGCGATCATGGGAACCGATCCCAAGACCAGCGCGCTGAATCGCTACCTGCAGAGCTGGGACGTCCCCAACCTGTTCGTCATGGGCGCCAGCGCTTTCCCGCAGAACGCCGGCTACAACCCGACGGACACCGTCGGGGCGCTTGCCTACTGGGCCGCGGACGCAATCTGCACGCAGTATCTCAAGAACCCGGGACCGCTCGTGCATGCGTGACGCCCTGTCCCGCGTGATCACCGGCGCCGCGTCACTGCTGGCAACGGCTTGCACCGCGGGGTTCGCGGCAGCAGACAACCTGCCGGCCCGCGACGCGTCCTCGCAAGTCGAACGCGGCCGCTACCTCGCCGTGCTCGCCGACTGCACCGGCTGCCACACGGCACCCGGCGGCGAGTCCTTCGCCGGTGGTCGGCCGATCGAAACGCCGTTCGGTAAGGTGGTCGCCGCGAACATCACGCCGGACCGCGACACGGGGATTGGCAACTGGACCGACGAGCAGTTCGACGTGGCGGTGCGGCTCGGGCGTGCAGCCGACGGGTCGTGGTTGTATCCAGCGATGCCCTACCCCTACTACACGCGCATGAGCAAGGGCGAGGTTCTGGCAATCCGCGCGTACCTCAGCAGCGTAGCGGCCGTGCACCACAAGGTGACGTCGAACCAGTTGCCGTTCCCGTTCGATATCCGCGCCGGCATGCGGCTCTGGGATGCCTTGTATTTCAATCCCGGCCCCTTCAAGACCGATCCGGCCAAATCGGCCGAGTGGAATCGGGGCGCGTATCTTGTGAATGGCCCCGGACATTGCGCCGCCTGTCACACGCCCAAAACACACCTGGGCGGCGATCGTGACCACCAAACTCTGCAGGGCTACTCCGTCCAGGGCTGGTTCGCACCGGACATCACCGACAGCACGACATTGGGGATCGGGAATTGGACGGCCACTGACGTCGTGGCGTATCTAAAGAGCGGCCACAACCGCTTTGCCGCGGCCTCGGGTCCCATGGGCGAGGAGGTGACCAACTCCAGCTCGCAGATGACCGACAGCGATCTAGCCGCCATCGCAACATTCCTCAAGAATGTGCCGGGCGAGAGTGTCGCGACGCGGCCGCTCGACTCACACGCGCCGGTGATGATGGCCGGCGCGGCCATCTACCAGGACCTTTGCTCGGCGTGCCATAACGCTGACGGGACAGGCGTTGCCTATCTCATCCCGAGCCTGGCGGGCGCCTCTTCGGTCGCCTCGCGCGAGCCCACAAGCATACTGCGGGTGGTCATCCACGGTGCACAGAGCGTCGCCACGGCCCATGAGCCGACCGGCCCGGCGATGCCGGCCTTCGGCTGGCAGCTTAGCGACGCGCAGATCGCCGCGGTTGCTACCTACATCCGCAACAGCTGGGGTCACGCGGCTCCCGCCATCGAGGCGAGCGCAGTGCAGAAAGCCCGTAAAGCCGCCGGCTGAACCCTCCACGGGTTCCAGCCGGCGTCAACACGCGAACGGTCTTCGTTGCTCTTCGTTATTCCGGACGGACGTCGATGTGGCTCTTGACGTTCACCACGCCGTCGGTCGCCTTCGCGATCCGGATAGCACGGTCCGCCACGTCCTGACTGGGCGCGCTGCCGCTCAGCCATACCACGCCGTCCATATCGGTATCGACGTGAATCCTGGCAAGACTCTTGAGATGCTCGGCTGCGAGCTTGCTCTTGATCTTCGTCGTAATGACGGAGTCCTTCACGAACGCTTTCGGATGCGAGCGATCCATGTCGGCATCCTGGGCAAAGGCCCCGGCTCCGAGCAGGGCGCCGGCAACGATCAAAGTCGATGCGATGAGTTTCATGCGCTGATTCCTCTCTGTTAAGTGAGTTGGGACAGCGCGCGCACCAGCGCGAGCGTCACCTGTTCAACAAGCTACCAAGGAACGGCCGAGCCGGCTGCCTCCCGGGAGCCCGATCGCGTGTAGGAACTAACGGACTCTTATCTTCAGACGCGCATCCCAAGCGACCAACATCGCCGATGCTTGCCGTGCAGCAGTCAGTCTTAGCCTGAGCGGCAACGTGAGCGCACCAGCCCTTGGCCATACGGCGCACCCGCGTACGAACAGGCGCCGGGAGTCGTCCGAGGCCGTGAACACAACGGGAGCGAGCAGTTGGTCAGCGGCGCCCGCCCAGATGAGCCCGCCGCTAGCGGGCGTGGGGTAGTCATGGGCCGACGTCGCCTGCGCGCGGCGGCCGGCTGTCGCGTGCGCTGGCCTTTCCCACACTGCGAGCCATGCGCTCGTCTATGTGTCCTACCCTTGTCTGAGGAGAGCATCATGAAGTACGTGGCTTTTTGCGCGCTTTTGGCCGTGCCGGCTCTGGCGCTCGCGGCCGAAACGACTCCGGACTCGCGCTTTTACACCGCTGCCGCTGAGGGCGGCATGGGCGAAGTCCAGCTGGCGCGCCTCGCGCAGGAGAAGAGCTCCGACCCGAAGGTCAAGGACTTTGCCGCGATGATGATCAAGGATCATTCCGCGGGCAACGAGGAGCTGCAGGCCCTCGCCTCCAATAGAAATATCAAGTTGCCGAGCGGTGCCGGGGTGCGCGCGGACGCCACGCGGCTCAAACTCGAGGCGCTCTCGGGCGCTACCTTCGACAAGTCCTACATCAGGAACCAAGTCACGGCTCACCGGCAGACCGTCGCGCTGCTCGAGAAGGAGGTCAGTTCAGGTCACGACGCCGATGCGCAGGCGTTTGCGCGCAAGATCCTGCCGACCGTTCAGGGCCATCTCAAGGCCATCGAGATGCTCGCCAGCGCCGACGGCGTTAAACGCTGAGTCCTCACCGGGACGGACGGCGCCACGCCGCATCGCGCCGGGCGATTCGTTCCTCCCAGAGCCGCTCCGGTCGGCGGTTGGGGCTGAGGAAACGTACCAGCGCGCCGCCGCGCACGCTGTGTGACGCCGCGACCTTGGCTGCAACCAGCGTGGGCAATGCCACTACCACGCCCGTGATCCCCCAGATCCAGCCGCCCATCCAGATCGCGACCAGAACCATGATTGGATTGAGATCGAGCCGGCGGCCGATGAAGACCGGCTCCACCACGTGCCCCTCGATCGCCGCGAGGAGCAGGAAACTCGCTCCAACCAGCAGCGTATGCGTGATGTGATCGAACGTGACCAGTGCCACAACGCTGAGGATCACCAGCGTGGTGATGCACCCCAGGTAGGGGATGAAATTAAGTACCCCGGCGATGGCGCCCCACAGCACAGGGTTGGGCATCCCCAATAGCCACATCACCAGTGCCGTGACGGCGCCGAAGCCCACGTTGATGACCGCGAGCGTTGCGTAGTAGCGACCTACCTCGTTACGAATGGCATGGATGATGCGCAGCACGTTGGCAGGGTGCCAGTCGGCTGCGAGCGTCGCGGTCATGCGCGCCAGCGTGCCTGGACCTGCAGCGAGCAGCAGCAATGTCAGCGCCAGCCACATGACAATTGAGGCGGCGAACCAGCCCGTACCGGCGAGCACCGAAGCCGCCGTGACGGACGGGGCGGCCGTAGCCGACGGCGGTGCAGCCTCCTTGCCTCCAGGGCTCGCAATGTTGCTGACACGATCGGCGATCGCATCGAGACGCTGCACGATGGACTGCGCGGGGCGGAGCCGGCGTTCCACGGTGCGCAGCACGCGCGGTGCGTTCTCAATCCATTGCTGCGCCGGTGTCCAGATCGCATCGAGCACACCGCCAATACCCACTGCGATCAGCAACAGCAGCACCAGCGCACTCAACGAACGCGGCACGCGCCAGCGACGCAGGGTTTCGACGATGCCCGACAGTACCAGCGCCAGCAATACGCCCAGCACGAGCGGAATCAGCAAATCGCGTCCGATACGCAAGGCCGCGACCGTGGCGCAGGCGGCGAGAATCCACATGGCGCGCGCCAGCGAGCGCAGTGCGCCTGACCGCACGTCTTCCTGGACGGGCCGGGGCGGAGCGGCGTCATCCGCGGCGGGACTGACGTTCCAATCGCGCCCCGGCTTGGGGGACGTTTGCACCGGCGACCTCCCAGTCGACATGCAGCGCCGCGCGTACCGCGCGCACTGACAACTGCTTACACGCTCTTACACGGCAACGAGCATGTCGGATGCACCGGGGCAGCACTGTCGGCGCAGCAAGCGACTCCATGTCGGCGCAGCTCGCCGAAGCCGTCACGACTGTAGGATGCTCCCTACCCCGCCATCGCTCGCGGGCCGACCGTGAATCTGGGTGCCGGCCGTCAGTGATTCCCCGGCTCGTTCACTATGCTTACATCGTAGTTAAAGCGTCTTCCCCGGGTCCCCCCCACTCGGCTGACGCACCCTAACAGTCTCGGGGCGACGAGGGCATGTAGCCGAACGGAAGAAGCCTCCAGCCACTGGGCCGCGATCTCACGGATGAACGAGCGTCAGGGACGACGCACCAAGGACGGCATCTGAACCAGTGCGGCGGCGAATCAAGGAACGATCGCAAGGCTCGGGTTGCGCTTCTACCGTCGGAACACCACCGTCGCTCCGGGACTGTTTCTTTTTTGGATGGCCGCGGTCGCCTTCTACCAGTCCCGGCTACGTGTAGGACAGATCCTACCCGTCGATCCACCACGCGCCGACACCGTAAGGATAACGCCGTGGTTATGCTGCGATTGAAGGTACAGCGTCACTACGAGGCCCCCCTAACCCGCGTAGGACGCGTTCTTGACGGTCTCGGAGCAGTGGGATTGCGAATATCCGGCAACCTCTGAAGCGGCAGCAGCGACCTCACGGACGAGCACGACTTCACGGATGGATTTGATCTCACGGATGAAACGCAGGTCAGGGTGACCGCAGTTTCGCGCTGCTCTTCGGAGTCGCGCTCACTGTTTCCGAGACCGTTACTTTTTTTCCCTTCGGGTTCCCTGCAGCAGCGCATGCAGCGCCAGCGGACCCGCCATCTTATCCAGACAGTCATCGAATCCCGCCTCGCGCGACAGGTTCCTCGTGGTCGCGTCCAGCGACATGCCGCTGAGCATTACCAGACGCACCGCCGATCCCATCCTGTCTCTGATCGCCTGCGCCAATCGATAGCCGTTGATGCGCGGCAGGTGTATGTCGATCAGCGCAACCTCCGGGGCATCGGTATCAAGCCTGGCGAGAGCCTGGTCCGCCTCGGCCGCTTCAGTCACCACATACCCCAGAGGCAGCAGTGCCTCGCGATACGCGCGCCGCACCTCCGCATTGTCATCAACGATCAGCAGGCGTAGCGGCCGGGGCGCGACCGGCTTGTCGTCGGCCTGCGGCGCGGGCTGTGGCGCAGGGATCTCGGCATGATTGCCGGTACGGGCCGGAGGGAATCTGATCACGAACGTGCACTCTCCCGCCTGCCGTGCCATTTCCAAGGTACCGTGCTGCAGCTCCATGATGCGACGTGCAGTGCGTAGCGCCAGGCCGCCGCCGGGGCCAGCGAAACTGGCAAACCAATCCTCGCCCGGCTCGAACCGGGCGTCGGTGTGGCAGCCGATCCGGAGCCGCGGCGGCCCCGCGAGGGCCCGCACCTCTACCTGTGTGGCGGGCAGGGCGACGATACTCGCGTACAGCAGCACGCTCTGCAGCACCTGCGCGGCGCGCGCCGGGTCCGCAAGAGCCGCTTGGCCCTGCCCGTCCGCCGCGAGAATGCACCGCTCGCGCACGTCGGTGCTGAGCAGTTCGCATGCTGCAACAAAGATATCGGCCAGCGCGCACGGCACGGCCGCAAGCGTCAGCGTGCCGCTGTCGGCCTGTTCGGCGACGGCGAAGCTCTCGAGGGTGGCGAACGCCCGGCGCAGCCCGCGCTCCACGCGCTCCGCCACGACACGAGCCGTGTCGGCTTGGAAGTGGCGCACGCGCAGCAGGTCGATGGAGGCGGAAACGGGACTCAGCGCATCGCGCAGTTCGTGTGCCAGATCACGCAATAGACTCCGGGAGGCGCGTTTTTGGTCGTCAGAGGCTTCCGTCACGCCAGGCACTCGCATGCACCGCTCACGCTGCGGCTCGGGGTGCTATTTCACCGCGTTCGCGTCTCGGGCGATAGGGCCGGCCTGAGGCCTGCTGGGCCGCGGGCTAGGCACGGCGGGCGGGAATGGTGAGGCCCCGCTGCACGGCCGGCCGGGTCAGGCAGCGAGCCAGCCACGCGGCTACCGCCTTGAAGCGCTCGAACTCGACCAGTGGCCCGGCTTCGTAGTATCCGACGAGGTTGCGCACCCAGCCGACCGTGGCGATGTCGGCAATCGAAAAGAGCTCGCCCATGATCCATTGGCGGCCTGCGAGGCGGCCTTCGAGAACTGCCAGCAGCCGCTTGGACTCGTCGCGATAGTGTTCCAGCGGGCGCTTGTCGGAGATCTCGCGACCCGCGAACTTATGGAAGTAGCCTACCTGGCCGAACATCGGGCCGATGCTGGCCATCTGGAAGAATACCCACTGAATGGTCTCGTAGCGCGCGGCGGCGTCGCTGGGCAGCAGCTGCCCGGTCTTCTCGGCGAGGTACAGCAGGATCGCGCCCGACTCGAATAGCGCGAGCGGGCGCCCGCCCGGTCCCCGCGGATCGATGATGGCGGGAATCTTGCCGTTGGGATTGAGAGCCAGGTATTCCGGGGTCGTTTGCTCGCCCTTGTTGAGGTCGACCAGATGCGGCTCGTACGACAGGCCGGTTTCCTCGAGCATGATCGAGACCTTTACACCGTTGGGCGTCGGCAGCGAGTACAGCTGCAGCCGCTCGGGGTACCGGGGCGGCCAGCGGACCGCTGCAGGATATGCACTGAGATCGTTCACCGGAAAACCTCCTTGCTCCTCCATGCGTACTCCCATCATCGCTCGAGCGCCGGCGCGCGTGGGCACCGCCCGAGTGAGCCCCGAATCCTCCATTCGGGGGTTCCGCGGCTCAGGGCGTCATCAGCTCGAGCGCCGGCTTCTCGTCCTTGAGGTAGGTGGCCAGCCAGGCGTGCACCTCCTGGTAGAAACGGCGGCTGTCCTCCGGCTTGAGAATCCAGTGCCAGGCATCCGGCCACACCAGCAGCCTGCTCGGTACGTGCATGCGCTGCAGCGCGCTCCAGTTCTCGAGGGTATTGCCGATGGGGACACGGAAATCACGCTCACCGATGCTGAGCAGCATAGGCGTCTTCCAATTGGCCGCATATGTGATCGGGCTCTGCGCGCGCCAGATGGGATCGCCTTCCCACGGCGGGCCGCCGTTGGTCACCTCGCGGTTGTAGATCGAGTCACTCTCGCCCCATTGCGTGGTGAGGTCCACCTCGCCCGCGTGACTGACGATGCAGCGATAGCGCGTGGTAGTGGCCTCAATCCAGTTGGCGAGATGGCCGCCGTAGCTTGCGCCCGCGGCGCACATACGCGTGCCATCTATGAACGCGTAGCGCCTCAGAGCCTCATCGACTGCCTGATTGATCTCGTCCCCGGGGGTTTTCAGCGGGTCGAGCTTGATCGCCTGAGCGAACTTCTCGCCAAAGCTCGTCGAGCCGGTGTAGTCGCTCATGAGCAGCACGTAGCCCGGCGCCACTAGCAGGTGATAGTTCCAGCGCAGACCGATCTGGTCGGGGTTGTGGCTGGCGGCGCCGCCGTGGATGAATACCAGCAGGGGGTACTTCTTCGCCGCATCGAAGCCGGGCGGCAGCACGATCATGCTATGGATGGCGCGCCCGCCGGCGCTTGTGAACCAGAAGTGCTGCGGCGGCTGCCAGTCGATCGCGGCCGCCTCCTGCGTATCGATCTGCGTCAGGTTTACATGGCGGTGCGCCGCTGGCTCGAGGCGCACCACCTCGGCAGGATTGACCGAGCTGCCGTAGCTGGCGACGAGCACCGGATGCGCGGCCTTCCCGGCACTGACCAGGGCCGTGTAGCCGCCGGCCGCGGGGGCGATGACGCGCTCCGGCACGCCGCCGGCCGCGGCCACCCGGTACACGTTCTGCCGTCCCGCTTCAGGGGTCAGCAGATAGACCGTGCGGCTGTCCGAGGTGAGCGCGAAGGCCTCGACCTCCTTATCGAAGTCGCGCGTTAAGGCGACGGCCTCACCTCCGGCGGGCCATGTGACGTGCTCGAGGCGTTGCTGGTGGTACACCTCCGCATCCTGCGGCGCGTACTTGAAGTACAGCGACTTACCGTCGGGCGTGAAGGTCGCATCGTGATATACCCCGCTCGCCGGCACGATGATCTGCGGCTCAGCGCCCCCCGTGGCCGGCACCCGGTACAGGTGATAGCCCACCGGGCCCGAGGCCGAATTCCAGCGCTCGGTGGTCGCTGCGAACACGATCTCGCGTCCGTCGCGGCTCCACAGCGGCTCTAGGGATACGCTGGTTTCGCCTTCCACCCCGGAAAATCCCGGCGTCTGAGCCAGCGCCGTGGCGGACAGAACGTCGTGCGCGCTGGATCCCTCGGCGATCTCCTGCACCAGAATCGTGGGCTGATGGTCATCCAGCCACTGATTCCAATAGCGCACCGGGAAGTGCTCGTAGACGCGCACGTTGTACTTGCGCGCCTTGTGCTCGGCAATAATCTTCTTGTTCGCTTCGTCGTCGAGCGCGTGCGGGTACACCGAAGACTCGAACAGGATCGCCTGTCCATCCGGGCGCCAGTGCGGATTCAACGCACCCGTAGCCACATTCGTCAACCGTCGTGCCTCTCCGCCATCGGCGAGGTCGAGTATGTAGATCTGCTCGAGCTCGTCGCCTTCCCGCTTGGTGGCGAAGGCAAGCCGGCGGCTGTCGGGCGACCAGTCGACGCCCTTCTCGGGCGCCTTGGTATGCGTGAGGCGTCGCGGGGCCGCCGAGGCGTCCGCCGGTACCAGCCACAGGTCGCTCACCTCCTTGTCCTGGTCATAGGCCGGCTCGAGGACCGAGAACACCACCCATTTGCCGTCGGGACTGACTTGCGGCGTGCCGACGCGCTTCATCATCCACAGTCTCTCGTGGCTGATCGGCGTGCGTACCGGCGGTGGCGCGGCCTGTGTCGCCCAGGCGATGGACAGTAGTATGGCAACGAGGCTCGTGCGGCGAAGAGGTACGGACATCGTGCGGGTCTCAAGGGCCAAAAGCGCTAGGATAGCAAGATGCCAGCCGTGTACAGCAGGCACGGCGTAGTAACAGACTGTTGGAAGTACGCATGAAGCTGGCGCGCCGCGCGTTCCTGTCGATGACAGCCCTCGTTACCGCCGCCAGCTCGCTGTGTCCACGCCTGACACTCGCAGCGCTGGCCCCTGCGCAACGCATCCGCGCATATCCCTTTCCCTTGCACGCGGTACGCCTCGGGCCCGGGCCCGCGCTCGAGGCCCTCGCGGTCAATCGCCGTTTCCTGATGGACCTCGACCCGGACCGACTGCTGCACATGTTCCGCGTTACGGCCGGACTGCCGAGCAGTGCGCAGGCACTCGGCGGCTGGGAAGCGCCCGACAATGAGTTGCGTGGACACTTCACGGGACACTATCTGTCAGCTTGCGCGCAGCTCGCAGCGCACACCGACGACGCCGCAGTGCGCGCACGCGGCGTGCAGGTGTGCGTCGAGCTCGCCAAGTGTCAGGCGGCCCTCGGTGGCGGCTATCTGAGCGCGTTTCCCGAGGAGTTGTTCACGCGACTGCGTGCTGGCCAGCCTGCCTGGGCGCCCTTTTACACGCTGCACAAGATAATGGCCGGGCTGTTCGATACCCACACCCTGAGCGGCGACCGGGGAGCACTGGGTACGCTTCTCGGCATGGCACGCTGGACCGAGCGCTGGACGCAGCCGCTCGATGCGCAGCAGATGGCGCGAGTCATCGAGCGCGAGTACGGCGGCATGAACGAGCTGCTCTACAATCTGGCCGCGGCAACCGGTGAGCCACGCTGGCGCTCGCTCGCCCATCGCTTCGATCGCGAGCGCGTCTTTGCGCCACTGGCAGCCGGACGCGACGAGTTGCAGGGGCTGCATGCCAATACGACCATCCCACAGATCATCGGCGCGGCGCGCGGTTACGAGCTCACCGGCGACCCGCACCTGCACGATGCGGCCACACATTTCTGGCACACGGTCGCCGAGCGGCGCACCTACTGCACGGGCGGCACCAGCAACGGCGAGTCGTGGAACACCCCACCCGGTGTCCTGGCTCGCGAGCTATCCGGCTACACCGAAGAATCGTGCGTTACGTACAACATGCGCAAGCTCACGCGTCACGTGTACGGCTGGACCGCGGACGCACGACTCGCGGACTACCTCGAGCGCACGTACTACAACGGCATTCTCGGCGTGCAGCACCCCGACGACGGTGACAAGCTCTACTACCTGCCGCTGCAGAGCGGCTACTGGAAGCTGTTCGGCACGCCGCTGCACGATTTCTGGTGCTGCACCGGCAGCATGGCGGAGTCCTTCGCCTCGCTCGGCGACAGCATCTACTTTCACGACGCCGACGGTGTCTACGTAAACCTGTTCACGCCGTCGACGCTCGACTGGCAGGAGCGCGGCATACGCCTGACGCAGGAAACGCGCTTTCCCGAGGACGAAACGGTGCGGCTGCGCGTGCACAGCTCGCGCCCCGCGCGCTTCGCGCTGCGATTGCGCATGCCGTCATGGAGCCGCGCCGTGGCCGTGCGCCTCAACGGCAAAGCGCTCGCCTCCGACACGCCGCCCGGCAACTACCTCAGCCTGGCGCGTAGCTGGCGCGACGGGGATGAAGTGACGCTGCAGCTGCCGATGCATCTGTACGCCGCACCGATGCTCGATGACCCGACGCTGCAGGCCGTAATGTACGGTCCGCTGGTGCTGGCCGGCCGCCTGGGCAGTGCGGGACTGACCACCGCCACGCTGCGTGCGCCCCCGACCCAGCCGCGCAAGGTGCCCGAATACACAGCCGAGCCGATCGCGGCCCCGCCGATCATCGCCCCGGGCGACGACCCGGCAAGCTGGCTTGTGCCGGTGCCCGGCCGTGCGCTGGAGTTCACGACCCGCGGTCAGCGCGAGACGCTGGCTGTGTCGCCGCTCAGTCGCATCTTCGACGAACGCTACGTCGTCTACTGGCGCGTCACCCGCACGGCGTAGGTCGCGCGCACGCTACCGCGCGCGATGCGGGTGCGGGTCGCGGGCGGAACCTCGCGCACCCCAGCCGGTCTTTTCCACGCCCTCGACACTGGGCATCCCGCCCAGCTGGAGACTGCGATGATGCGCTTGAAACATTCTCGCTTCGTACTGCTGCTCACGGCTGCAGCGGCGGTCACCGCTCTTGGCACGGGGTGCGCGACCAGCTCGCAGGCCCAGAGGGGGCAGTGGAGCCCGCAGGACGAGCGGGCGTATCGCGAATACCTCAGCGAGCAGCACCTGCCCTATCAGGACTTCTCGCTACTGGGCGGCGAACAGCAGAATGCGTACCTGATGTGGCGGCACGCACACCCGGACGTGGGCAACTCAGCCGCGGGTAGCTGACAAGCGCGCTCGACAGCATTAGGCGCGGAGGCGCCGCGCGAACAGCGTCTCGAACGCCGGCAGGACCGCGTCGATGAGACCGCGGTATTCCGCAGGCACGCGCAGCTGACGCGCACGCCGCGGCTCGAAGCCGCTCGAGGCCAGAACCTTGTCGTACCAGTACGGTGCCCACACCCCGTCGCTGGCGCGCGGGCCCGGCCGCCAGTGCAGCATGCGCGAGGTGAATTCGATGCCGAGCCACGCACACAACGCGCGCAGCTGTGCCTCCGGAGCCCCCAGGAACTCGCCCGCGTCGATGACCGGCGGGTCGCGATGGCCCAGTGTGCGCAGGTATTCGAAGATCTCCAGCTCCTGCGCCAGGCCGATGTCTCCCGCGGTGACCGTCGGCCGGCTCTTGATGTAGGAGGCCAGCACCTCGCGCGGATCGCGGATCAGAAACACGTGCGTCAGCTGACCGAGCCAGGAACGCTCGATATCAGGCAGCAGGTGATGCGTCATGTGCTTCTGATAGAAGATCGGCTTGCCGCCCGGCACCGGCCCGGTCAGCAACGCAGCCACCTCGTGCCAATCGCTCTCGCCGGCGGCGATGACCTGTTCGCGCCCAGGATGGTCCAGGCCGGTGCGTGCCAGGTAGTGCGCGTACAGCGGTTCATCGATGACGGTACAGTCGCCGCGGTTCTCCCAGGCGCGCATCATCGCCGTCGAGATGTTGCGTGGTCCCGACCACATCGCCAGACGCAATGGCGTCACGACTGCGGCTGCCCGGCAACGTCGCGCTCGATGAGCTGCAGATACAGGCGCTGCAGCCGTTCCACCATCGGGCCGCGGCCCGAACTGATGGCGCGTCCGTCCACCTCGATGACCGGTGCGACCCCGGCAAAGGTGCCGGTCACGAAGGCCTCCTCCGCGCCGTACACCTCGGTCAGGCTGAAGTCCTTCTCGTAGGCCGGGATGCCGTTCTCGCGGCACACCCGCAGCACATTGGCTCGCGTGATGCCGGCCAGACAGTACTTGCCGCTCGAGGTCCACACCTCGCCGCGGCGCACGATGAAAAAGTGCGTCGAGTTGCAGGTGGCAACGAAGCCGTGCGGGTCCAGCATCAGTGCCTCGTCCGCGCCCGCCTTGGTCGCCTGGATGCAGGCGGTGATGCAGTTGAGCTTGGAATGCGAGTTGAGCTTCGGATCCTGCACGTCCGGTGCGCCGCGCCGCACGTGCACGGTGAACAGTCGCAGGCCGCGAGTTAGCGTCTCGGGGCGCGGCAGCTTGTATTCGGGGATGATCACCACGGTAGCGGGTCCGATGGTTGCGCGCGGATCCTGGTAGGGCGTGCTCTTCAAGCCACGCGTGACCATGAGACGGATGTGGACGCCTTCATCCATGCGATTGGCGCGCAGCGTGCGGTAGAGCGCCTCGCGTAGCGCGGCGCGATCGAGCCCAATGTCGAGATCGATGGCTTTGGCCGCCTCGTACAGGCGATCCATGTGCAGGTCGAGGAACGCGATGCGCCCACTGTGCACCCGCAGGCCCTCCCAAACGCCGTCGCCCAGGATGAACCCCGAGTCGAACACCGACACCACGGCCCGCTCACGCGGGCAGATGTCGCCGTTGACGTAGATGAGGATGTCACGGTTGCGCGGATCCTCGCCGTGCTGATGGGAGCCCTGCTTCATCGGTTGGGTCCTCGAGATCCTGTGTGACGCGGCCGGGCGGATATTGCCCCAAACGTGCCGCCGCAGGGTATCTTTGCGCGATGCGCGCTGCCAGAGCGACGGTGATGTACACGTGAGCCTGGGTACGCGGCTGCTGCTCACGGCCTTGGCGCTGCTCGCGCTGGCTTACATATGGCGCTGGGTCGCGCTCGAGCGATGCCGCCCGGCTCCGCAGGGGCACACACCGCGCCCGGTGGACGTGTTGCTCGGCTTCGTACTCAACTTCTTTGACACGCTCGGCATCGGCTGTTTTGCGCCTACGACCGCCGCCTTTAAGCTCTTGCGTCGCGTGCCGGATGAGCAGATCCCCGGCACGCTCAACTCCGGACACGCCCTGCCGGCGCTCACCGAGGCGCTGATCTTCATCGCCGCCGTGACGGTCGACCTGACCACGCTGGTCGGCATGATCGCCGCCGCCATCCTCGGCGCCTGGATGGGCGCGGGCATCGTGGCGCGCCTGCCGCGGCGCGCGGTGCAGCTCGGCATGGGTCTGGCGCTCGCGGTCGCCGCCGCTCTGATGCTGGCCGCCAACGTCGGCTGGGTTCCGGGTGGGGGCGAGGCGCTCGGCTTCACCGGCGGGCGGCTGCTGTTCGCGGTCGCCGTCAATTTTGTCCTGGGCGCGCTCATGACGCTCGGCATCGGCTTGTACGCACCCTGCCTGATCCTGGTGTGCCTGCTGGGTATGAACCCGCTCGCGGCCTTCCCCATCATGATGGGTTCCTGTGCAGCGCTCATGCCGGTGGGCGCTTTGCGCTTCATCCGCGCCGGGCGTTACCACGCTCGCGCGGCCCTCAGTCTCGCGCTCGGTGGTATTCCGGGGGTGCTGCTCGCGGCCTACGTCGTCAAGTCGCTGCCGCTGACTTGGCTGCGATGGCTGGTCGTCGTGGTGGTGCTGTACGCCGCCGTGCTGATGCTGGCAGCAGCGCGCACCGGCGTCAGCGCAACCCGACCAATCCCTGCACCGATTGAGCGAGCTTGACGGGGTCGTAGCCGAGCCCGTCCTTGAACACCGTCTCGACGTTCTCCACGTCGTCGATGCGCTCGGCCGGGTTGCCGCTCACCACCACCAGGTCCGCGGCGCGCCCGGCGGCGATCGAGCCGATGCTCTGCTCCTTGCCCTCGAAAATCGCGCCGTTTAGGGTCGCGATCCGGATCGCCTCGACCGGCGCGAAGCCCGCCTCCACCAGCAGTTCGAGGTTGCGCTGGTCGGCGTAGCCGGGCACCACGCCACCGAAGGAGGTGGGATCGGCGCCGGCCAGCAGCAGCCCGCCCGCCTTGACGAAATCACGCTCGAACTGCATCTCCTTCTTCAGCAGCGCCGCCGCCTGCGGCCGGTCCTGCTGTGCGATCTCGGCCCGGGTCTGGAGGTAGGCGGACCAGGCCTGCGGCGTGAGCGCCGGCCGCACACGTTCCTCGCGTTCGAGCGGCGGCCGGTTGGGAACCGAGATTTCGAAGACCGCGAGTGTCGAGGTGATCGCGATATGGTGCGCCACGAGCGTGCGGATCATGTCCTGCACCGGCGCGCTCCCGATGTCGACGCGCTCGGCGAGGTCCTTGACCGCCTCGCGCGCTGGGCAGATGCCGGGCTTCTTGTCCGGGTAGAATTCGGTGTCGACGACGACGCCGTGCTCCAGGTTGTCGATGCCGATTTCGGCCGCCTCGCTGAAGCCCACTGCGCACAGATGCCCGGTGATCTTCAGATGGTGCGCGTGCGCGTGCTCGACGGCCGCGCGCAGCTCCTCCGGCTTGATTGACATGTAAGCCTTGAAGGAGGTCACACCCTCCTCGGCCCAGTAGTCCACCGTGCGCGCGGCATCCTCCGGGCCTGAAAGGGTGTGCAGCTGCGGAATGCGTCCGAGCAGGTCGCCGATGTAGGGTCCGGTGATGTCGTACTTGGGCCCCGGGATCCTGCCGGCGTCGATCAGCTGCCGCACCGCCAGGTCCGCATACGGCTCTACGCTGCCGGTGGTGCGCGCTGTCGTGACGCCCGCCGCCAGGTACAGGCGCGGTGCGCTGTCAGCCATCTCGCCGTAGAGCGGCACGCCATCGGGCACCGCGCCCGGCAACGGATAGAAGAAGTGCTCATGCATGCCGACGAGTCCGGGCATCACCGTCTTGCCGCTGAGGTCGAGCACCTTGGCGCCGGGCGGGAAGGCGTTGCGCAGCTTGGCGCTCTGCACGCGCTCGATGCGGCCGGACGCGATGTCGATGCGCTGGTCCTCGCGTGGTGCCGCACCGGTGCCGTCGACTACACGCACGTGGTTCAGCACCAATACCGGCGCTTCCTCCTTGACGTAGGGCTTCAGGCCGGGCGGCACCTCCGCGCACACCAGCGCCGTGTACAGCACGCAGACTCCGGACAGCAGCAGGCGCGGCGGTACCATGCAGGCCTCCCTCAGGAACTCGGCGTGCTACCCGAGCGGTGCAGCCGTGTAGCGCGGGTCATGGGGTGCGCGGGCAAAAATCCGCCGCACCATCGGCTCGAAGGTCGCGAGCGGCTCGCTCGCGTAGTCGGGGTCGAACGAACTCTGGTCCCAGGCGGCACAGAAGTGCACGCAGGCATCGTAGGCGGGATGGCCCCGCAGCCGCTCGCGCGCGTTGCGATCGCCGCCGAAGTGATGCACGTAGTAGTAGTTCTGAAACAGGCCGTGATGCGCGACGATCCAGGTGACCTCCTCGCGCACGTACGGCCGCAGGATCCCGGCGGCGACCTCCGCATGGTTGTAGGGCGCCAATTCGTCACCGATGTCGTGCAGCAGGGCCGCCACCACGAGCTCCTCATCGGCCCGGTCGCGAAGTGCGCGCGTGGCCGCCTGCAGCGAGTGGCCGAGCCGGCTCACCGGGTAACCTTCGAGGGAATGGTCCAGACGCCGCAGGCTCTCCAGCACCCGGTCGGCGAGCCCGAGAGCGTAGCGGCGCTCGGACTCATCGAGGAGGACGTAGTCCTCCTTGGTGCCGTCCTGCATCTGCCGGAAACTGACGATGCGCTTCATGCGCTGCGCCGCGCCGCGCCGGCGTCCCGCAGCCGACGCCGCAGCACGCGGTACAGACTGCGCGGACCGTCGATGTCGATGTAGCAGCCCTGCAGGTGTCGCAGACCTTCGGCCGGGTCGAAGCCGGTGCGGCCGTGCAGCAAGCGGCAGTTGTCGAACATCACCAAGTCACCGGCGGCGAGCAGGAAGCGTATCTCGAAATCCGGGGCGCGCAGCCGCCGATCGAACAGCTGCCGGGCTTGGTAGTAGGCGGCGAGCCGCGGCGCGGCGAACAGCGGCACGAAGTCCAGCCGCGGGCTGAAGTGAATCGCCCTGAGCGCGCCGGTCACATCAAGCTCGATGGGCGACGCATTGGCGGTCAGCTCCGTGTCGGCGTCGATGTACTTGAAGCGCACCGGCGTGCTGGCGAGGATGTCGAAGGCCCCGGGGTGCTGCGTGCGCAGCGCCTGCGCCACCGCGAAACCATCCACCAGCGTGGACAGGCCGCCGCTGGTCTCATTCACCAGGCAGTGCAACAGCTGGATGCCCGGCACCGGCGCCCGATACGGATTGTCGGTGTGCGGATCGAGCGCCACCGAGGTGTAGGCCAGATCCGTGGCCTGCGGCGTCGAGCGCACGTCGAACAGGGCACCGAAGTTCGTCTCGCGCACGAATCCGAACTGGGCGCCGACCTTGAGGACGGTCTCAGGCTGGGTGGGCACGCCCTCGAAGATAATGAAGCCAAAGCCGAGGAACGCCTCGAGCCAGGACATGAGCTCCGAGTCCGCCGGGGTCGCCGACCAGCGGGGGCGGGGTAGTTTGGAGAGGCTGCCGTCCCACATGTGCGGGGCGGGGCAGTCGTGGCTGTTGGGTGCGAGCGCCGCCTCCTCGAGCAGGTCCGCGGCGCTGAAAGTGCCCTCGTGCCCGTCGCTGAACCTGATCCGGTAGATCCCGGATCCCGGCTGGCTGATGGCGGTGATCCTGAGTTCGAGCGGAAAGTCCGAAGGATCCTGCAGGCGCTGCTGGGTGCGCAGATCCATGCTGGCGGCGTCCTTGCAGCGCTCGCGCAGCCACAGCGGATGCAGCGCCAGCGCGCTGCCATCCTCCGCAACCAGCGACAGCTCGTTGGGAGCGGTGATCCTGAGGCTGCCGGAACGGTGAATCGACATCACGACTGCAAAGTCTAGCGTCGCATCTTCACCGCCGGCAACTCAGGAAAATGCCGCGCGCTCGCCATCCTGTGCGTCGAGGCCTGCCTGCGCGAAGGCCCGCGCCAGCGCCGTCAGCAGCTGTGAGCGCAGCGCGTCACGGTCGGCGCCCTGGGACGGGCGCACCCGCAGCTCGAGCACCGCCGTCCCGGCCTCGATGCGCATCACGAAACAGCCGGGCGCGGCGCCCTCGCCCGCCACCTCGCGTCCGATGCGCAGCGCCAGCGTGCGGGCGGCGTCGGCATCGGCCTGGCGACCAATGCGAATGGCCACCGCCACGGGCGCGGTGGTGCGCGCTTCGCGGAAGTTGATCGTTACCTGGCTGGCGGCGAGGCTGTTGGGCAGCACGACGAGCCGCCCGTCGGCGGTGCGCAGCGTGGTATAGCCGAGCGAGATCAGCTCTACGGTGCCGACCTCGGTGCCCGTGGGCGCTGTGACCAGCAGCGTGTCGCCGAGACGGAACGGTCGGTATAGGGTGATCGAGACACCGGCGATGAGGTTGCCGAGTGTACTCTGCGCGGCCAGCCCGATGACGACCGAAGCCACGCTCGCGCCGGCCAGCAGGGCCGTGCCCATTGCGCGCAGCTCCGGGATCAGGTGCGCATAGAGGATGAGCACCATGACCCAGATGGCGGCGGTGCCGATTTGCTGCGCGAAGCTGATCGTCGTGCGATCGATGTGCCCCTGACGGGTGAGCTCCACGTGCACCGTCGCGCGCAGCGCGCGCGCGAGCAGCAGTGCCGCGAGTACGAACAACACGAGGTAGATGGCCGCACCGATGAAGGTGTCGGGCCTGAGCAAAGACAGCAGGTCGCGCTCGCCGAGATGCAGGTCGTGCATTGCCGGGAAATCCGTTTCGCAGCAGCCCCGAACATAGCACAGCGCAATAGAGATCCGCGGCAACGCATGGTCCTGTCCACGGTCACGGTGTATCGTGCGCACTCGCCGTTTGCGGAGCCTCGCCGATGAGCCTCAGCCGCCGTGAACTTCTGACCGCGTCTGCCCTGCTGCTGGCGGGACCGGGCCTGGCGCTGCGCGCGGCCGGCCGCGACACAGGCAGCGTTGTCGCGCCCGCGGTGCTGTGCTGGAACGAGAACCCGTACGGACCCGGACCGGCGGCCCGAGCGGCGGTTAGCCGGTCAATCTCTGACGGCTGCCGCTATCCCTCCGACGCCGAGATGGCCGATCTCACTGCGGCCCTCGCCCGCCATGAGGGCGTCACCCCGGCGCACATCGTGACCGGCACGGGCTCGGGTGAGTTGCTGCGGGCCCTGGGCCTGCTGTACGGCGCGGGCGGCGGGGAGATCATTGCCGCAGCGCCGACCTATGGCGAGCTGCCCGACTACGCCAAGGCACGCGGCGCGCGTCTGACCTTCGTCCCTGTGGATGATGCGCTGCGCCATAACCTGCCGGCCATGCATGCGGCCGTCTCCGAGCGCACCCGCGCGGTGTACCTGTGCAATCCCAATAATCCAACCGGCACCGCAGCCAGCGCCGCTGACATCAGCGCATTCATCAGCTCCCTGCCCGGCTCGGTGCTCACCATCGTCGATGAGGCCTACATGGACTTCACCACCGCGGGCGGGGTGCGCTCGGTGGTGGACCTGGTGGGCGGCGCGCAGCCGGTGGTCGTGCTGC
>JANWKL010000144.1 GCA_025451375.1 Steroidobacteraceae bacterium
CTCATGCCGAACCCGAAGGTGGGCACCGTGACACCCGACGTTGCGACGGCCGTGAAGAACGCCAAGTCGGGCCAGGTCACCTACCGCGTCGACAAGGCCGGCATCGTGCACTGCACGATCGGCAAGGCGAATTTCGAAGTGAACGCGCTGAAGGAAAACCTCCACGCGCTCATCGCGGACCTGCAGAAGGCGAAACCCGCCACTTCGAAGGGTATGTATTTAAAGCGCGTCACGCTGTCCTCGACCATGGGGCCGGGCGTGATGGTGGATCAGGCGACACTCAGTTAATTGATTTGATGCGGGCCGGCGCGCTTGAAAGGCGCTGGCCATCGTCGAAGACCGCAGGCGAGGGAATCGGCCCTCTTAATGGAACGCCTGCGCAGATGGTGAACCGCTTTTCGCATCGAGGAACTCCTCGAGGCGCGGAGGTCACCGTCGAAGAGGGGAAGCGCGCGTAGTTGAACGTGCGCTTCATTAGTGATCTTCGCAGTTGAGAGGAGAGATGAATGGCACTCAACCTGGAAGACAAGAAGGCGCTCGTAGCGGAAGTGGCTGAGATTGCGGCGAAAGCCCATTCAGTCGTGGCCGCCGAGTACCGCGGGCTATCGGTCGGTCAGATGACCGAGCTGCGTGCCAGGGCGAGAAAGTCAGGCGTGTACATGCGTGTCGTAAAGAACACGCTGGCCCGCAAGGCGCTCGCTGGCACGTCGTTCGAATCGGTCGGACCGAAGCTCAAGGGGCCTCTGGTACTCGCGTTCTCGAAGGACGATCCAGGCGCGGCGGCGCGCGTGGTGAAGGACTTCGCGAAGGCGAACGAGAAGCTCGTGGCGACGCTCGTTGCTCTCGGTGGGCAGGTTCTGCCTGGCGCCGAGCTGGACCGGGTGGCGAGTCTGCCGACCCGCGAACAGGCGCTGTCGATGCTGCTCGGTGTGCTCAAGGCACCGATCCAGAAGTTCGTCCGCACGCTCGCAGAACCGCCGGCGAAACTCGCACGCACCATCGCTGCCGTCCGCGACCAGAAACAGGCCGCGACCGCTTAACTGTCTTAATGTAATTTTTTTTGGAGACTCAAATGGCTGTCAACAAAGACGAAATCCTCGATGCAATTTCCAAGATGACTTTGATGGAAGTCGTCGACCTGATCTCCGACATGGAGAAGAAGTTCGGCGTTACCGCCGCTGCCCCGGTGGCCATGGCCGCCGCCGGCGGCGCCGCTGCCGCTGCCGCCCCTGCTGAGGAGCAGACGGAATTCACCGTCACTCTGAAGGAGTACCCGGCGGACAAGAAGGTAACGGTGATCAAGGTGATCCGTGAGCTCACCGGACTCGGACTTAAGGAAGCCAAGGACCTCGTCGAGGGCGCTCCCTCGATGGTCAAGGAAGGCGTTTCCAAGGCCGACACCGAGACCATGAAGAAGAAGCTCGAGGAAGCCGGCGCGAAGGTCGAGGTCAAGTAGGACCTCCCGTGCCGTAAGCCCTCTTCGTCCACGGCGCCGTAACTGGCAGGCCGCGGGCGAAGAGGGTTTGATTTTCGATTGATTTGATGACGCGCGTGATTTTTTGCTGACCTTCGCCCACACGTGGCGGGTCGAACCTGAGGTGACCACTCGATGGCTTATTCCTTCACCGAGAAAAAGCGCATCCGCAAGAACTTTGGCAAGCAGGCGAGCATTCTCGACACGCCTTACCTGCTGGCCATTCAGCTCGATTCGTATCGCAAGTTCCTCCAGGTCGACAAGCCTGAAGAGACCCGCGACCGCATCGGTCTGCACGCCGCGTTCAAGAGCGTGTTCCCGATTTCCAGCTACAGCGGTAACGCCACTCTCGAGTACGTGAGCTATCGGCTCGGCGAGCCGGTGTTCGACGTCAAGGAGTGCCAGCTGCGCGGCCTCACCTACGCCGCCCCGTTGCGCGTCAAGGTGCGGCTCATCGTCCTCGACAAGGAGGCGCCCGGCGCCAAGAAGCCTGTCAAGGACGTGCGCGAGCAGGAGGTATACCTCGGCGAGCTGCCGCTCATGACCGACAACGGCACCTTCGTCATCAACGGTACTGAGCGCGTCATCGTGTCGCAGCTGCACCGTTCCCCGGGCGTGTTCTTCGATCACGACCGCGGCAAGACCCACTCCTCCGGGAAGCTTTTGTTCTCGGCACGCATCATTCCTTATCGCGGCTCGTGGCTGGACTTCGAGTTCGACCCGAAGGACTGCGTGTTCGCGCGCATCGACCGCCGCCGCAAGCTGCCGGTCACGATCATCCTGCGCGCGCTGGGCATGAACGAAGAGCAGATCCTGGCGACGTTCTTCGACACCAACACCTTCTTCGTCAGCGCGGATGAAGTGGCTCTGCAGCTCGTGCCGCAGCGCCTGCGCGGTGAAACCGCGACCTTTGAGATCCGCATCGGCGATCAGGTGATCGTCGAGGAAGGCCGCCGCATCACGGCGCGTCACGTGCGCCAGCTCGAAGACGCCAAGGTCACGCGCCTGCGCGTGCCGCGCGAATACGTCTACGGCAAGGTGCTGGCCCACGATGTGGTCAACACCGACACCGGTGAGATTCTCGCCAAGGCCAACGAGGTGCTGACCGCGGCTTCGGTCGAGAAGCTCATCGAGACCGGCATCACCCAGGTCAACACGCTGTACGTGAACGACCTCGATCGTGGCGCCTACATGTCGGACACGTTGCGCATCGATCCCACCAAGACACGCCTCGAGGCGCTGGTGGAGATCTACCGCATGATGCGTCCGGGCGAGCCGCCCACCAAGGACGCTGCCGAGAACCTGTTCGCCAACCTGTTCTTCAACCCCGAGCGCTACGACCTCTCGGCCGTCGGCCGGATGAAGTTCAACCGCCGCGTAGGACGCAAGGAGATCCTCGGGCCCGGCATTCTGTATGACCAGAAGTACGCCAGCGGCCGCACCGACGAGCTCTCCAAGCGCCTGGTCGCCCAGTACGGCGACATGTCCGACATCATCGACGTGCTCAAGGTCCTGATCGACATCCGCAACGGCAACGGCCAGGTGGACGACATCGATCACCTCGGCAACCGCCGCGTGCGCTCGGTCGGGGAAATGGCGGAGAACGCCTTCCGCGTCGGACTCGTGCGGGTCGAGCGCGCCGTCAAGGAGCGTCTGACGATTGCCGAGACCGAGCCGTTGATGCCGCAGGAAATGATCAACGCCAAGCCGGTGGCGGCCGCGGTCAAGGAGTTCTTCGGCTCCTCGCAGCTGTCGCAGTTCATGGACCAGAACAACCCGCTGTCGGAAGTGACCCACAAGCGCCGCGTTTCGGCACTGGGCCCGGGTGGACTGACGCGCGAGCGTGCGGGCTTCGAGGTGCGCGACGTGCACCCGACCCACTACGGCCGCGTCTGCCCGATCGAGACCCCGGAAGGTCCGAATATCGGTCTCATCAACTCACTGTCCGTGTACGCACGCACCAACAACTACGGCTTCCTCGAGACGCCGTACCGGCGCGTGGAAAGCGGCCACGTGACCGACCGCATCGACTACCTCTCAGCCATCGAGGAAGGCGAGTTCGCGATCGCGCAGGCGAACGCGGTGCTCGGCTCCAAGGGCGAGTTGACCGATGAGCTCGTGTCCTGCCGCTTCCAGAACGAGTTCACGCTGATGCCGCGCGAGCGCATCAACTACATGGACGTGTCACCGAAGCAGATTGTGTCGGTGGCGGCATCCCTGATTCCGTTCCTCGAACACGACGACGCCAACCGCGCCCTCATGGGTTCGAACATGCAGCGCCAGGCGGTGCCGACGCTGCGTTCCGAGACCCCGCTGGTGGGCACGGGGATGGAGCGTCCGGTGGCCATCGATTCGGGCGTGGTCGTGATCGCCAAGCGCGGTGGCGCGGTCGATTCGGTCGACGCGTCGCGCATCGTGGTGCGAGTGAATGACGATGAAACCCTCGCCGGCGAGCCGGGCGTGGATATCTACAACCTCACCAAGTACACGCGTTCGAACCAGAACACCTGCATCAACCAGCGTCCGCTGGTGAATGCCGGTGACAAGATCGCACGCGGCGACGTGCTGGCTGACGGCCCGTCGACGCACCTGGGCGAGCTGGCCTTGGGCCAGAACCTTCTGGTCGCGTTCATGCCGTGGAACGGCTACAACTTCGAAGACTCGATCCTGATCTCCGAGCGCGTGGTGGAGGAAGACCGCTTCACCACCATCCACATCGAGGAACTCACCTGTGTCGCGCGCGACACGAAGCTGGGACCCGAGGAAATCACCGCCGACATTCCGAACGTGGGTGACACCGCGCTCGCCAAGCTCGATGAGGCGGGTATCGCCTTCATCGGCGCGGAAGTGAAGGCCGGGGACATCCTGGTCGGTAAGGTGACGCCGAAAGGCGAGACGCAGCTGACGCCCGAAGAGAAGCTGCTGCGGGCGATCTTCGGCGAGAAGGCCTCGGACGTGAAGGACACCGGCCTGCGCGTGCCGCCCGGCATGGACGGCACGGTCATCGACGTGCGTGTGTTCACGCGCGACGGCGTTGACAAGGACAGCCGTGCGCTGTCCATCGAAAAGGCTGAGATCGAACGCGTCCGCAAGGACTTCGCCGATCAGCAGCGCATCCTCGAGGATGACCTGTTCCAGCGCGTGCGCGACATGCTGCTGGACCAGGCCGCCGCGGGCGGACCGCGTAAGCTCAAGACTGGCGCCAGGATCACCGCCGAGTACCTGGATGAGGTGCCGCGCGAGGAGTGGTTCGAGATTCGCCTCGAAGGCGAGGACGCCAACTCACAGCTCGAGCAGGCCTCCGAGCGCCTCAAGCTGCAGAGGAAGGCGTTCGAGAAGCGCCTCGATGACAAGAAGGTCAAGATCACCGCGGGTGATGACCTGGCACCGGGCGTGCTCAAGATGGTCAAGGTGTACCTCGCCGTGAAGCGTCGCGTACAGCCGGGCGACAAGATGGCCGGCCGTCACGGTAACAAGGGCGTGATCTCGACCATCGTGCCGGTGGAAGACATGCCGTACCTGGAAGACGGTACGCCGGTCGATGTGGTGCTGAATCCCCTGGGCGTGCCTTCGCGCATGAACGTCGGTCAGGTGCTGGAGACGCACCTGGGTTGGGCGGCGAAGGGTGTGGGCCTGAAGATCGGGCGCATGCTCGAGCAGCAGGCCGCAGTCGCGGATCTGCGTGGCTTCATCAAGCAGGTCTACAACGAGACCGGCGGTCAGAAGGAAGACATCGACAGTCTGAACGAGCCTGATCTGAAGGCGCTGGCCAAGAACCTCACCAACGGCGTGCCGATGGCGACGCCGGTGTTCGACGGTGCCAGCGAGGCTGAGATCAAGCGCATGCTGAAGCTCGCGGACCTGCCGCTGAACGGCCAGACCTGGCTGTTCGATGGCCGCACCGGCGAGCGCTTCGAGCGTCAGGTGACGGTCGGCTACATGTACATGCTGAAGCTGAACCACCTGGTCGACGACAAGATGCATGCGCGTTCGACCGGGCCCTACAGCCTCGTGACTCAGCAGCCGCTCGGCGGCAAGGCGCAGTTCGGCGGCCAGCGCTTCGGCGAAATGGAAGTGTGGGCACTGGAGGCCTACGGCGCGGCCTACACCTTGCAGGAAATGCTGACCGTCAAGTCAGACGACGTGAACGGCCGCACCAAGATGTACAAGAACATCGTGGACGGCAACCACCAGATGGATGCGGGCATGCCGGAGTCCTTCAACGTACTCGTGAAGGAAATCCGCTCACTCGCCATCAATATGGAACTGGAGCAGGACTAAGTTATGAAAGATCTACTGAAACTGTTCAGGCAGCACGCTCCGGTCGAACATTTTGATTCGATCAAGATCGGACTGGCGTCGCCGGAAATGATCCGCTCCTGGTCGTATGGCGAAGTGAAGAAGCCCGAGACCATCAACTACCGCACCTTCAAGCCGGAGCGGGATGGCCTGTTCTGCGCCAAGATCTTCGGTCCCGTTAAGGACTACGAGTGTCTGTGCGGCAAGTACAAGCGCCTCAAGCACCGCGGCGTGGTGTGCGAGAAGTGCGGCGTCGAGGTGACCCAGTCCAAGGTGCGTCGAGAGCGCATGGGTCACATCGAGCTGGCGAGCCCGACCGCGCACATCTGGTTCCTGAAGTCGCTGCCCTCGCGTATCGGCCTCATGCTCGACATGACGCTGCGTGAGATCGAGCGCGTGTTGTACTTCGAGGCCTTCGTGGTCATCGACCCAGGTATGACCCCGATGCAGCGCGGGCAGCTGCTCACGGATGAGATGTACCTCGAGGCGATCGAGGAGCACGGCGATGAGTTCGACGCCCGCATGGGCGCGGAAGCCGTGTACGAGCTGATGCGCACCATCGATCTCGCCGCGGAAGTGGTCAAGGTCCGCGAGGACATGGCGGCGACTGCGTCCGAGACCAAGCTGAAGCGCCTGTCCAAGCGCCTGAAGCTCATCGAGTCCTTCGTCGAGTCGGGCAACAAGCCCGAGTGGATGGTGCTGACCGTATTGCCGGTGTTGCCGCCGGACCTGCGGCCGCTGGTGCCGCTGGATGGCGGCCGCTTCGCGACCTCGGATCTGAATGACCTGTACCGTCGCGTCATCAACCGCAACAACCGCCTGCGCCGCCTGCTCGAACTCAACGCGCCAGACATCATCGTGCGCAACGAGAAGCGCATGCTGCAGGAAGCAGTGGATGCGCTGCTCGACAACGGCCGTCGCGGTCGTGCCATCACTGGCACCAACAAGCGCCCGCTGAAGTCGCTCGCCGACATGATCAAGGGCAAGCAGGGGCGCTTCCGCCAGAACCTGCTCGGCAAGCGCGTCGACTACTCGGGCCGTTCGGTCATCGTGGTCGGCCCGCAGCTGCGCCTGCACCAGTGCGGCCTGCCGAAGAAGATGGCGCTCGAGCTTTTCAAGCCCTTCATCTTCCAGAAATTGCAGCTGCGTGGCGAAGCTTCGACCATCAAGGCGGCCAAGCGCCTGGTGGAGCGTGAAGGACCGGAAGTCTGGGACATCCTCGAAGAGGTCATCCGCGAGCATCCGGTGCTCCTGAACCGCGCCCCGACCCTGCACCGTCTGGGAATCCAGGCCTTCGAGCCGCTGCTGGTCGAAGGCAAGGCGATCCAGCTGCACCCGCTCGTCTGTACGGCGTTCAACGCCGACTTCGACGGTGACCAGATGGCCGTGCACGTGCCGCTGTCGCTCGAAGCACAGCTCGAGGCGCGCGCGTTGATGATGTCTTCAAACAACATCCTCTCGCCCGCCAACGGTGACCCGATCATCGTCCCCTCGCAGGACGTGGTGCTGGGTCTTTACTACATGACTCGCGAGAAGATCGGCGCGGCGGGTGAAGGCGCATACTTCTGCGACGGCGGCGAAGTGCACCGCGCTTACGAGAGCCGCGGCGTTGACCTGCAGGCCAAAGTCCACGTGCGGCTGCGCGAGCATCTGCGTGGCGAAGGCGGCACGCTCACTGAGCGGACCCGCGTGGTCGCCACGACCGTGGGCCGGGCGCTGCTGTTCGAAATCCTGCCCAAGGGCCTGTCCTTTGATCTGATCAACCAGGACATGACCAAGAAGGCGATCTCCGCGACCATCAACGCGTGTTACCGCGCGCTGGGGTTGAAGGAGACCGTGGTGTTCGCCGACCAGCTCATGTACACCGGCTTCCACTACGCGACGCGCTCGGGAATGTCCTTCGGTATCGACGACATCGTCATCCCGGAACAGAAAACCCGCATCGTTACCGCTGCCGACACGGAAGTGAAGGAGATCCAGGACCAGTACGCGTCCGGTCTCGTCACCAACGGCGAGCGCTACAACAAGGTGGTGGACATCTGGTCGCGTGCCAATGACCAGGTGGCGAAAGCCATGATGGAAAAGCTCGGCACGGAAGATGCCACCGACCTGCGCGGTGTGCAGCACAAGCAGAAGTCCTTCAACTCGATCTTCATGATGGCTGACTCTGGCGCCCGCGGTTCCGCGGCACAGATCCGCCAGCTCGCCGGCATGCGCGGCCTCATGGCCAAGCCAGACGGCTCGATCATCGAGACGCCGATCACGGCGAACTTCCGTGAAGGCCTGAACGTGTTGCAGTACTTCATCTCCACGCACGGCGCCCGCAAGGGACTCGCCGACACGGCGTTGAAGACCGCCAACTCGGGTTACCTCACGCGGCGCCTCGTCGATGTGGCGCAGGACCTGGTGGTCACCGAGGTCGACTGCGGTACGGTAAATGGACTCGCCATGAGCCCGCTCGTTGAGGGCGGTGACGTCGTCGAAGCGCTCGGCGAACGAGTGCTCGGCCGCGTGGTGTCTGAGCACGTCGTCAAGCCCGGCGCCAAGGAAGTCCTGATCCCGGCCGGCACCCTGCTGGAAGAGAAGCTGGTGCGCCTGCTCGAGACCGAGGGCATTGACCAGATCATGGTGCGCTCCCCGATCACCTGCCAGACGCGTTACGGCGTGTGTGCGTCGTGCTACGGACGGGATCTGGCGCGCGGCCGCACGATTTCCATCGGCGAGGCCGTGGGCGTCATCGCGGCACAGTCGATCGGCGAGCCCGGCACGCAGCTCACCATGCGTACCTTCCACATCGGCGGCGCGGCTTCCAGAGCCGCGGCGGCCAGCAGCGTGGAAGTGCGTAACAAGGGCCAGATCCGCTTCCATCACGTGAAGACCGTGCAGCACGAAAAGGGACACCTGGTCGCGGTGTCGCGTTCGGGCGAGCTCGGCGTGGTGGACGACTTTGGCCGTGAACGCGAGCGCTACAAGATTCCGTACGGCGCCGTGATCAACATCAAGGAAAGCGCCATGGTGACGGGCGGCCAGGTCATCGCGACCTGGGATCCGCACACCCACCCGGTCGTGACCGAGGTGGCGGGTATCGTGAAGTTCCAGGACTTCGTGGATGGCCTCACGGTCACCTCGCAGGTCGACGAAGTCACGGGCCTCTCCAGCACCGTGGTGCTCGACACCAAGCAGCGCGGCGGCAAGGACGTGCGCGCCACCATCAAGCTCGTGAACAGCAAGGGCAAGGAACTGACCTTCGCCAACACCGAGATCCCGGCCGTGTACACGCTGCCCCCGGGCGCGCTCGTCAGCCTCGAAGATGGCGCGCGCGTGTCACTCGGCGATGTCATTGCACGTATCCCGCAGGAGTCTTCGAAGACCCGCGACATCACGGGCGGTCTGCCGCGCGTGGCGGATCTGTTCGAGGCGCGCAAGCCGAAGGACCCGGCAATTCTTGCCGAGAAATCCGGCACCGCGAGCTTCGGCAAGGAGACCAAGGGCAAACGGCGTCTGATCATCACCAGCGATGACGGTGAGAAGTACGAAGAGCTGATCCCCAAGTGGCGCACGCTCAACGTCTTCGAAGGCGAGACCGTGGAACGCGGCGAAGTGATCGCCGACGGCGAGCCGAACCCGCACGACATCCTGCGCCTGCAGGGAATCGAGGCGCTCGCGAACTACCTGGTGCGCGAGATCCAGGATGTCTACCGCCTGCAGGGTGTCAAGATCAACGACAAGCACATCGAGGTGATCATCCGCCAGATGCTGCGCAAGACCGAGGTGCAGGAAGCCGGTGAAACGGCGCTGCTGCGCGGTGAGCAGCTCGATCGCGCGCGCGCGCTCGACATCAACGACCGGGCAAAGCACGGCAACAAGAAGGCTGCCCAGCTGCAGCCGGTGCTGCTCGGCATCACCAAGGCGTCGCTGGCGACCGAGTCGTTCATCTCCGCCGCATCGTTCCAGGAAACCACCCGCGTGCTGACCGAGGCTGCGGTGCGGGGACTGAAGGACGACCTGCGGGGACTGAAGGAGAACGTCATCGTCGGACGGCTCATCCCGGCGGGCACGGGCTTTGCGGCCCATGCCTCACGGCGTCGCAAGCTCGAAGGGGCCGACCGTCGCAGCTTCATGGACGTCAGCGGCGGGCTGCCGGACGCGGAAGAGGCGAGCGTCGGCGAAGAGTCGGAGAGTGCGGCGAGCTGAGCCGCGTTTCCGTAGCCTGAGTCTGAACGGGCTGGTGGGCCTTCCCCCAGCCCGTTTTCCTTGCTGTGCTAGGGTTCCGTTGCCGGGGAGCCGCACGAGCGGCGAGGATAAGCACCGTGTATACGCCGACACACTTTCTGGAAGCAGATCTCACGCAGCTCGACTGGCTCGCCGCACATGATTCCTTCGGCACACTGATCTCGCTCATCGACGGTGAGCTTTTTGCAACTCACCTGCCGGTGCTCTATCGCCGCGAGCAGGAGCGGGTTACCCTGACAGGACATTGGGCGCGGCCGAATCCGCAGTGGCGGACCATTGCAGGCCAACAGTCGCTGTTTATCTTTCATGGGCCGCATACCTATGTTTCGCCGCGCTGGTATGCCAGGCCGAATGACAACGTGCCAACGTGGAACTACGCCACCGCGCATATCTACGGCAATGTGCGCGTGATTGACGAGCCGCAGCAGCTGGCTGGGATCGTCTCGCAACTGGCGGCAAAATACGAAGCGGCAGCGCCGGCGCCGTGGCGGTTCGAAGCGTCAACGGGTCCGCGGATGTTGCGCGGGATCGTGGGCTTCGAGCTGGTGGCGGACAGGATCCAGGTGAAGTTCAAGCTGAATCAGAATCATCCGGCCGAGAACGTCGTGGGCGTGATTGCAGCGCTGACAGCAGCTCCGACAGATGACTCCAGAGCCATCGCCGCTCTCATGCAGACGGCGCTGTCGAAGCGGGCATGAGCACCGGGCATCCCGTCCTGACCGGTGGCCACGTGCGCCTCGAGCCACTGGAGCGTCGTCACATTCCGGCGCTCGTCGCCGCAGCGGGACAGGAGTTGGCGCTGTACCAATGGAGTGCCGTGCCGCAGGGCCTCGCCGCGATGACGCAGTACGTGGACACCGCACTCACCTGGCGCGAGGCGGGGACCGCGCTCGCCTTTGCTACCGTGCGCGCTGCCGACGGCGTAGTCATTGGCTCGAGCCGTTTTTTTGATATTGAGCGTTGGCCCTGGCCTGCCGGGCACCCGGGGGTAAAGCGCGGTGGACCGGACGGCTGTGAAATCGGCTACACGTGGCTTAGCGCCAGGGCCATTCGCACCGCCGCCAACACCGAGGCGAAGCTCCTGATGCTCTCGCACGCTTTCGAAGTGTGGGGCGTGCACCGCGTGTGTTTTCACACCGATGCGCGCAACGAACGATCCCGTGCGGCACTGGCGCGGATCGGCGCCAGTTTCGAGGGGATTTTGCGCGCGCACCGTCTGGCGGCTGATCTGATTCCGCGCGACTCGGCGCGTTTCTCCATCGTCGCCGCGGAGTGGCCGGGTGCGAGGGCGCGGCTACAGGAACGCCTCGCTGCCCGCGCCAGCTAGTACTCGGGCGGGTGGCGCGCTAGATTCTGGTACCGGCCATGCCAGGAGCTCCCATGAAGCAGATCGCCCTCGCCATCGGACTTATCGGCGCCGTACTACTGTCTCTCGGGAGTCAGGCGCGTGGCGTCCTGCCAGATCACTCCATTACCCACGCGGTCGCGAACCCCGCGCGCCCCGCAGCCGATCGCACGCGCGATGCTGAGCGCAAGCCCGCCGAGAGCCTCGCGTTTGCCGGCGTGCATCCGGGCGAGCGCGTCGTGGAACTGCTGCCGGGCGGCGGTTATTTCACGCGGCTGTTCAGTCTCGTGGTCGGACCCAAGGGCAAGGTGTATGCGCTGACGCGGCCGCGCCCGGCACAGGCGGCGGCGGACTCACCGGATCCGGGCGCGCCCATTCAGGCACTGGCCGCGGACCCGCACTACGGCAATCTGGTCGTGAGCACCATGAGCATCAAGGAACTGGCGTTGCCGGAACCGGTGGATCTGGTGTGGACCTCGCAGAACTACCACGACCTGCACAACATCCCGAACGCCGATGTCGCCGATTTCGACAAGCTCGTGTTCAACGCCCTGAAGCCCGGTGGAGTGTTCATCGTGCTCGATCACGTTGCCGCGACCGGTTCCGGCTTTCGCGACACCTCCACGCTGCATCGCATCGACCCGGATGCAGTGAAGAAGGAAGTTGAATCCGCGGGCTTCAAGTTCGAAGGTGCGAGTGAGGTGCTGCGCAACCCCGCCGATGACCACACGCTCAAGGTGTTTGATCCGGCGATTCGCGGCAAGACCGATCAGTTCATCCTGAAGTTCAGGAAGCCAAGCTGAGTCAGTCTCGAGTCGGACGACGCTGTCACCGTTGAAACGGAACTGTTGTCCGGCGAAATCGCTTCCTGCGATTTCGCCCAATGGATCACTGCTTGTGAAACACCATCACGAACCGGTCGGTCTTGCCCACCATCGGCCCTTCGTAGGTGAGGGCGTCGCGCGGATCGTCCGGGCGGCGCAGCACGTCACTGTTGGTGACGAAGCTGAAGCCGTGCTTCTCGAAGTCGGCCCGCGCATAGGCCTCGTCAATGCGGTGCAGTGTGCCGGCGTCTGCGCTGCCGGTCCCCGCCTTGGCAGAGTGGTCGACGAGTAGCAGCGTGCCGCCGGGCTTCAGCACTCGTGCGACTTCATTCAACACGGTGTTGGGATCCATCTTCGGCCATTCGTGGTCTTTATCCACCCAGTAGACGTCGTGATACACCTTGATGAGCAGCACGGCATCGAGGGAGTGATCGGGAAGATCGAGGCGCTCGACATCAATGGTGCGGTGCTCGACGTTGGGCAACCGGTTGTCCTTGAGGCGATCCTGCCAGCGCTTGCCGCTCCACTTCTCATACGCTTCATTGTTGAGGAGCAGCACGTGACCGCTGGGGCCGACGATGTGACTCAGCATTTCGCTGTAGTAGCCGTTGCCGGCGAGGAAGTCCGCCACGCGCATCCCGGGTTTGATTCCCGCGAGACGCAGAACCTCGGCCGGGTGATCGATCGCGTCGCGTTTCAGGTCCGCAGCGGTGCGGCCTGGTTGCGCGACCGCGTCGCTGTAGAGATCGGCGGCCAGCGCGCTTCCGCCCGCGAGCGCGGCGCTGCTGAGCAGCGCGGCAATGAACCAGATGCCAGGGGCTCGCGGTTTCAAGGCAGGCATGGGGCACTCCTCACTGAAAGGATAAAACAGCGGCGCGAGTATGAGCCGCCGTGAATCACCGTCGATAGGCGCTGCGACAGGACGATGCCTGTTTGGGCATGGACCGCCGTTCCCCGGCGGACATCGAGGGCTCGGTCTTCAGCGCTTGAGTGACTTGTCCAGCAGCTGATAGCCGTCGCGTCCGGCGAACCCCCGCCGCTGATAAAAAGCACGAGCCCTGGAGTTGTCGATTCCCAGCTGCAACTCCAGGCGGACGCAACCCCTGGCGGTGAGCGCTGTTTCCAGAGCGGCGAGGAGTGCGGCCCCGACGCCGAGTGAGCGCGCCTCGGGCAGCACGAAAAACTCGTCGATTTCCGCCATCGTGCCCTGGTGCTCGAGGCTCAGGACCTGAACGACAATGGCGTAGCCGAGCAGCCTCCCGTGTGACTCAGCCACCCACGCGGCGCCCAGGGCGGGCGTGCCGAGAAGTTGGCGCAGCAGCGCCTCGATGCGCGGCGAGTTGAAACCGCTGATGCGCTCGAATTCCCAGTAGTCCTGGATGAGGACCAGGAGCTGCGGGATGTCGGCCGGCACGGCCGGGTGGATGCTTACGCCAGACATCACGCGCTCCTCAAGAACTGCAGCGTCACAGGATCGGGCTTGCCGTCGAAGTATCTCGCCAGCGCTTCGTGGAACACACTCTCGCTCCCGGCGGCGAGCGCGAACAAGGTCACCGAAGAGCGGAACTTCATGTCGTCCGGGGTACCGAATATCTGCAGCGCCGTGAGGCCGTGCAGGGCGTTCACGAACCCCGTGCATTCGCGTAAACGGGGACCAAGTGTGTCGTGCGTCAGATAGGCGCTGGCTTCGGCCATGCCCGTCAGCGCGTAGCGCCGGGCCGTGGGACTCGAGCCCAGGCCCTCCAGCTGCGGGAAGATGAACCACATCCAGTGCGTCCGTTTGCTCCCCGCAGCAAGTTCGGCGCACACCTGCTGATAATTGCGGTCCTGAGCTGCGACGAAGCGCTCGAGGTTGAAGGGATCTGGGGTCATGGTCCTGCTCTCGTGTCTCGACTATTCTAGTGCCTGGCCATAAGAACGACCCGTGCACGGGCACCTTAAGGGATATGCAAAAGCTTGCGCAGGCAGCGCGCACCCTCATTGCGACTCTCATCCTTACCACCGCGCCAGTTCCGGCGGGCGCGGCCGCGCTCACCCCGGAGCTGCAGAAACACGTAAGAAGCGCCACTTTCGAGGTCGTGATCCGCAAGCCTGTCAAGGACACGGTTACCTACGAGAAGCCGCTGCCGCTGGAGCTCATCCCCTTCACCGAGCGCAACGACGCGTATTGGCCGATCGGGACTGCGTTCGCCATCGCGCCCGACACGTTCGTGACGGCGGCCCACGTGTTCGGCGTCGGCGTCGGCAGCCAGTTCGGCCTGCCTGGTATCCGTGATAGTACGGGCAAGGTCTATCCGATCGACCGTGTCATCAAGTACTCGTTGCACGAGGATTTTGCGGTATTCACGGTGAGCGGCGGCGCCGCGGTCACGCCCTTTGCCACCAGCACCGCGGTGGCGGTTGACGATCCGATATTTGCCGTCGGCAACGCGCTCGGCGAGGGAGTTGTGATTCGCGACGGCTTGCTGACCTCGCAGACACCCGAACCCCAGGACGGCAAGTGGAAATACCTGCGTTTCTCCGCGGCGGCGTCGCCTGGAAACAGCGGCGGCCCGCTCCTTGACGCGCAGGGACGCGTCGTTGGTGTCGTGATCGCAAAATCGCCCAACGAGAATCTCAACTACGCGGTGCCGATCGAGCGGGTGCTGAACGGCTCCGACAGGCTCGCGGTGTTCGATAGCCGGGAGTCGTTCGGCATACCGAAGGTGCTGCGGGGAACCATCGTTGGGGAGTGGCGCGACAGCTTCGCCCTGCCGCTGCCCTTCACGGAGTTTTCGCGCGCTTTCCGCGCCTCGCTGCTGAAGTACTTCAAGGAACAGCAGGCGAAGCTGCTGACATCGCAGTCCGCCGAGCTCTTTCCAAAGGGCGCATCCGGGAGGCTGCTCGCGAAGCTCTACGAGTCCGAGGATCCGACTCTGGTCGACCAGCAGGACGATCACTCCTGGAGCGTCAACAGCTGCGCCCAGGACGCCGAGACCCCATTGGACGGCGATGGGCGTGTGTGGACCTGCCCGGACGCCGCGTCCGCGCAACTGTTTCGCGTGCAGTACCCGGGCACGGCCGCCGACGAGCACCACTATCACGACACGCGCGAGTTCATGGATCTGGTGCTCAAGGCCGTCAAGCTGCCGAGGATGATCGGCACACAGCCGGTGCGCGTCACATCGCTCGGGCTGGCGCAGCAGGAAAGCCTGCTGCGCGATCACTTCGGGCGAGTCTGGCAGCTGCGTATCTGGTCAGTGGGCTTTGCGGATGCCTATATCGCCGTGCTGGCGTTGCCAACACCCGACGGCTACGTCGGGCTTATGACTTACTCGCCGAGCGCCTTCGTGGACGCTACGACTGAAATCCTTAAAGTCCTCGCCGACTACCTGTATCTCAGTTACACCGGCTCCCTGGCGCAGTGGCGCGCTTTTCTCGACCGGAGGGAGCTGCGTCCATCGGCGTTTGATCGCATCCGGTTGCAGTACGATCCGGACAAGGCATTGCGCCTCGACTCCCCGCGCCTGCAATTCGACAGCGCCGGCGTGCTCAAGCCCGGCACCCGCAGCTCGCTTGATCTGCTGATGGCTTACATGCTCGATGCAGACAAGCTCGTCTGGGATGTTGCTGGCGTTGTGCTGCACGAGGATCGCGACAAGAAGACCTTTCTTGGCGCTTACCGGCAGCCGAAACCGACGGTGGACGCTGGCAAAGAGGAGCGCGAGCGCTGGGAGCACATGAGTCAGCGCGACGGTGATTTCAGCGGTGTCCCCGGACATGATAGTCAGATGAAGAGTTTCTGGATCCGTACGGTCGCGGCCGGGGCAGGCCCGGCCTCGCTGTACGAACTGGTTTACAACACCGACAGCCCGCTCCTGCCGCGCGACCTGGAGGAAACCGGGACGAAATTACCGAAGGCGCTGCGAGTCAGGGAATAGTGGCCGCAACACGTAACGTCGGTCTGCGCGGCGTCGCGCCCGTGGCGCTCCTCACGATACTGCCCGCACTGAGTGTTTTCGGAGCCGCTGATCCGGAGCCCGCTCCCGGGCACATCGCAGCGCCCGGTGCCCAGCTGCAGCAGGGCATGCCGCTGCAGCTTCCGCCCCCGCCGATTCTGGATACCGTGCAGGCGCTGGATACCGCGCTCGAGGAGTTACGGCGCGCAAGCTGGACCCTTCACGAAACCCAGCGAGAACATCCGGATTCGCAGGGTCCGACCCACGCTCAGGACGTCGATCGGTGGCTGCTCACGGCGTCGACCGACGCGCTTTTGAAAGCCTTGCGCGCCCAGGCACAGAAACAATCCACCGCCGGCGACGCCGCGGGCCTCGCCGCGACGCTCAAGGCCGCTGCCGCGCCGGTCGAACAGGAGCGCTACCGGGCGTACCTGCTGTTCATCTGGTGGCGGTTGCAGGACCCCATTCAGTGGCACGCCACGAATCTTGAGGCGCTGGAGCAGCGCGACCCGCTGGTCGAGACGCCCGATGAGCGCGCCGCACGCCACGCTCGGATCGGGCAGGCTGTCGCGGGTCTGAGCGCGGTCCTGCCGGCAGCAATGATCGCGGATTCCCGGGCGACCGAATCTGCCGCGTTGCAGCAGATGGCCGGGGCAAGCGACCAGGTGCTCCATGCCTACAACCTCGAGCGTGGCAAGTTGGCCATCGCCATCAGCAGGCGCGCGCGTGACTTTGGCACGGGGCCGGCCGCGCAGGTACGCGACACGCCCTGTCCGGTGATGGCACCGGCGCAGCTGCCTGCCGGCACGCACGGGGTCACCCTCGCGGCCGGCAACCCCTCACCGGATGCCATATATCCGCCCGCCAGCAGACGCGCCAGCTTTGAAGGGGTAGTTCTGGTGCAGCTGTGGGTATCCACGAGCGGCTGCGCGGAAAAGGTCGCGGTGGAGCAATCCTCGGGTGTTGCTGACCTTGACGCCGCAGCGCTTGGCTGGGTGCTGGGGGCAAGATTAAACCCCGCGGTGCGCAACGGGGAGGCGGTCGCGAGCCAGACGCGCGTGCCGATCGTATTCAAGCTGAGCAACTGGTCCAAGCAGGTCGGCAGCCAGCCGCACCAGCCGATCGACCTGAATTGGTACAAGCCGGCCGCAAACTAGCGCTCAGATGCTCCTTACTTATAGGGGATCCCCACCCAGGCCGTCTGTGACCACCTTCACCCGCCCTGGACCCCTGCAATCGCCCATGACAAGCGGTTGACACCCCGAGGGTGGGTACCTAGAATCGCCGGCCTTTGTCGGGGCCGGCCTTTCACACGCCGGCACCGGAAACAGCGACTTACGAGAAACCGGGCCGCCTCACGCAGGCGGCCCGGTGGTCTTCGCAGGTCGCTCATCGCGTGAGCAGACGCTCCCGCACCGATCGGAGACTTGCGAAAACATGGCGACCACGGGTCAGCTCATCCGGCAACCGCGCCGGACCAAGGCAGAAAAAACCAAGGTACCGGCGCTCGGGGCTTCCCCCCAGAAGCGCGGCGTCTGCACGCGTGTCTACACCACGACGCCAAAGAAGCCCAATTCGGCGCTGCGCAAGGTCGCCCGCGTGCGGCTCACCAACGGCTACGAAGTCAGCAGCTACATCGGTGGCGAAGGCCACAACCTGCAGGAGCACTCGGTGGTGCTCATCCGCGGCGGCCGCGTGAAGGATCTGCCTGGTGTGCGATATCACACGGTGCGCGGCACCCTGGATTGCGCCGGCGTCGCCGATCGCAAGCAGAGCCGCTCAAAGTACGGCGCCAAGCGCCCGAAGAAGTAAGGGGTAAATAAGCCATGTCCCGTCGAGCTCAAGCTCCGGTCCGCAGCATCCTTCCGGACCCGAAATTCAACAATGAGATGCTTGCCAAGTTCATGAATGTCATCATGAAAAGCGGCAAGAAGTCCGCCGCCGAGCGCATCATTTACGGAGCGCTCGACCGCATAGCCGAGAAGACCGGCAAGCCAGGTGGCGAGGCGATCGAGGTGCTGTCCACCGCGCTCGACAACGTAAAGCCGGTGGTCGAAGTGAAGTCGCGGCGCGTCGGCGGTGCGACCTACCAGGTGCCGGTTGAAGTTCGCTCGACTCGCCGCCAGACACTGGCTATGCGCTGGGTCATCGAGGCCGCCCGGGATCGCAGCGAAAAATCCATGGCGTTTCGCCTGGCGCACGAACTGATGGACGCGTCCGAGAATCGCGGCGCCGCCGTCAGGAAGCGCGAAGACACGCACCGCATGGCCGAGGCAAACAAAGCCTTCGCTCACTACCGCTGGTAATCAAGGCCTCTGACTGTGGCACGCGCGACGCCCATTGAGCGTTATCGGAACATCGGCATCTCCGCGCACATCGACGCGGGGAAGACGACCACGACCGAGCGCATCCTGTTTTACACGGGTGTGTCGCACAAGATCGGTGAGGTCCATGACGGCGCGGCCGTGATGGACTACATGGAGCAGGAGCAGGAGCGCGGCATCACTATTACCGCCGCGGCGACCACCTGTTTCTGGAAGGGGATGGACAGCAGCTTCCCCGAGCACCGCATCAACATCCTCGACACCCCCGGACACGTGGACTTCACCATCGAGGTGGAGCGTTCGCTGCGGGTGCTCGACTCCGCCGTGGCCCTGTTCTGCGCCGTGTCTGGCGTGCAGCCGCAGTCGGAAACCGTGTGGCGGCAGATGAACAAGTACGGCGTGCCGCGCATCGCGTTCGTCAACAAGATGGACCGTGCGGGCGCCAACTACTTCCGCTGCATCGACCAGATCAAGTCACGACTGCGTGCGAATCCTCTGCCGATCCAGATCCCGATTGGCGCTGAAGACGCCTTCGAAGGCGTGGTCGACCTCATTCGCATGAAGGCCATCTACTGGGACCTGGAAACCCAGGGGATGAAGTTCGAGTACCGCGAGATTCCCGAGAACCTCAAGGCCGAGGCTCAGGAGTACCGCCAGAAAATGATCGAGTCGGCGGCCGAAGGCAACGACACGCTCATGCAGAAGTACCTCGAGCACGAGGAACTCTCGGAAAGTGAGATCCGCCAGGGTCTGCGCGAGCGCGCGATCCGCAACGAGGTCGTGCTGTGCATGTGCGGCACCGCCTTCAAGAACAAGGGTGTGCAGGCGCTGCTCGATGCGATCATCGAGTTCATGCCGGCCCCCACCGAGATGCCGGACGTCAAGGGCATCAACGACGACGGTGAGCCCACCACCCGCAAGGCGAGCGACAATGAGCCGTTTGCCGCGCTCGCGTTCAAGATCCTGAACGATCCGTTCGTCGGCAACCTGACCTTCTTCCGTGTCTATTCGGGTGTGCTGAACTCCGGCGACACCGTGTACGTGCCGACCAAGGACAGGAAAGAGCGCATCGGACGTCTGCTGCAGATGCACGCGAGCGAACGCACCGAAATCAAGGAAGTGCGCGCCGGCGACATCGCCGCCGCCGTGGGACTGAAAGACGTCATCACCGGTGACACGCTGTGTGATCTCGAGAAGATCATTACCCTCGAGAAGATGACATTCCCCGCGCCCGTGATTTCCGTGGCGGTGGAGCCGAAGACCAAGGTTGACCAGGAAAAGATGGGTCTGGCGCTGCAGCGGCTTGCCAAGGAGGACCCCTCGTTCCGCGTTCATACGGACCAGGAATCGGGGCAGACGATCATCTCCGGCATGGGTGAGCTGCACCTGGAAATCATCGTCGACCGCATGAAGCGCGAGTTCCATGTCGAGGCGAACGTCGGCAAGCCGCAGGTCGCCTACCGCGAAACCATTCGCGGCAAGGTTGAGTCGGAAGGCAAGTTCGTGCGCCAGTCGGGCGGCCGTGGCCAGTACGGTCACGTGTGGCTGAAGCTCGAGCCGAATGAGCAGGGCAAGGGCTACGAGTTCATCAACGGCGTCGTCGGCGGCAGCGTGCCGCGCGAGTATGTGCCGGCGGTGGACAAGGGCATTAAAGAAGCAGTCGAGACCGGTGTCATCGCCGGCTACCCGATCGTGGATGTGAAAGTCACGCTGTTCGACGGGTCGTACCACGACGTCGACTCGAACGAAATGGCGTTCAAGATCGCAGGCTCCATGGGCTTCAAGGAAGGCTTTCGGCGCGCGAAACCCGTGCTGCTCGAGCCGATCATGAAGGTCGAAGTCGTCACCCCGGAGGAGTATTCCGGCGACGTCATGGGCGATCTGAACCGCCGGCGCGGACAGATCACCGGCATGGACGAGACGCCCTCGGGCAAGTCCATCACGGCCGACGTGCCGCTGTCGGAAATGTTCGGCTATGCGACGACCGTGCGCTCCATGAGCCAGGGCCGCGCGACTTTCACCATGGAGTTTGCCAAGTACGTGGAAGTGCCGCCGAACATCGCCGACGGCATTATCAAACAGTAATTCTGGGTCAAGAGTTTCAAGAGTCGAGGAACACGCCATGTCCAAAGAGAAGTTTGAGCGCAGCAAGCCGCACGTTAACGTGGGGACGATTGGTCACGTGGATCACGGCAAGACGACGCTGACGGCGGCGTTGACGAAGGTGATGGCCGAGA
>JANWKL010000145.1 GCA_025451375.1 Steroidobacteraceae bacterium
CACGGGCAGCGAACTCGGTAACGTAGGCGCTCTGGAGGTCCTCGTCCAGCCAGAACGCGTGGCGTTGAATCGAAACGTTTTGCTAGAGGCCGCCGCGAGCGCGGCAGGTTGTCTGTGAAGTCCCCGGACTAAGGTGACATTCTGGCTCCCTTCTCGAACCAGGAGAGAGCCCATGAACAAGAACGAACAGAACCGAGTGGTTGCTTGGCGTTTGAAGCTCCTGCGGCAAGCCAACGACCTGCCCAGAGGCGTAGCTCAGACCTGCCGGCATTTCGGCCTTTCTCGCAAAACCTTCTACAAATGGAGAGCCAGATATAAGACCCACGGTGACGCCGGCCTATGCGATCGGCCCCGAGCGCCTCTTCATTGCCCTCGGACAACCTCTCGCACGATTATCTCCAAGATCCTGTATTTGCGAGAGCGCTACCGATTTGGTCCGGCTCGGATTGCCAGCTATCTGCATCGCTTCCACAACATTGACGTGGCGCGCTCTACCGTGCACCGCATTCTGATCCGTTATGGAATGAACCGGCTACCGGCCAATCAGAGACGCCAACCCACAGGTCGTCCCTGGCACCGATACGAGAAGGCGCAGCCAGGCCACCGCCTGCAAATAGACGTGAAATTCCTGGAGCGCATCGCAGGCTCCAGGAAACGCCTATATCAATTTACGGCCATCGATGACTGCACGCGTATCCGTGTGCTCAAGATCTATGATGTGTGCAACCAAAAGGCAGCCATCAGCTTCGTCGACGAGGTCATCCGACGGCTTCCCTTCAGAGTGCTCGTTATCCAGACGGATAACGGCGCCGAGTTCCAGTCCAACTTCCACTGGCACCTGGAGGAACATGACATCCGCCACGTCTACATCCGTCCGAAGACACCACGTCTAAATGGCAAGGTCGAACGTTCTCACCGCGTCGACGAGCAGGAGTTTTACCAGCTCCTCGACAAGGACGGCATCGGCGATGAGGTCCATCTGTTCAACGACAAACTTCGCGAATGGGAGGACTATTACAATTACCACAGGCCCCATGGAGCACTCGATGGGCAGACCCCCTATGAGCGGCTCTTGGCAAGGAAAACCTCGGCCAGCGTGTTACCGAAGTCCTGAGACCTTACAGATTTTGATGGTGGCCAGGGGTGGAATTGAACCACCGACACGCGGATTTTCAATCCGCTGCTCTACCAACTGAGCTACCTGGCCGCCTGAGAACGGGGGTCGCGTATTAGACCGGCCTGCGTGCGGGTCGTCAAGCAATCGACAACCTAAGTCTTTGATTCTGCATCGGGATCCGCGTTTTTGGTGGGAAACCCGCTCTCTCTAAAGAGTGATGGATGCGCCCGCCTTCAGCCCCACCTTGGGTCCTACCGCCCCGCCCGGCGTTACACTGCTGGTTGGTTGATGCCTCTTTCTATGCACTCGCGCGAGTACCTCCCCTCATGAATGCCAACCTGGCTCCCCTGCAAGCTAGCCCCGCACCCTGCACGGAGGAGCTGACGCGGATCAACGAGTCGTTACAGGCACGTGAGCGCCTGCTCACGGCCTCCGCGAAAGCGAGTCGCATGCTCCTGGAAGCTGCGGACGTGCGCGCCGCCATCCCGGGCGTACTCGGCCTCATCGGCGAGGCCGCGCACGTGGATCGCGTGAACGTGATGGAAACCCGCACCGGTCCCGGCGGTGAGCCGCTGTTGGTCACGGTCAACGAGTGGACCGCCGATGGTGTCGCCGCGCGCCTGCACGATGCGACCGCGTGGGCCTGCAGCGAGCCACACTTCGCCGGCATGTTCACCGAGCTGCGCGCCGGTCGCGGCGTGTGTTTCGCCAAGGGTGCCCTCTGCTCCGACGACAGCTGCTCGGCCATCGAGGGCGTCGACACCAAGACCAAGGCCATCGTGCCGATTTTCGTCGGCGGGGACTTCATGGGGGTGGTGGGCTTCGACAACACGCGCCAGCATCGTGCCATCGAGTCCTCCGAACTCGCAGCATTAGAGAATGCGGCCGGCGTCATCGGTGCCGCTCTGCATCGCGAGCGCCTGCTCGAGGACGTCCGGCGCGAGCGTGAACACGCCGCCGAGGAGCGCGTCGCCGAGCTGGCCAAAGCCAACGCGGTGATCCGCGGCAATCTCGAGCGACTCGCCGGTGAGACTGACCTGCACAGCTTCATGGGACACATCCTGCTGGAAGCGGCGCGCCAGTTCGACGCCGTCTCGGGCGCCGTGGTCGTGCTGAAAGACTCCGCACAGGTGTGGCGGATCATCGCGCATGCCCGCGAAGGCAAGCTCCAGCCGCCGCCCTTCCCCACCAGCGTACCGGTGGAAGGCTCGGCGGTGAGCACCAAATTCGCGAGTCTGCGCGAGCCGCAATATGTCGAGGTGGCGAAAGCCGAGGCCGAGGAAATGTGGCCCGGAGTGCTGGCGTTTCATCGCAGCGAGGGTGCCGTCGGCTCGGTCGTGTATCCCTTGGTCTTCGGCGCGCGCAACGTCGGCTTCATGATTTTGAGTTTCCAGCGCGAGGCGCGCGACGTCACGACCAGTGGTCTGCTGGTCGCGCTCGCGCACCAGGCAACGCTTGCGGTACAACTGACCCGGCTCGCTTACTCGGCGAAGGAAGCCGCGGTACTCACGGAGCGCACGCGCATCGGCCAGGAGATCCACGACGGCCTGGCGCAGGCCTTCACCGGGATTCTCATGCAGCTGGGCGCCGTGGAAGAATTCCCTTCCTGCAAGAAGCGCGGCTCGGAACTGGCGCTCACCCACTCACGCATCCGCGCGCTCGCACGCGACGGCCTTGCCGAGGCGCGCCGTTCGGTGATGGGCTTCCGGCTCGACCAGACGCGCCGCGCCGGACTGGAACTCGCACTGCGTCAGCTGGCGGACCGCTCGACCGTGCCGGGCGGGGTGACCTGTACCTTCGACGGCGGCGGGATCACTACGGGGCTGCGTCCCGAGCACGAACACGAACTGCTGCGCATCGCCCAGGAGGCGGTGAGTAATGCCGTGCGGCACGCGCAGCCGCACACCGTGCGCATTACCATGGCCGATGACACCCCGCACTGGGTGCTCGCCGTTGCCGATGATGGTGTTGGCATGGAACAGCGGCCGGAGCTCTACGCGCGGCAGGGCTTTGGTCTTTCCAGCATGCGCCAGCGCGCTGGCGCCATCGGCGGGGAATGGCAGATCGACAGTCAGCCCGGTGTAGGAACCCGCATCAGCGTGCGCCTGCTGAAGCCGGTGTCCTGAAGTGGCAGCCGAAATGAAGAGTGGCATCCGCATCGTGCTGGCTGATGACCATCCGGTCGTGCGCGACGGACTTGCCGCCATGATCAACCAGCAGGAAGACATGGAAGTGGTGGCGGAGGCCGGTGACGGCGAGGAGGCGATCGCTCTCTTCGAGCAGCACCGCCCCGATGTCTTGGTCCTCGACCTGCGTATGCCCAAGCGCGACGGTGTGGGCGTAGTGCAGCACGTGCTGCAGATGAACCCCAAGGCCCGCATCCTCATCATCACGACGTATGACGGGGATGAGGACATCTTCCAGTGCCTCTCGCAGGGCGCGAAGGGATATCTTCTCAAGGATGCGCCGCGGACTGAAATCCTCTCCGCCATCCGCGCGGTCAGTGAGGACCGTCCCTACACCTCCTCAACGGTGGCGGCGAAAGCCCTGCAGCGCATGGCGAAACCGAGCCTCACGCAGCGCGAGTTCGCGGTGCTGCAGCTGGTCGCCGAGGGGCGCAGCAACAAGGATATCGCCCGCCGCCTGTCCATCACCGAAGGCACGGCGAAAACCCACGTGAAGGCCATTCTCACCAAGCTCGATGCGATCAGCCGTACCGAAGCGGTGGCCGTCGCACACAAGCGCGGCCTGATTCACCTGTAGCGTTCGACGCGCTGACTATCAGGTTCTCGTGCCTGCGATGGCATGATTTACGCCGTCGGTGGCGGCTGATATCCCTGCGGCGCCTGGGATCCCGCGCCGAAGAAAAACTTCTCCATTTCGGTTTCCAGGAACTTGCGCGCCTTGGGCTCGATCGGCGTCAGGCGATACTCGTTGATGAGCATCGTCTGGTGCTTCAGCCAGCTCGCCCAGGCTTCCCTGGAAACCCCCTCGTAGATGCGGCGGCCGAGATCTCCCGGGTACGGCACGCGGTCGAGTCCCGGCGCCTCCTTCTTCAGCAATACACACTGCACCATGCGTGACATTCAGGATTCTTCCGCGACGCGTTGGAGAAGACTGCGGATCGGCGCTGGCAGGCCTACGCGCGCCGGCTGACTCAAGTTATACCAGAGGGTGGACCCCTCCTCCATGACCGCAGCCTCGCCGGCGCAGCGCACCAGGATGGGGTGCATGACGAGGGTGAAGTGGGTGAACACGTGCTCTACGTGGCCGAGCACACGCGGCTCCCTCTGTGACGACGGCCGCAACTGGCTGATGTAGCTGCGGGCGGCATCATCCGTGTCGAACTGCGGCAGGGACCATAGCCCACCCCAGATACCGCTGTCAGGTCGGCGCTCGAGCAGCACGTTGCCCTCGGCGTTGAGCGCCACGAGCATGACTGCGTGTCGGGTGGGTCTCACGGGCGCCTTGCGACTCGCCGGCAGCGCGTGCTGGCGCTGCGTCTGCCGCGCGACACAGCGCTGCGACAACGGGCACTCATCGCACCGCGGCGCCCGCCGCACGCACACCGTGGCGCCCAGATCCATGATCGCCTGGGTGTACGCGGCGAGCTCTACCTGCGGTGTGCAGATTTCCGCGAGCTGCCAAAGCCGCTCGAGTGTCGCGCGCTCGTTCGCAGGCGTTGCCACCCCGAAGTAACGCGACAACACGCGCCGTACGTTGCCATCCAGGATCGGGAACCGTGCGCCGTGGCTTAAGGCGAGGATTGCGCCGGCGGTGGAGCGGCCGATCCCCGGGAGCGATTCCACGTGCGCAAACTCTTGCGGAAACTCCCCCGCGAACTCATCCCGGATCCGGATCGCGGCGCGGTGCAGGTTACGCGCGCGGGCGTAGTACCCGAGCCCCGACCACAGGTGCAGCACTTCATCGAGCGATGCATCGGCGAGTGCGCGCACGTCGGGGAAGCGTGCCATGAAGCGCTGGTAATAAGGCGTGACGGTCGCGACCTGGGTCTGCTGCAGCATGATCTCCGATACCCACACGCGGTAGGCAGTGCGCGTCTCCTGCCAGGGGAGGTGGTGGCGGCCGGCGTGGGCCTGCCAGGCGATCAGTGCGGGGGCAATCGGGGATTTGGGCGGTGGCACCCGCTGCATTCTACCGGGCGCCACCGTCGAGAGTGGTCCGTCATCTCACTGGTCGCACAGCATGAGTCCGCCACTTAAGGACTTCATATGCACCCGTCCCGCGCCGTCCCCGCGGGTTCCCCGCAGCGAGCTGCCTGGTCCGTGCGCACTGCGCTGCGCCGACGCGCCGAAGCAGTTTTCGATATCACCGCTGAAGCTCGTAAGCTCGTAGTTGAAGCCGCCGTCGGTACTGGTCCGCAGCGTCACTTCGCCGCTGATGGATTCGGCATCGACGCTTGCGCCGCGGGCGAGCTTGCCCCCGAAGGTGACATCGCCCGAGGTGCTGCGGGCGCGCAGCGACCGTGCACCATCGACCGAGGCTTTGACATCACCGCTCACCGAGCCGACTTCGAGGTCGCCGCCGGCGTGCTCGATTTTCACATCGCCGCTCACCGTGGTGACATGCAGACTGCCCGGCTCGCCGCGCCCGTGCAGGGTGATATCGCCGCTGACGTTCTTGATGTCGGCGTTGGCCTGCGACAGGTCCGCGTTGATCTCACCGCTGACGCTCTGCAGGCGCTGGATGCCCTGCACCTTCCGGGAGATGACATCGGCACTCACGGCCGAGATATCCAGCTCACTGCCCTGCGGGATCTGCAGCTTGAGGATCGCCTCGGCATCGTTGTGGTGGCCGGAATTCGGCAGCACCACCTTGATGGTGGTGTGTCCGGGCTGGCTCGTGACGTCGACGCGCTCGACATCCTCACCCAGCTGGCCGTGCACGCTGACCGTGTTGCGATCCCAGCCGGTCACTTCAATGCTGCCGGCGATGTTCGAGATGTCGACGATGCCCTTCGGCTCTGCCGGCACCTCGCGGTCGAAGACTTTGGAAGCCGCGTGGACATTGGCACTCACTCCGAGCGCAAGTCCCACCACGGCCGTGAAAAAGGTACGCATGTTCAGATCCCCTCACCAGCGGTGCTGGCGTTGTGCACGTCGGCGAGCACGCGCATTTCATCCTGGTACGTGTTGACGAGTAACTCCTGCAGCAGCGCATTGCCCGGGTTCTTGCCGAGCGCGCTTTCCAGGTCCTGTTTGGCCTTACCGATGGTGTCGAGGCTCGCGAGCACCTTGGCTCGCGTCCCGGGCGGCAGCGCATTGAGCCGCGCCTGCAACGAATCCAGCAGGGCGGCACGCTGGCGCTGATAGCGCGGATCAGACACGTAGGCGACATCCACAGTTGCGGCAGCACCAGGTGTTGCCTGGGTGATCAGCGACTGCCCGCCCCCGTCAACCTTGGCATGCGGCAGGAAACTGCGGTCAACCCACATTCCTATCGCCAGAAACCCAACTGCCGCGGCCGCAGCCAGCCAGCGCATCCGCACCATGCGCCCGGCCGCGCCCGGCACGCGTGCGGTGTCGGTCGCCGAGGGTGCGATCTGCGCGGCGATCTGCGGCCACAGGTCACGCGGTGGCGCCGTGTCCAGCGGCAGATCGCGAAGCGATGTGATCTTCATGCGGCCGATACCTCCATTCCCAATCGATCCCGCAGCAGGCGTCGCGCCCGATGCAGCTGCGCCTTGCAGGTGCCTTCGGCGAGTCCGAGCATCTGCGCCGCCTCCTCGTGGGAGTAGCCGTAGAGGGCGTGCAGGACGAGCGCATCGCGCGCGCCGTCCGGCAGCGCGTCGATTGCGGCTTCGATTTCCCTCACTTCCACCGGCGTCTCCAAGGTCCACTCTCCTGAATCACCTTCATCATCCTCCGGCAGGGATTCCACCTGGCCGCCCTTGCGGCGCTTCGCGAGACTCACATTCACCGCGATCCGGTGCAGCCAGGTGCCGATCGAACTGCGGGTTTCGAACCGGCCCAGCGCCCGCCAGGCATTGATGAACGTCTCCTGCACACAATCCTCTGCGAGCTGCACGTCCCGGGTCATCCGCAGGCACAGGCCGTATACACGTCCCGAGTGCTCGCGGTAGATCCGCTCAAAGGCGCGGGTGTCTCCGGCCCGGGCGCGGTTTACGAGCCCCGCCTCCCAGTCGACCCTTTCGGACTGTGCCTGCGCCTGTGTCATCTGAGTCGTTGGAGCGTGGGACGGGGCCGTGGGTTTAAGCCGTGAAGCCAGAGTACGCAACGTCGCTGATCTGCAACAGGTTTTTCCGGAACTTAAGTCGCGTTATGCTCGTCTCACACACATGAACCCCTACCGTGCACTGCAGCGAATCTGGCAACCCGGGGCCCAGGCCTTAGGGAACCTCGCCCTGGAAAACCCGGCGGCGGTGCTCGGTAAGCATTGGCGCTCGGCCAAGGTTCATGTGGAGCAGATTTTCTGGACCACGCCCATCAGCTGGCTCGAGTGCCGCCCGGCGCAGACGCGGGCCGCGACCCCCGACAGCTACCACCTCACGAGCGGCGGCAGGCTCATCAGGTAAGCGTCTGGATCCGCATCGGTGCTGAAGCCGAAGCGCGTCCCCCGGTCGTACACCAGGTTGAATTCCACGTAGCGACCGCGCTTCACGAGCTGCTGCTCGCGCGCCGCCTGGTCGTACGGGGTGTCTTTGCGCCGCGCGACAATCTGCGGAAACACGCTCAGGAGCGCCTCCCCCACGCCGCGCACGAACGCGAAGTCTGCGCTGGGATCGGGACTCGCCAGGTCGTCGAAGAAAATCCCGCCAACGCCGCGTGGCTCCTGCCGATGCGGCAGGTAGAAATACCGGTCGCACCATGCCTTGTATTCCGGGTAGGCCCCCGGCCGGTAGGCATCGCAGGCGCGACGCAGTGCCGCATGAAAGGCCACCGTGTCTTCGTCGAACGCAAAGGTTGGAGTCAAGTCCGAGCCGCCGCCGAACCAGGCGCGGCTGGTGGACAGGTACCGCAGGTTCATGTGCACGGCCGGCACGTAGGGATTCGCCATGTGCGCGACCAGGGAAATACCACACGCCACGAAGCGGCCATCCGACTCCGGCGCCCCCGCCACCTGGCCGCGGGCTTCCTTCGCCAGCACCCCGTGCACGTGACTGACGTTGACGCCGACTTTCTCGAAAACCTCGCCTCGCATGAGGCGCGATTCACCGCCGCCTTGCAGCGGGTGTCCCTGCGGCTTCGTCCAGCTGCGCGCCGCAAAGCGGCTGGTGGGCTCGAACTGCTCGAACGCCGCGCACAGACGCGACTGCAGATCCTTGAAGTGCGCCGTCGCGACGCTCGCGAACCCCGTCTCTCCGGGCCGCGCCTCAGCGCCGCTCATGCACGTAGTCCACGAGTCGCGCCACGGCGTCCGGATCAGTTTCGGGCCAGATGCCGTGCCCGAGATTGAAAATATGCCCGGGTGCATTCCCGGCCGCCTCGATCACCGCGTCCGCATGGCGCTTCAGATCCTGCGGTGCCGAGAAGAGCGCCGCCGGATCAAGGTTCCCCTGTACTGCCTTGCCGGCGCCCAGCGTACGGCGCACATCCGCAAGGCTCGAGCGCCAGTCGACGCCGATGACATCCACGTCCAGATCCGCGACCGCGCTCATGAGCGCGGACCCCTGGTTCACGTAATAGATGAGCGGCACGCCGGCGCGGCGCAACGCCGCCATGGTGCGCCGCACGGCCGGCAGCGCGAACTGCGTGAACTCGTTCGGCGCGAGGAGTCCCGCCCACGACTCGAATAGCATCAGCGCCTGCGCGCCGGCAGCCGCCTGCGCCAAAAGGTATGCCGCCATGGCATCCGCAAGATGCGTGAGCAGGCGCTGCGCCGCCTCAGGCTGCGCATACAGGAAGGTGCGCGCGGACGCGAACTCTTTCGAAGGCTTGCCGCACACGAGATAACACATGAGCGTAAACGGCCCGCCCGCAAAGCCGATGACCGGCGCGCCACGCGGCACGTTGGCGCGCACGATGCGCAGGGTCTCGAGCACAAACGGGACGTCGCGCTCGGGCACGAGTGCCGGCAAGGCATCGATCTGCTTATCCGTGCGGATGGGCTCGCGCACCACCGGGCCCGGCTCGAACGCGAGGTCAACGCCCATGCCCTGGATGGGGGTCATGATGTCGCTGAAGAGAATCGCGGCATCCAGGTCAAAGCGCCGCAACGGCTGCAGGGTCACTTCCGCGGCCAGATCCGGTGTGCGCGTGAGCGCTTCAAAATCAACCTTGGCGCGCAACGCCCGGTACTCCGGCAGATACCGTCCTGCCTGTCGCATGATCCAGATCGGACGGTGTGGCACCGGTTCGCGCCGGCAGGCGGCAAGAAACGCGCTATCCACAGAGTGCTCGGCTGCTGAGGTGATCATAGCGGCTGCGCATCGAGCCGTTGCGCCGGCCTATCCACAGAGTGCTCGGCTGCTGAGGTAGTCATGGCGGCGACCCATCGAGCCATTCAGCCACCTGCGGCGCGAAATAACTGATGATGAGATCGGCGCCGGCGCGGCGGATGCCCGTCAGGCTCTCGAGTATGGCCGCACGTTCGTCGATCCAGCCGCGCGCGGCCGCGGCCTTGATGAGACTGAATTCCCCCGACACCTGGTAGGCAACCACCGGCACGCGCACTGCGTCGCGCACCTGGCGGATGACATCCAGATACGGCCCTGCGGGTTTCACCATGACGAGGTCCGCGCCTTCGTCAATGTCGAGCAGCACCTCGCGCAAGGCCTCGCGCACGTTCGCCGGATCCATCTGGTAGGAGCGCCGGTCGCCGAAGGCGGGGGCCGACTCCGCCGCCTCTCGAAACGGTCCATAGAACGAGGAGGCGTATTTCGCCGCATAGGACACGATC
>JANWKL010000146.1 GCA_025451375.1 Steroidobacteraceae bacterium
CCTCGGCTCCCGTCACGAGCCACAGCTTGCCCTCCTTGAGTACGATGGTCGGAGTCATCGAGGACAGCGGCCGCTTGCCCGGAGCGATCGCATTGGCTTGCCCCTGGATCAGCCCGTACATGTTGGGGACGCCGACTTTGGCGGCGAAGTCATCCATCTCGTCGTTGAGGAGAAACCCCAAGGGGCCGATGGTGACCTTCGAGCCGAAGCCGTCATTCAGGGTCGTGGTGACCGCGACCGCGTTGCCTTCAGCATCCACCACCGAGTAATGGGTGGTCTGCATGGTTTCGTGGCCGGCCGCCCGGATCGGGTGCGCGGCCGCGTAGCGTTCCAGTTCCGGAGAGGTCGGCGGGCGTACGAGCGCGAGACTGGGGCTGGCGCGCCGCGGATCTATGGAGGCCCGCCAGGCGACCGCATAAGGCTTCTCGAGAAGGCTCATCACCGGCGCGTCGCTGGAATCCGGGTCGCCGAGGAACTCGGCGCGGTCGTAAAACGCGCGGCGATACGCCTCGCTTATCAGGTGCACTGACTCGGCCGAACCCGCTCCCGCCCGGTGAAGATCAAAGCCCTCGAGGATGTTCAGCGTTTCGATCAGCGCGATGCCACCCGAGGACGGCGGCGGAGCGCTGATGATCTCGAGCCCCCGGTAGGTGCCGCGCACCGGCACGCGCTCCTTGACCTCGTAACTGGCGAGGTCCTGGACGGTGATCAGACCGCCGCCACGCTGCACCAGAGCCGCGAATTCTCGCGCCAGCGCGCCGTGATAGAAGTCTTCCGGGTCCGCGGCGATGCGCTCGAGCGTGCGGGCGAGCTCCGGCTGTTTGAGAATGTCCCCTTGCCGCCAGCCCTTGCCGTCGTTCTGGAAAATGCGCTTTGAGTCCGGGTACTTCGCAAGATCGGCATCGCGGCTCATCTCGCGCGCATCACTCCAGTCGAGTGCGAATCCCGTATGCGCAAGACGGATGGCGGGCTGCATCACGCGCGCAAGCCCAAGCTTGCCGAAGTGTTGTTCGGCATAGGCCAGGCCCTTCACCGAGCCGGGCACGCCCGCGGCCTTGTAGCCGACGGTACTCAGGTGCGCGATCACTTTGCCCTGCCGGTCCTGGTACATGTCCGCCGTGGCGCCAGCGGGCGCCTTCTCACGGAAATCAACAAAGCGGGCCGTGCCATCGTGCATGCGAACCAGCATGAAGCCGCCGCCACCGATGTTGCCGGCGGCGGGATACACCACCGCGAGTGCAAAGCCCGTGGCCACAGCGGCGTCGATGGCGTTGCCGCCCGCCTTCATCATTTCAACACCGGCCTCGGAGGCGAGCGCCTGAACGCTCACGACCATGCCGTGCGCGCCGTGCTGCGGATGCATGGCGCCGCCGGCGGCACACAGCTGCGCGCCGCCGCTGAAGGCCAGCGCCAGCAAAATGATCTGTAGTCGTTGTTTCACGGCGAGCTCCTGCTGACGCGCCACACCGCGTCTTCACCGCAGGCATTCTACGCCGCCGCGCGCGTCAATGCGGGGGTGCCCCCGGGGCGCTCCCCACTGCGGAAGCGCGCCGGAGGCAACGCCTGACTACCTGGGCTCGTAGGTGAACTTCTGGCCCGCAACAACGGCCTGATACATTGCGCCGCCTTTCACGATGGTGAATACGACGACTCCCTTGTAGTACTTGCCGGCGGTCTTCGCGTCCTTCATCCCGCCGCTGGCATCAGCGCTTGCCCCGGTGGTGCCAACGCCAGCTCCGGCGGCTGCCGTGATCGCGACGGCGCTCACGTCCGCGCCGAACTCATAGTTCCCCTTGGTGAATTCGTCAAACGCCCGCTGGTCTTCGAAGAAGATGATCTGGCTATAAGCCTGGCCACCCGCCTGCAAGCCGACGCTCAACTGGGTCATCGAGGTGTTGCCGACGTACTTGCCGTGCGCATACACATGGCCGTGACCGTGTGCGCCACCCACAACCAGACCGCCCTTGCCGATGGTCGGAAACACGGCATAGCCGTAGCTGTTGTGGAAGAACGCGCCGCTTTCGCCGGCATTGCGGAACAGCGCCTCGGTATCGCCATAGGGGTTCGCCCAACTCACTGCGCTGCACAGCAACAGCACCGCACCAAACAGTAGGCTTTTCATCACTGATCTCCTTCCTTCGATTCCGCAGCATCAACCCTGGTCAACGGGCGTGTCGGTCGGGGGACCCGCAGGGGTATTGTAGGACGTTGGCTACAAAAACCAACGGCCCGGCCGTCTCGTGCACTTCGGCGGAGTACTCGCACTGTCAGCCTGTGTGAGCATGCCGCATCAGGGAGTGTGGAGCCTGAGCGCCGGACTCGGGGCGATCGGGCTGGCGGGCCTCACCTACGGCGGCTTCATCGGCGCCAACATGCGCCGTCCTGGCGGTGAATACGTCCCCGTCAGAGAGGACTGGGTGTGGAACGTCATCCTGCCAACACTCGTCTATGGCAGCCTCCTCGCCATGGCGGTATTGGTCTGGCACCGCCCCGCGCAGACCCTCTACGGGGTCGCGCTACTATCACTGCTCCTGCTGTTCATCGGCATTCGCAACGCGTGGGACATCGCCGTGTGGATGAGCATGAACCGTCCTCCGCCTGCAGGCGGCCCGACGCCCTAGCCGGCCAAAGTCCGTCCGCTCACCCGACCACGAAGTGCTCGAGCGGATTCGCAAAGCCGCGGCCCGCACGCTGGTTGAACTCTTTGACGCCATGGATCAGATCCAGGCCCAGGCTGCCCGCATTCGCCTGCCGTTGCTATTGATTCACGGCGGCGACGACGTTCTCGCCTCACCGGAGGGTTCCCGCTTTCTCCACGCCCACGCTGCGTCCAGCGACAACACCCTGCGCATCTATCCGGGTCTTTACCACGAGATCTTCAATGAGCCGGAGCGCGAAGCAGGTGTTGGCGGAAGTCCGGGACTGGTGCGCGCGAGTCTTACAGGAAGCGCATCACGGCCTGCCGAAGATCGTTCATGCCGGCTGACACATCCTGAATGTGCCCGTTGACGAAAAACCCCGGCGTACTGCGCACATGGCTGCGTACCGCCCCGTCCACCTGCTCTCTCACCCGCTGACGATAAATCTCGTCATCCAGTGACGCCTTGAAGGCCGCGAGGTCCAGGCCAAGCACGCCGGCGTATTGATCCAGCGCGCGACGCTCAAGGTGCGCCCCCGGCTTGAGAAGCAAGTCGTGCATCTCCCAGAACTTGCCCTGCGCGCCCGCCGCCTCCGCAGCTTCCGCCGCCATGAGCGCATGTGGGTGAGCGCTCTCTAACGGCAGGTGCCGAAAGACGAGCCGCACGACCCCAGGGTGACTGTCGAGCAGCATCCGGACGGCCGGTTCCGCGCTACGGCACATCGGGCACTCGAAATCGCCATATTCAACGAGTGTGACCCGCGCATGCGGATCACCGCGAACGGCATCAGTTGGATGCACGGGAACAATCAGATCGTGGCCAGATTGCACTTCACACCTCGAGCGTCGCGTTCATGGGTATGGGTGCATTGAAGGACTTCCTGGCCTGCGCCGCAAGTGGCGGGACTGACACTGCATTGCGGTTAGTTGGGTAACAGGGAGCCACCCATCCACAGGAGATCACGATGACCCGTATTCCCGGACCCTTGCACGCCGCAGTAGCCGCCGCCGCACTGGCAGTTGCCATCGCCTGCTATGCGGCCGCAGCCATCAACACCACCTGGCTGCCGACTCACCCGCACCTCGACCCGAAGAACGCGGTGATGGACGCGACCTACCGCAGCATCCCCACCGGCCAGCATTGCATGCATTTCAATGGCAGCACCGCGGACTCGCTCGCGGATGTGGAGGCGTGGTATCGCAAGCAGATGCCGGGCGCCAGGATCGGCGACGTCAACGAGGACTCGCTCTACGGCTCGTACTTCAAACCGGAAGGCATCAAGCTGCTGCTCGGCAACGACATCGTCAACGTGATGAGGATGCCGAACGACAACGCCACCTGGCTCGACCTGTACAAGTGCGAGGACGCCCCGCACCGCTGAGCCGCTCGCCAGCGGACGCGCTCTGAGCCGCGGGATTGTTGAGTTATAGATAGCCCATCGCGGACGCCCTACAGTAGGCCAGGCCAGCCTACGTGACGGGCGTCGATATCGTGGTCGATGGCGGCATGAAGGTCTGGTAACGTCTGGCGGCGATCTTGGGCGTATCAGCCGAACACATTCGGCTCGGAGTCTCCTTGCCATGCTGATTCGCGTTCTTGCGACGGGCTCGAAAATTGCCCTCGCGCTTTGGGTCGCGACTGCCACGCTGCTGCTCGCAGGCTGCGGCAAGAAGGGTCCTCCAGTGCCGCCAGCGGTCGAGGTATCCACGGTCATCGTGACGCCGCAGGCGGCGACGGTTGCCGCGGACTACGTTGCCCAGACCGAGGCGAACAACACCGTCGAGATACGTCCGCGTGTCGGCGGCGTGCTGGAAAAGCAGGTGCCGATCGAGGGCGAGCGCGTGGACGTCGGGGCGTTGCTGTTCGTCATCGATCGGCAGCCCTACATCGCAGCACTCGCCCAGGCAAAGGCGGCCCTTGCACAGAGCGAGGCGGCCCTGGTGCAGTCAAAGCGCGATCTGGCGCGCGCGAAGTCTTTGTCGGAAATCGATGCCGTGAGTCAGCAGGAGTTGGACGCGGCGGTGGCCAAGGACGACGCCAACCGGGCATCGGTGGACGCCAACCGAGCGGCCGTCCGGACCGCCACGCTGAACCTCGGATACACAACCATCACCAGCCCGATCGACGGTGTGATGGGCCGCGCGCAGCTGCGCCTCGGCGCCCTGGTGACGGCGAACACTACTCTGCTGACGACGCTCTACCAGACCGACCGAATGTATGTGAATTTTTCCATCAGTGAACAACGGCTGCTGACTCTGCAGCGCGAGCTCGGCCGCGCGCCCAACCAAAAGAGCACCACGCCACCGCCGTTTCGCATCTTTCTCGCCGACGGCTCCGAATACCCGCAGCAAGCGCAGCTGAACTTCATCGATCCGGCCGTGGATCAGCGCACCGGCACACTGGCGATCCGCCTGCAAGTTGACAACCCACAACATCTGCTGCACGCGGGGCAGTTTGCGCGGGTGCAGGTCGTAACCGCGCAGCTGACGGATGCCATTGTGTTGCCGCAACGCGCTATCCAGGAGTTGCAAGGCAAGTTCTTCGTCTGGGTCGTCGATGGCGAGAATAAGGCGCAACAGCGCGACGTTGAGATGGGGCCACGTATCGGCAACGGCTGGCAGGTGAGCCGGGGACTCAAAGCCGGGGATGTGGTCGTCGTGGACGGCGTGCAGCGCCTCAAGCCAGGTGCGGCGGTGCACGCTACGCCGCTGGCAAGCACCCCTGAGACGGCGGCTGCGGCGCGGCACCCCGCGTGATCAACTTTTTCATCGACCGTCCGATTTTCTCGACGGTCCTCGCCATCATCATTACGCTCGCCGGCGGCGTCGCGCTCGCCACGCTGCCAATCGCCCGCTTCCCGCAGATCACCCCGCCGACCATCGTCGTCTCGACTGTTTTTCCGGGCGCCGACGCCGCCACCATCGAGCAGTCCGTCGCTGCGCCGATCGAGCAGCAGGTCAACGGCGTCCCGCACATGATTTACATGGACTCCAAGAGCGCCAACGACGGCAGCTACTCGCTCACGGTGACCTTCGACGTCGGCACCGACCAGGACATCGCCGCGGTGGACGTGCAAAACCAGGTCTCCGTCGCCCAACGCAAACTGCCGCAGCAGGTGTTGCAGCAGGGGGTCACCGTCGCCAAGCGCCAGCCGCAAATCCTGCTGGCGGTGACCATCGGTTCGGACGATCCGCGCTACGATTACCTGTTCCTGTCCAACTTCGCCACTCTCCACGTATTCGATCCGCTGGCGCGTGTGCACGGCGTCGGCCAGGTCGTGGTGTTCGGCGCCCGCGACTATGGCATGCGTATCTGGCTCGATCCGGCCAAGATGGCGCACCTCGCCGTCACGACCCAGGACGTCACCGCCGTCCTCACCGAGCAGAACGTGGTCGCTCCGGCCGGCACCGTCGGCGCGGAGCCCGCGCTCGCCGGACAGCAAATGCAGTACGTCGCATCGGTGAAGGGACGCCTGTCAACGCCCGAGCAATACGGCAACATCGTGGTGCGCACCGGGGCGGACGGCGCCATCGTCCACCTCAAGGACATCGCCCGCATCGAGCTCGCCGCTACCGACTATTCGCGCTCCACCAGACTCAACGGCGCACCAACCGCGATCATCGGCGTCTACCAGTTGCCCGATGCCAACGCGCTGGAGGTAGCCAAGGGCGTGCGCCAGGTCATGGAATCCCTCGCACCGACCTTCCCCAAGGGTATCCACTACGCGATTCCTTTCGATACCACGCTGTTCGTGTCGGAATCGGTGCACGAAGTGCTCAAGACCCTGCTCGAAGCGGGTGTGCTGGTGCTGCTGGTGGTGTTCATCTTCCTGGAGAGCTGGCGCGCCACCCTGATCCCGATGCTGGCGATCCCGGTGTCTCTGATCGGCGCGTTCAGCGCCTTCATCGCGCTGGGTTTCTCGCTCAACACCCTGACCCTGTTCGCGCTGGTGCTCGCGATCGGTCTCGTGGTGGACGATGCCATCGTCGTGGTCGAAGCCGTCACCGAGATCATGGATAGCCGCAAGTTGCCAGCTCCGGAGGCGACCAAGGCGGCGATGCAGGAGGTGTCCGGCCCGGTGATAGCGATCGCGCTGGTGTTGATCTCGGTGTTCGTGCCGGTGGCCTTCCTCGGCGGCCTCACCGGTCAGTTCTACCGTCAGTTCGCACTGACGCTCGCGGTTTCGGTGGCGATCTCGGCGATCGTCGCTCTCACCTTCACACCGGCGCTATGCGCCCTGCTGCTCAAGCCAACGGCAGAATCGCACTTCGGCGGCATCCTGGGGCGCTTCTTCGGCGCCTTTGACCGCGGCTTCAAGCGCTTCACTGCGCGCTACGTCGGCACCGTCGGCAGCGCCATCCGTCGCACCGCGCGCTCGATGGCAGTCTTCCTCATTCTTACCCTGGCCGCGATGTGGCTGCTGCACGCGCGGCCGACCGGCTTCATGCCTGACGAGGACCAGGGCTACCTGATCGGCCTGGTGACGCTACCGGTGGGAGCCTCGCTCCAACGTACCGAAGCGGTGGCCGGGGAATTCAGCGCGGTCCTGCGCAAGCAGCCGGAAGTGGAGTCGACGTTCGCTATCACCGGGCTGAATCTTCTCACCGGTACCAATTCGTCCTACGCCGCGACCCTCTTCATCATCCTCAAGCCCTGGAGCCAGCGCGCCGGTGCGGCGCATGGGGCGCTCGCGTTGGCGGCGCGCTTAAACAAGCTGGCAGGCGGGATCAGGCAAGCCAACGTACTCGCTTTGAATCCGCCGCCGGTTCCGGGCATCGGCACCGCCGGAGGCTTCGAATTCATACTGGAAGATCGCACCGGCGGTGATATTCAGAAATTCGCCGGCGTGCTCCAGGATTTCGTGGGACAAGCCAACCAGCGCCCGGAACTGACACGGGTCTTTACGCAGTTCAATGTGCGCACGCCGCAGATCGAGTACGTGCTCGACCGCGAGCGCGCCAAGACCCTCGGCGTATCGCTCTCGGACATCTTCTCGACCCTGCAGACCTTCTTCGGCGACAACTACATCAACGACTTCAACCTCTTTGGACGCACCTACAAAGTGACCGCCCAGGCGGAAGCGCCGGCGCGCTCCTCGCCGGATTCGGTCAACGGGCTGTATGTGCGCACCGCCCAGGGCGACATGGTGCCGCTGTCGACCCTGGTGTCCATCAAGGAAATCCAGGGACCGGAGTACATCGAACGCTACAACGTGTTCCGCGCGGTGACGATCAACGGCTCCGCCGCGCCGGGGTACAGCTCGGGGCAAGCGACACTGGCGATGGAGGCACTGGCAGCCAATCTGCCGGATGGCTACGGCTATGAGTGGACCGGCACGACCTACCAGGAAAAACTCTCCGGTGGGCAGACGGGGGCGATCTTTGGCATGGCGATCGTCTTCGTCTTTCTGGTGTTGGCGGCGCTGTACGAGAGCTGGGCGGTACCGTTCGCGGTGCTGCTGGGTATCCCCTTCGCGGTACTCGGCGCATACATAGGACTGACGCTGCGCGGCATGGCGAGCGACATCTACGCCCAGATCGGGCTCGTGATGTTGATCGGCCTGGCGGCGAAGAACGCCATTCTCATCGTCGAATTTGCCAAGCTCGAGTACGAGCGTGGCAAGCCGCTGGTGGATGCGGCGATCGAGGGCGCACGCCTGCGCCTGCGGCCGATCCTGATGACCTCGTTCGCTTTCATCCTCGGTTCCGTACCGCTGGCCATCGCTACTGGCGCCGGATCCGGCGCGCGCCTGGTGCTCGGCACCGCCGTGGTGTTCGGCATGAGCGTCGCCACCATGATCGGCATTTTCATCATCCCGGTGTTCTACGTGTTGGTGCAGACCCTCCAGGAGCGCATCCGCGGCAAGCCTGCAGTTGCCACGGCCGCGCACTCATGAGACGCCCCCTGCGCAGCATCGCTATCGCCTGCACCACCATGTTCGCGGCGGCGTGCGCGCTGGGACCCAACTACCAGCGGCCTAAGGAAAGCATTCCGGCTGCCTACCGCTTCGACACCGCCGCCGGCAGCAGCTCCTTTGCCGATCAGGGCTGGTGGCACCTTTACCAGGACCCCACCCTGCAGTCGCTGATCCGCGAGGCTCTCGATAATAACCTCGACGTACGCATTGCCGCGGCGCGCGTCGACCAGGCGCGCGCCGTTCTGGGCTCGACGCGCTTGCAGCAACTGCCGCAGGTCTCGGTCCTGGCTTCCGCGCAGCGCGCGCGCACTTCCGCGGATCAGCGAGTCCCCGGCGCACCGGCGCTGAGCAATGTGTTTTCGGTGGAGGGCAGCCTGTCCTACGAATTGGATTTCTGGGGCAAGTACCGGCGCGCCACGGAAGCGGCGCGCGCACAACTGCTCGTTTCCCAGTACTCCAAACAGGATGTGACAGCGGGGCTCGTCGCCAGCGTCGCTACCGCCTACTTCACGCTGTTAACGCTGGATGAGCAACTCGCAATCACCACGCACACGGTTGGGACACGCCAGAAGTTCGTCGACCTGACGCACGCGCAACACGACCGCGGCACCGTGTCAGGCCTGGACGTCGCGACGGCTGAAGCGCAGCTGGCCATCGCCCAGGCCACCATCCCGGACCTGCAGCGCCAGATCGGCATCTCCGAAGACCAGCTGAGCGTGCTCCTGGGCCGCAACCCGGACAATATCGTTCGCACCGATAACGGCCAGCTCAAGCGTTCGACCGAATCGACCGTCGTGCCGGTGCCACCCGCCGGCCTGCCCTCGAGCCTCCTGGAGCGCCGTCCGGACCTGCGTCAGGCGGAGCAGAATCTGGTGGCGGCCAATGCCAACGTTGGCGTAGCCAGGGCGAACCTGTTCCCCTCCATCGCGCTTACCGCAGCCGGGGGCGGTGTCAGTTCCGCGGTGTCGGACCTGTTCTCCGGGCCCACCAGGGCCTGGTCGGTCGGCGCCAGCCTGCTGCAACCCCTGCTGAGCTCGCAGGTGAATCTCTACCAGCTCGAGTTGGCGGATGCGCAGAAACGGCAGGCTCTGCTGCAATACCAGCAGAGCATCCAGACCGCTTTCCGCGAAGTATCCGACGCGCTCATCGCGCGGCAGAAATACGCCGAATTTCAGGTAGCGCAGCAAGCCCAGGTCGATGCCCAGCGCAAGGCCAACACCATTGCGCTGGCGCGCTACCGCGTCGGCTACTCCTCCTACTTCGACGTGATCAACGCCGACCGCGACCTGTTCACAGCGGAGCTGTCGCTGTCCGCCGCACACTTGAATACCCTGTTGTCGCTGGTGCAGCTGTATCGCGCGGCCGGCGGGGGCTGGCAGACCGAGCAGCCCGACAAGGGCGCAACGGGCGCGCTGCCTGCGGCCAACTGACCGTGCGCATAGCGACGGTCTACAAACAACGGTCGAACCGTGCAATCGCCTCGTGGCATCGATAGACACGCTCTATCTCGTCCATGATTTCAATTGATTGGCCAGTGCGAGTCGACCGCCGGCACACTCCGGATGCGTTGCAAGACCCTTAGCCAACGGAGTCGGACAATGAGTGAGAAGGCCACTGAAGGAAAATGCCCATTCACCGGCGCGACCCAGGCGCACACCAATCAGGGCTGGTGGCCGAACCAGGTTGACCTGCAGGTTCTGCACCAGCACTCCGCGTTGTCCAATCCGATGGGCGAGTCCTTTGACTATGGAAAGGAGTTCCAGGGTCTCGACCTGAATGCGGTGATCAAGGATCTCCATGCCCTGATGACGGAGTCACAGGATTGGTGGCCGGCGGATTTTGGCCACTATGGACCGCTCTTCATTCGTATGGCGTGGCACAGCGCCGGCACCTACCGCATCGGCGACGGTCGCGGTGGCGCGGGAGCAGGACAGCAGCGCTTCGCGCCGCTCAACAGCTGGCCAGACAACGCCAACCTCGACAAGGCGCGGCGCCTTCTATGGCCGATCAAGCAGAAATACGGGCGCCGGATCTCCTGGGCCGACATCATGATCCTCGCGGGCAACGTCGCCCTCGAGTCGATGGGCTTCAAGACCTTCGGATTCGGCGGCGGCCGCGAAGATACCTGGGAGCCCGAGCGGGCTGTTTACTGGGGCCGGGAGAGAAAGTGGCTGGCCGATGAGCGCTACAGCGGCGACCGCGATCTCGAGCACCCGCTTGGCGCTGTGCAGATGGGGCTCATCTACGTCAATCCTGAAGGTCCGAACGGCAAGCCCGATCCGCTTAGCGCAGCCCGCGACATCCGCGAGACGTTCGCTCGCATGGCAATGAACGACGAGGAAACCGTAGCACTCATCGCCGGCGGACACAGCTTCGGCAAGACTCACGGCGCCGGCGATGCCTCGCTCGTGGGCCCGGCGCCCGAAGGCGCCGATGTCGAGGCGCAGGGTATCGGCTGGGCCAGCAAGTTCCGCACAGCGAAGGGTCGTGACGCCATCACGAGCGGCCTGGAAGTGACCTGGACCGCTACGCCGACCCGCTGGAGCAACAACTTCTTCGAGAACCTGTTCACTTACGAGTGGGAACTGACGAAGAGCCCGGCCGGCGCCCATCAGTGGCGTCCGAAGAACGGCGCGGGCGCGGGCGCGGTGCCCGATGCACACGAGGCGTCGAAGCGTCACCCGCCCGCCATGCTGACGACCGACCTCGCGCTGCGCATGGATCCGGCTTACGAGAAGATCTCGCGGCGCTTCTATGAGCACCCGCAAGAGTTCGCGGATGCCTTTTCGCGCGCGTGGTTCAAGCTGACTCACCGCGATATGGGTCCGCGCGCACGCTATCTTGGCGCGCTGGTGCCGAAGGAAGTTCTGCCGTGGCAGGACCCGATCCCGGCGCTGGATCATCCCCTCATCGGCGAACAGGACATTACGGCTCTTAAGGCGAAGATCCTCGCCTCGGGTCTGTCGGTATCGCGACTCATCGCGACGGCGTGGGCCTCCGCATCGACGTTCCGCGGCTCGGACAAGCGCGGTGGCGCGAACGGCGCGCGCATTCGCCTCGCGCCGCAGAAGGACTGGGACGTCAACCAGCCAGCCGAACTCGCGCCGGTGCTCGAGCGGCTCACGGCCATCCAGCAGGACTTCAACGCCTCGCAGCCGGGCGGGAAGAAGGTCTCGCTCGCCGACCTGATCGTGCTCGGCGGCGCCGCAGCGCTCGAGAAGGCCGCCAAGGATGCGGGGTTTGAGGTGAAGGTTCCCTTCACGCCCGGACGCGCGGACGCCTCGCAGGAGCAAACCGACGTCCATTCCTTCGCCCCGCTCGAGCCGACCGCGGACGGGTTTCGCAACTATCTGCGGGGCACCCAGCGCCTCTCACCTGAGGAGCTGCTGGTGGATCGGGCGCAGCTGTTGACGCTGACCGCGCCCGAGATGACGGTTCTCACCGGCGGCCTGCGCGTCCTCGGTGCCAATACCGCGGGCACGACGCACGGCGTTTTCACGAAGCGGCCGCAGATGTTGACGAACGACTTCTTCGTGAATCTCCTCGACATGAGCACGAGCTGGCAACCGGCCGCGGGCGCGCCGGGCGTGTACGAAGGGCGCGAGCGCAGGACGAATGCGCTCAAATGGACCGCAACCCGTGTGGACCTTGTCTTCGGCTCACACTCGCAGTTGCGAGCCCTGGCGGAGGTCTACGGTTCGGCGGACTCGAACGAGAAGTTCGTCAGGGACTTCGTCGCGGCCTGGTCCCGGGTGATGGAGCTCGATCGCTTCGACCTTAGTTGACGCGCAACTATTGCACGCTCTGGGCTCTCAATGACTGGATCGAAAGTGCTGCTGCAGGTTCGTGAACAGCGTCTTCGCCACCTGGCCTTGACGATGTAGCTCCCTTCTTGCCGCATCGCTGTTTGCCGGGATGGCCTTGACGAACGCTTCATTGGCATCGGCCAGGTCCCCGGCCGCCTGGTAGCACTCACCGGCGCGCTGGTACTGTCCCTGTCGATAAAACTGGCCTGCCAGCAATTTGGCTTGTTCCTGGGTGGCGGCTGCACAACCAGGCGCCGCCCCGGGTGCAGCTTGCGCTCGCCCCACCGAAGCGAGCGCGACCGCCAGGATGCCGACGGCTAATAGGC
>JANWKL010000147.1 GCA_025451375.1 Steroidobacteraceae bacterium
CTGCGCCAGCCTCTGCAGACGATCTGGACTCTGCAAGCAGTACTTGCGCGGGCCTTTGAAAACACCGAGTACGCGCCGCACATTGCTTTGCTCGAGGAATCGGTGCGAACCATGGATCAGATGCTCGCGTCACTGATCGATATCAATCGATTGGAGGCGGGGGCCATTAAGCCTCTGATTCGCGATTTTCCTTTGCAAGAGATCCTTCCGCGCTTGCGCTCGGAATTCGGCTACGCCGCGGCCAGCAAGTCGCTCTCATTGGATATCGAAGATTCCGCGGAACTTGCCCGCAGTGATGCGATGCTATTACCGGTCATTCTGCGTAATCTGGTCGGCAACGCCATCAAGTATACGCAGCACGGTGCGGTGCAATTACGGGTCCGCACAGACGCCAGCCAGCTCTATATCGATATCAAGGACACTGGACCGGGCATTGCGCCGCAGAACTTGCAGAGGTTATTCGAGGCGTTCTACCAGATTGACAATCCCAATCGTGATCAGCATCAAGGCGTGGGACTTGGCCTATCGATCGTGCAGACCATTTGCCGGCTTCTTGATCACGCGATCACCATCGAGTCGCGTGTGGGCGAGGGTTCAACCTTCACCGTACAGCTGCCGCGGGGTGTGGCAACTGCCGTTTCAGCGAAGCCGATTGAGATACCGGTGCTGATTCCGATGCGGTCGACCGGATCCATCAAGGTGCTGCACATTGAGGATGACCCCGGCGTGGCGCGATCCATGGCGATGCTGCTGCGCCTGGAAGGCTACGAGGTCTTCAGTGTCGCGACCCGCGACGAGGCGATGCAGCAGGTGGAAGTCCACGGCCTGCGCCCCCATTTGATTTTGAGCGATTTTCAGCTCCCGATGGGATTTAGGGGCGATGAGATCGTCGCTGAAATCGCGGCGCGGCTCGGTTTCAAGCCTCCTACGATCATGCTGACGGGGGACACCGCGGATAAGCATGTGGAGAAAGCCAAGTTAGTTGCCGACCGAATTCTGCCCAAGCCGGTCGATGTCAATGCGCTGCTGCGCGAAATTAAAAGCCTACTCAACTAGCGGCGCTGATCTATCGGGCGTAGCGACGCGGCGGGTCAACTCGGGCACTGCTTCGATCGGAATGAGGTTTCATCTACCGCTGGATCAACGGGGACGTCTACTGAAAGTCGACCGGTCGCATGCCAGCGGTACCCCCACCCCGTGGTTTCCGTGGCAAGTCCGGCTTCAGCGCCGACTATCATGAATAATATCTGGTGAAGAGTCCGGCAGGACGGACGAAGATACGATTGCACGGTTGCGCCTTCACTTCACGAGTGCCGTGCCGCGGTTGCGACGCCAGACGCATTCGCGATACTACTGTCGTCACGACGACTGGCTCAGTCGCATGCGCCTGACATCGCGCTGAGGCGGAGCGCCAAACAGGCGGCTGTACTCGCGGCTTAACTGGGAGGCGCTCTCATAGCCCACACGGCCCCCGGCGTTGCCCGCGTCGAGGCTCTGGTTGAGCATTAATTGCTGGAAATGGCCAAAGATAAGCTCGACAAGCAAGTCGCAATCAAACCTCACCCACATGCTGCGGATGCGGCATGACAGTCCGATTGAAGTGAGCGCTGGTCTAGCGGCGGAACGACGATTGGAGTCGACCGGAAGTCGCCCGAGGCGTGCTACGGGAGGAGCTAACTGTGGCGATTTCGCGGAAATTAGCTCTCCGGGAAGAAGTCGCTGCGGATTCCTTGGGGCGGTTACAATACCGTCGAGTTGAGGCTTGGTCGTTCCATAATTCGTCCGGTCGAAACCGGCGTCAGGCAAGGGGGGCAAGATGAAGCAGTTCGTCCCATTGGCATACATCGGCGTCCTAATGTTCGCGCCGTCGGCCTGGTCGCAGAGCATTCTCGACAAGCTTCACGATGCGGCCGCGAAGCTAAAGGCGGCTTCGCAGCCGACACAGCAGAGTCAGGCTGCGTCGCCCCAACCCGCCGGTGGCTCAGTCCCGGCCGCCGGTGGTGCGACGAATCTGCACGGACTGGACGACTACAATGGCTGCATGGCGCAAACCTCCGGCGCCCAGGAAAAGCTGAACGCGCAGGTCCTGCAACGCAAGCTCGACCACTCGCCGGACCTTTCCGCCGATGCGCGCAAGAAGATCCAGGAAGACGCCGCGTGGCTGAATGCCAAGGCTGCCGGTCAGCAAGTACCGGCGCCCGATCCGAAAAACAGCCAGCGCTACCTGCTCGAGATGAGCGATGAGGAGCAGCAGGAAGTCAGCGGCGCGTATGGCCGCTTCGCCAACGAGGTGCATGAGAAGTGCGAGGCGCAGTACGGTGGCATGTCGCAGTTCTCGGACCCCGCTGGGGGGCGCCACGCGCCAATCGATACGCGCGTGCCATTGCCGGATCTGCTGCACGCGGCGCCTCCCGCGCATGTAGCGACGGCGAGAGAGCAGCGCAGCGCGTGCATGGGTGCCACGAAGGGCGTGCGATGGCAGATCATGGCCGAGCACATGGAGAAAAAGCTGGCGTCGATGCCGAACCTAGCGGCGCAGGAACGCAAGGCCTGGGAAGAGGACATCGCCGTTGTACGCGCCGCGCAAGCCAGCGGCGCGACCACAATGCCCCGATCGCCCGATCCGAAGAACCCCATGCGCTACATGACGCGTCTGGACACGAACGAGCAATTGGCGATGAGCCAGGAACAGATGGCGCGGACGCAGCAGGTCATGGCGGGCTGCCAGGGCGGCGGGGCGGCACAGACCGCCGACGCGTCGGCCCGTGCGCAGGAGCTGGCGGCCATGCACGACCAGCGCCGCGCCCAGCGCAATGCGCCGCCGGCAGATGCCGGGGCCGCCAACTCCGCAGCGCAGGCGTGGCTGGACGCGCATCCCTTCACGCCGCGCAAGTACGCTGCGGGCTCGGCGACGCAGGCCGACTACCTCGAGAAGAGCGGCACGCTGGCCTGCTTCAACCGGACGAAAGGCTTCCGCGCCAAGGAGCTCGCCGACAAACTTTCGACAAAGCGCAATTCGATCGCGGCGGAGCAACGTCAGCAGCTCGAGGGCTGGATCACGGCGTGGCGCGCCGCGGAGCAGGCCGGTAGCGACGAGCCCACACCTCCCGCCGGCAGCGATGCGCAGGGCTACCTGCGCCTGCTGAGCAACAGCGACCAGCAAGAGGTCAACATGGCCACCTCGATCGTGCACAACAAGGTCCGCGACGAGTGCAACGGCATGGATCATATGGAGCTCAACCGGCAATAGCGGGCCGCAGATGCCGGCTGTACGGCGCGAAGGGCGCTGCAGCCGCGAACATGGGAGCCATCGAATCGACGGTGGCCATGAATGCCCGCCATTCACCGCGTGTACCGCTGATCGACGCCGCGGTCTACTGAAACTCGACCGCTGGAGGCCTGCCCGCGCAGCAAGCGCCGGGATTTCGAGAACGCGCATGGCGCAGCCCCAGCAGTCACCTGTCTCAAAGGCGCGCGTTGGCCTTTGCGCATAAGTTGGCCGGTGCCGCTCCCCGGAAGCGCGGGCCTGCGGCCCGCATTTCCTCGTAGTGGTGCGCTCGCTGCAGCCGGTGGCGGAGCCGGACTTGCTCGACACCGTTGATGTCCCGGCCTGGCGTGGCTTTGGACCCTACCCGAGCGTGACGCTGCGCATGGACTTCCGGGATCCGCGCATCATTGGCTTGTTCCCGTTTCACTGCCACATCGCTCAGCATCTGGACGGCGGCATGATGGGAACCGTGCGGGTGGTGCCTCGTCGCAGCGGCACAGCGAGATCTGCGGAGGATCGCAACTAGATCAGTGACCGGCGACCGAGCCGGTTGAGTGCGCGCCAAAACCTGCAGCGCGGATGCATGGCCGGACGAAGCCATGCGCGGGTCTCACAACTGCTTCGGTGAGGCCGCGCCGCGGGCTAGGGATGCTTGCCGTCGCTGCGGTAGATGACGGTGCCGTCGAACACGGTCATGTAGGCGCGGGCCCTGTCGAGGTTGGCGGGCGCGACGTGGAAGATGTCCTCGGTGAGCACCACGAGGTCCGCCAGCTTGCCGGGCTCGAGCGAGCCTTTGATCTGCTCCTGGTACTCGGCGAACGCGGAGCCAACGGTGTAGGCGTGCACGGCTTCGGCGACCGTGATGCGCTCGCGCGGCACCCAGCCGTCTGGATTCTTGCCGTCGAGGGTGCGCCGCGTGACGGCCGCGTAAATGCCCATCAGCGGGTCGAGCGGTGCGACCGGCCAGTCCGAGCCGAACGCCAGCACGGCGCCGTGGTCGAGGAGCGTGCGCCACGCGTAGCTCGACTGGATGCGCACCGGTCCGAGCTCCTTCTCGGCCCAGCGGCCGTCGTCGATTGCGTGGTAGGGCTGCATCGAGGCAATCACCCCGAGTGCGGCGAAGCGCGGCGCGTCCGCGGGTCGCAGATGCTGCACGTGCTCGATGCGGAAGCGACGGTCGGCGGCGCCGTTCTCTTTTTCGGCGCGCTCGAACAGGTCGAGTATCGTGTGGATGGCACGGTCGCCGATCGCGTGGATGGACACCTGCAGCCCCGCGCGGTCGGCTCCCTTGATGCTGGCGTAGTAGGCGGCGGAATCCGCCAGGTCGGCGCTCGCCAGGCCACTGTAGCCGGGCCGGTCCGCGAATGGCGCGTCCATCCAGGCGGTCTCCGAACCCAGTGCACCGTCGGCGAAGCTCTTGAGGTTGCCGATGCGCAGCAGCGGGCTGCCGAAGCCCGCCTGCACACCGGCTGAAGCGAGCGACTGCCATTCGGGGAGGGGATTGGCGTGATAGATCCGGACCGTCAGCTCGCCGCGGCGCGCGAACTTCTGGAACTCGCGCAACCGCACGGCAGAGAACGTGTCGGACGTGGAATCCCACAGGTTGTGCACGCTGGTCACGCCGTGACTGGCTGCCTCGTGCATGGCTGCCCGCATGGCGGCATCCTGTTCCTGCTCCGACAGGGGGGGCATGACCTTCTCGACCAGCGAGGTGGCGTGATCCTTGAGCACACCGGTCGGGTTGCCGTCCTGGTCGCGCACGATCTCCCCGCCGGGTATGTCCTTGGTATTGCGGTCCAGGCCGGCGAGCTTCATGGCGAGACCGTTGGCGAGCGCCATGTGCCCGTCGAGGCGCCAGACGAATACCGGGTTATCAGGCGTCACGGCGTCGATCAGCTGATGGGTCGGCAGTGCGGCCGGTGCCCACCGCGTGTGGTCCCACAGGCCGTTCCGCACCCACGCGCCCTTGGGCAGCGACCTGGCGTAGTCCCCGATCCTGCGGCGGAACTCCTCGGCACTGGCCGCGTCGCGCAGCTGCACGCAGGCCAGCGCGTCGCCGCCGTCGAGGAAGTGAACGTGCGCATCGTTGAATCCCGGCACGACGCGTCGTCCGCCGAGGTCGACGATCTGGACACCCGCCGCGGCCAGTTTGCGAATGGCGGCGGATGAGCCGACCGCCACGATGCGGTTACCGTCGATGGCGACGGCCTCGGCCTCGGGTTGCCTCGGGTTCTCGGTCCAGATGCGCCCGTTGACGAGAATCAGGGTCGCGGGCCAAGCCGGCAGGGCGGCCGTCGTGAGCGCCGCGAGCAGCACGGCTGAGTAACAGAAACCGCTGCGCATGTATCCCCCTGTGCGCCCGTTGGGGTGAGGATAGCAGATGGCGCGGGCCGTCCTGGCAGGCGGTCTTTGACACCGGTCGCTCGCGCCGTGATGCTCTGCTGCGGAAGGCGACCTGACTCAACAGCGGCGCGGGGGAGGGAGAGACGATGGCGGATGTGAGCAACGGGCCGGTGTCGGCCGCCATCGAAATCCGTTCCATAGACTACATCCCGGATGCCGAGCGTCACGGCGGCCTGACGAGCCAGTTCACCCTGTGGCTCGCGGCCAATCTGCAGATCACCGCGATCGTGACCGGCGCTCTGGCCGTGGTCTTCGGCGGCGATGTGTTCTGGTCGCTGGTTGCGTTGCTCCTCGGCCAGCTGCTCGGCGGGGCGGTGATGGCACTGCACGCGGCACAGGGCCCGCAGCTCGGCCTGCCGCAGATGATCTCGAGCCGCGTCCAGTTCGGTATCTACGGCGCCATCATTCCGATCGTCGCCGTGTGCCTGATGTACATCGGTTTTTCCGCCACCGGCACGGTGCTCGCCGGCCAGGCCCTCGGCCAGCTGCTGCACATCGATGATGCCCTCGGGATCATCGTCTTCAGCTGCCTGATCGTGCTCGTCACCCTGTGCGGATACCGCATGATTCACGGGCTGGGCCGCGTGGCCAGCGTCATCGGGATCGCGGTCTTTCTTTACATGTTCAGCCGGCTGCTGGCCAGTCAGGACGTCGCAGCGCTGCTCGCCCGGCGGCACTTTTCGCTGAGTCAGTTCCTGTTGGCCATGTCGCTGTCCGCGTCCTGGCAGATCGCGTACGGGCCCTATGTTGCCGACTATTCCCGCTACCTGCCGCGCGCGACGTCCGCCGCACGCGTGTTCGTGGCCGTGGGGCTGGGATCGGTCATCGGCTCGCAGATTTCGATGACCTTCGGTGTGCTGGCAGCGGCACTGGCCGGCAAGCAGTTTGAGCACCACGAGGTCGCCTATATCGTCGGGCTCGGCTCAAGCGGCGTGCTCGCGGGCCTGCTGTATTTCGGCATCGCCTTCGGCAAGGTCACGGTGACTTCGCTGAACGCCTACGGCAGTTTCATGTCGATGGCGACCATGGTGAGTGCGGTGCGGCGCGGCGTCCGTGTCTCGCTCCGGCACCGTGTCCTCTACATCATCGCCATGGTCGGGATCTCCACGCTGCTGGCACTGACGGGCCGTCACTCATTCCTCAAGGCGTTCGAGACCTTCATTCTGTGCCTGCTGGCGGTGTTTACCCCGTGGAGCGCGATCAATCTGGTCGACTACTACTGCTTCACCCGCTCGCGCTACGACGTGCCGGCCTTGTCCGATCCCGACGGTCGCTACGGACGCTGGAATGCGACCGGCATCGTGATCTACCTGATCGGCATCCTGGTGCAGATTCCCTTCCTCGCGACCTCGTTCTACACCGGGCCGCTGGTGGCGCCGCTGGGCGGTGTGGACATCTCCTGGATCCTCGGCCTCTTGGTGCCCGCGATTCTCTATTACTCGCTCGGGCAGGCATCGCGGCGGCGCGCACCGCCGCACATCGTCCTGCCCTCAGAATAGATCCCCACGGTTTGCCTCCACTCCTGCGCGGATGGGTTTCACTCCCTGAGGCTCACTGCCGGGAAGTACAGGCCGAGCAGGCGCCGGTTCCACCACGGTCCGGGCGTCTTGTCTGCCGCGCCGGAAAAGGTGTAGGCGTAGAACTTTGCGCGCACGTACCGGGGCGGTTTGTCGGGGAATGGATTGCTGGCCATCAGCGCCATGACCGTGGGCTCGTTCTGCAGCACCCGGGTCAGGAACAGCGCGAACCACCGCAGCCGGCGCGGATCGTCGAGGGCTGCGAACCACATCTGCCAGTCCAGGCGCGGCTGGTGCGGGATATTCCAGGGCGGACGCCGCGTCACATCCCCCGGCTTGTAGCGGAACGCGTACTCCCGCCAGTCGATGCCATCGTAGGAACCCTCGATGACGATCTCGTCGCGCTCGGTGGTCATGACCGCGAACAGGCCGTAGGGGCTCACGACGTGCAGTGGTTCAATTGCGCGCGCGACCAGCTGCGCGACCGCGGGCGGGCTGCCGCCGAACCGCGCAGCCATCTGCACCAGGCTGCAGAGCACGATGAGCGCAGCGGAGGCGGCGACGAGCAGCGACGTAGCGCGACGTGGCCGGCAGGCCTGCGGCAACGTCCACTGCGCGAGCAGGCGCTCAGGCAAGATTCGGCGCAGCGCCAAATCGTCGAACAGCAGCAGGCACAGCAGCATGGTCTGCAGGTTGAACCAGTTGTAGTTGCCGGTAATCAGAATCAGGGTCTGGAGCAGCAGCATGCCGCCGGCCGCGAGGAAGCGCAGGCGGCGCGGGCAGAAGATCAGGAAGGGCAGTCCCAGCTCGATGACGAACATGCCGCCGGTGGCGCAGCGCAGTAACGCCGCCGGCAGGTGCGCGGCGTACCAGGCGAGCGGCGTCGGCAGCGGCTGGCTGACGAAGTGATACGACAGTGCCGACAGGTTCCACCAGTTAGGGTCACCGCTCAGCAGCTTGACCACGCCCGACATGAACATGAAGCGGAACAGCAGCCACCGCAGCAGCCACACTCCCGGGGTGGTGGCGAAGCTCATCAGCAGCGCGAGGAATCCCGCCTCTAGCAGGTAGACGTCCCACTGATAGGTCATGAACACCTGCCCGGCGTAGAGCAGCGACAGGTACAGGATGTACAGGAGCAGCAGGCTGACGCGCGGCAGCAGGTTGCAGGTCAGCAGCAGCGCCAGCCCGGCCCCGCCCCAGCACACCGTCTGGATGGCGAAGTCGCTGGCGCTCCACCAGAACACCATCGGCACCAGGTAGAAGCGCTCGGCGCCGACAGCGGCCCGCACAGCATCGGCGAACTCCCCGAGTGGCAGGATGCCGTGGCTGCCGATCAGTCCCCGCGCCTGCACACCGAACGAGACGAACGCCGCCAGATAGACCAGCCCCAGTCCGCGCAGGAACAGAAAAGCGCCCAATTCATATCGCGGCGGTGCGTAGTCGCGGCCCCACAGCAACATGCTGATGCGGTAGCCCGCCGGCCGGTGGCGCGCAATGAACGCGTAGACGAGCTCGGCGAGGGCGGCAAATCCGGGCAGTCTGCGGTACAGCGTCAGCCAGAACTGCTTGCCGGGCGCGTGGCTCAGAGTGAGGAAGCTGGCCTCGGCGGCCGCAGCCCGCCGGCCGTCGGCGGCGATGTATTGCGAGGCACGCCGGAACTCGGCGAGCGGCACATGCGGATAGTGCGCCGCCAGGTCCTGGTAAGGACCGAAGCGCACGCGGCTGCCGGTGAGCTTCTGCCAGTAGCGCGCCCAGTAGACGCAGAAACCGCAGTCGCCGTCGTAGATCAGCACCGGGCGCGAGCCGTCGGCGGTCGGGTCCGCAGTGGGGTTCACTCACTACTCCTGGTGCCCAGTATAGGTCCCGCATGCGCGGGCGGGCGTGCGCCTGCACCGGATCGGGGCTGGACGCTCCTGCGGCTGCATCCCGCGCACGCGTGGCGATTGGCTTGAAGTCGGGAATCCCGAACAATGGCGGCCCGGCACCGGCCGGCTCAAGGGGGGTCAGGTGAGAAAAACCACGTGGGCCACCGTCGCGGCGGCGCTGATCGGAATCGCGTGCGTTCATGAGCTGCAGGCGGCAGCAGCCCGCGACGCGAAGGTCTGGGCAGCCGCGCAGGCAGCCCGGGGCGCGCAACTGCAGCTGCTCGAGCAGGCCGTGAACGTTGACTCCGGCAGCGGCAACGTCGACGGCGGCAACCGGGTCGGCGAGATCCTGACTTCCCGCTTGCGGGCGCTGGGCATAGACGTGCAGTCCCTTCCGGCCGAGGCGCCGGGCCTCGCCAACAACATCGTCGCCACGCTCAAAGGCCGCGGTAAGGCACGGATCCTGCTGATCGGCCACCTCGACACGGTGTTCGAGCCGGGGACCGCGGCACGCCGCCCCTACCGCACCGATGGGACGCGAGCTTATGGGCCAGGCATCAGTGATGAAAAGGGTGGAGTAGTCGAGGGCATAGAGGCGCTGCAGATCCTGCACGACCTCAGTTTCAAGGACTTCAGGCAGATCGTTTTTCTGATCGAGTCATCCGAGGAGCGTGGCTCGCCCGGCACCCTGGGCTTGATAAACCGGCTGCTCGCCGACAGCGATGTGGAGCTGAATCTGGAGCCGGGAGATGAGCCGGATGTCATGACCGTATGGCGCAAGGGCGCCTCGACGTTCCACATCGAGGTGCACGGTCGCGCCGCGCACGCCGGCATCGCACCCCAGGATGGCCGCAACGCGGCCCTCGAGCTGATACACCAGCTGCAGGGCTTGAGCGCCTTTCCGACTTCCGGGCCCGGTCTCACCGTCAATCTGACCGTCATGCAAGCCGGGACGCGCAGCAACATCATCCCGGATGCGGCTTCGGCCGATATCAACGTGCGTATACGAGAGGCTGCCGATCTCGACAACGTCGAGCGTGCATTGCGCAAGAACGCCGCGACGACGCTGATACCTGACACCACGGTCACCGTTACACGCGAGGCGGCTTATCCGCCGCTGCCGAACAACCCGGCCACGGACCAGCTGGCCGCCCTGGCACAGCAGATCTACTCCGGCATCGGCCGCGCCATCACCAGCGGGGGCAATGGTGGCGCATCAGAATCGGCGCTGGCCGCCGCGGCCGGAGTCGCCGCGCTGGACGGTCTCGGCCCGGTGGGAGGCGGTTTCCACTCCGAGCGCGAATTCGCCGACCTGACGACGGTCACCCCGAGGCTCTATCTCCTTACCCGACTGCTGATGATCCTGGGGCCCAACCCACCCGCGCGCGGAGCTTCGGCGAAGTAAGAGTGATTCAGGGGCGGCGCGGTCGGTCTTGGGGGCGCAGACTGTCTCCCGCAGGTCGCCGTGCTGCGGCGCCTGGCAGATGCGATAAGCTGTCGGTGGCGTTGAAGCGCAGGGGGGGCCGGGTGCCGACGTCGGAGCTTTCACGCGCCGTATTTCTCAGCTATGCGTCCGAGGATGCCGAGGCGGCCGGTCGCATCTGTGAGGCGCTCCGGGCGGCCGGGATCGAGGTCTGGTTCGACAAGAGCGAGCTGCGGGGCGGCGACGCATGGGACCGGCAGATCCGCGATCGAATCCGCGATTGTCGCCTGTTCATCCCGGTGATCTCGGCGGCCACGGAATCCCGTGACGAGGGTTATTTCCGCCGCGAGTGGAGCCTCGCGGTTGACCGGACCCGGGACATGTCCGAGCGCAAGGCATTCCTCGTGCCGGTGGTCGTTGACGGTACCAGCGAACGTGACGCCGCGGTCCCGGAACGGTTCCGTGACCTGCAGTGGTCGCGCCTGCCGGCCGGCCAGACGCCGCAATCCTTCGTCTCACGGGTCGCGGCGCTCCTCGGCCAGGTGCCGCCCGCGCTCGGGGCCCCGCCTGAGCTCTCACCGCGCTCGGCGCCGGCGGTTCCAGCGCGTCGGTTTTCCTGGCCGCTGCTGGCGCTCTGTTTAGGAGTGCTCGTTGCCGGCGGCGGCTGGTTCGCGTGGCGGCATTCCCGCAGCAACGAGCCCGTAGCGGCGCCGCCTGCCGCCGCGGCGCGCGGTGGCATCACGACCAGGTCGGTGGCGGTGCTGCCGTTCCTCGATATGAGCGAGAAACACGACCAGGAGTACTTCTCGGACGGCTTGAGCGAGGAGCTCATCGACGTGCTGACCAAGCTGCCCGGGCTGCGCGTGCCGGCACGAACCTCGTCGTTCTCGTTCAAGGGTAAGTCGGTGACCGTCGGTGAGATCGCACGCGTGCTGGGCGTGACGCATCTGCTCGAGGGCAGCGTCCGCAAGGCGGGTAATCGACTGCGCGTCACCGCCCAGCTGGTGCGCGCGGACGACGGGTTCCACGAATGGTCCGAGACGTACGACCGGGACGTACAGGACGTGTTCGCGGTCCAGGACGACATCGCTCGCTCAGTTGCCGAACAATTGAACATCACCTTGCTAAGCGGCGCTGCCCAGCGCGCAGGCACGGCGATCAGTCCGGAGGCCTACAACCTCTACCTCCAGGCGCGCTTCAGACTGGGACACGATACGAATGAAGACCTCGATGCGGCCGTCGCGCTGCTTGAGCGTTCGACCGCCGCAGCCCCTGACTTCGCCGCGGCATGGGCCTGGCTCGCCTATTGCCAGACGCGCAGGATTGCCAATGGCGATACCGCGCCGCAGACCTATCAGCGTGTGGACCAGGCAGCGGCGCGCGCCATCGCGCTCGATCCGAGTCTCGCGGAGGGGTACATCGCCGGCGGCATCGCGGCTCTGCAACGGCTCGACTGGCCCAAGGCGGGACAGCTGCTGGATCAGGCCTTGCGGAATGATCCGAACAATCCGCTGGCGCTGCAGTTCAGGGGTCATCTGACGCAGGCGACCGGCAGCATGGCCGACGCCGAGCAGTACATGCGCCGCGCGGTGGACCTCGATCCGCTGAATCCGCTGCACCGGCGCTACCTGGCCCGCATCGTCCTCAACGCCGGGCGCGCCGCGGAGTCAGCCGCCATCCTGCGGCAGACCATAGCCGAGAACCCGGTTTTCCCGGGTCTGCACTACGAGCTGGCCCGGGCACTGCTCGTGACCGGCAAAACTGCAGAGGCAGCCAAGGCCCTGGACGGAGAGACCTCCGAACAATGGATCATGCTGGGTAAGCCGGTGATCGAGCACGCGATGCACCACGACGAGTCGGCGCGCGCAGCGCTCGCGCGGCTGGTGAAGAACTCCGCGGGCTCCGAGTACCAGGTTGCGGAAGCCTACGCCGTATTCGGTCAGCCGGATCGTGCCTTCGAATGGCTCGGGAACGCGCGCGAGCGCCACGACGCGGGGCTGATTTACGTCAGGCACGACCCACTGCTCGCCTCGTTGTTTCCCGATCCGCGCTACTCGGCCTTCCTGCGCGCCAGCAATCTGCCCGAGTGAGTGCCGCACCTCGTCACTGTGCAGCAGCCTGCAGGGGTATCGGACCGCCGACGGCCGTGCCGCGGCGAGCGTCATCGGGCTGGCGTCGATGACCGCCAGCTGGCGCCTGTCGCGATCGCTGCCGCTGCGTCTGGCCTGGCACCGCGGTATCACCGGTGACGACCAGGACCGGGACATCGTCACCGCGGGCGTGGCGTGGCGCTACTGACGGCTCAGCGCAGGTAGCGGTCGAACCACTCGAGCGTGCCCCGTCAGGTGACAGCTGCACCTCAAGGAAGCGATGCACCAGGCGCTCGTCCCCGGGCGCCGCGTGCGCCGCAGGCGCGCCGGCCAGCCACAGCGCGAGGGTAACGCTGGCGGTGAGGTGGGGACTCAGACCGCGACTTCCGGTCATCGGACGCTAGAGCGAGCCGAACACCTTCTTGATAAGCGAGCTCGCCTGACCCATGGGGTCCTTGCGGATCTCGTGCTCCTCGTCGGCGATGCGGCTGAACAGGCCATCGAGCGCCTTGGCGGTGACGTAGTCGTTGAGGTTGGCATCCTGGGCCGACAGCAGCCCGAACTGCGATGCCTTGCCGGCGTACTCGTTGTACCGGGCGGCGAGGCCGAGTTTGGCGGTCTCCGCGGCGACCACCGGTTTGAACTTCGTGGTCAGCTGTTCGCTGGTCGCGCGCCGGAAGTACGCCGTGCCGGCGCCGTCACCGCCGGTCAGGATCCCCTTGGCATCCGCCAGCGTCATGCGCTGCAGCGCCTGCTTGAAGATAGGCTTGGCCTGCGCCACCGCCTGCTCGGCGGCGTGGTTCATGGTGACGCGCAGCTGGTCGGCTTCCCCGCCCAGACCGACCATGCGCAGGGCGTGGTCGGCCTTGTCCAGTGCCGGGGGCAGTGGAATCGCGACCTTCGGGTCGTTGAGGAAACCGTTGGGGGCACCGAGCTGCGTGACCGCAACGTCGACGCCCTTCGACAGCGCGGCGCGCAGACCGCCGGCGGCGTCCTTGGAGCTCAGCGCGTCGAAGGCCGCGGAGGCGGCGAGTGCGCCCGCGGCCGCACCGCTGGCGAGCAGGGCGAGCAGCAGCGGAGCGGACCCGGTCGGTGTCTGGCGCATGGCGAGCGCCAGTGTAGACTGCCGCGTCCCCAAAGCCCAAGGCCCGGTAATCAATGGCCGGATTCGCCGACATCGTCGAACGTGAGCGCGGGCTGCGACGCACGTTGAGCGCCGGCCGCATGACCATGATCGCCATCGGCGGGGCGATCGGCACCGGGCTGTTTCTCGGCAGCGGCTTCGCGATCCAACTGGCCGGCCCCGCGGTGCTGGTGAGCTATGCGCTCGGGGCGGTCATCGCGCTTCTGGTGATGGGCTGCCTCGCCGAGATGACCATCGCGCACCCCACCTCGGGCTCATTCGGCGCCTACGCCGAGCACTACGTGAGTCCGCTCGCCGGCTTCCTGGTGCGCTGGTGCTACTGGACCGCCAATGTCCTGGCGGTCGGCACCGAGGTGACGGCGGTGGCGCTCTACATGCACTTCTGGTTTCCGGCCAGCCCCGGCTGGATATGGATCGCGGCCTTCTCCGCAGTGCTGATTGCCGTCAACGCCCGCAGCGTGAACGTCTTCGGCACAGTCGAGTACTGGTTCTCCGCCATCAAGATCACCGCCATCGTGCTCTTCATCCTGGTGGCCGGCTATGTGGTGCTGGGCGCACCGTCGCTGCTGGGGGGTGGTCACGGGAGCGTCGGCTTCGGCAATTACACTGCCTACGGCGGCTTTCTGCCCAAGGGCGTGTGGGGGATGTGGGTCGCATTGTTCGTCGCCCTGTTCAGCTACCTCAGCATCGAGATGATTGCCGTAGCTGCCGGTGAAGCGGCCGACCCGGAGACGGCGGTAGCGCGCGCCTTTCGGGCCACGCTGGTGCGGCTGGTGCTCTTCTACCTGCTGACGCTGGCACTGGTGCTGGCGATCATCCCCTGGCCCCTGGCCGGGGCCGAGGAAAGCCCGTTCGTGAAGGTGATGCGCGCGGTGCACCTGCCGTGGGCCGCGGGAATCCTGAACTTCGTGATCCTGGTGGCCGCGCTGTCGGCGATGAACAGCCAGCTCTACATCACCACGCGCATGATGTTCAGTCTGGCGCGCGCCGGGGACGCACCGGCGCGCTTCGGCACCCTGAGCGCGCGCGGCGTACCGCTGTCGGCATTGCTGGCCTCGAGTGGCGGTATCGCGCTCGCCGGGCTGCTCAGCGTCATCGCGCAGCACTCGGCCTTCATCCTCATGGTATCGATCTCCGCCTTCGGCTCGCTGTTCGCCTGGATGATGATCTTCATCACGCACTATCGCTTTCGCCGCGCGCACCAGCGGCCGGACGCGACGCCGCTGCGCTTCCGCATGTGGGGTTTTCCCGCCACGACCGTGAGCGGTGCCGTCCTCATGGCCGCGGTGCTGATCACCAGCGCTTTCACCGCCGACTTCCGCCTGACGCTGGTGTTCGGCTTGCCGCTGCTCGGCCTGCTGAGCGTGCTGTACCTGAACCGTCGCCGCAACGCGGCCCGGCCGTCATCCAGTGTGCGCGGCAGCTGAGTGCTGGACGAGCGCGTCAGCCGCGTACCGTCATTAACTTGGCGCAGCGTGCGGAGTAAGCTCGATGCAAGCCCACTGCAGGAGCACGCCCATGGCCACCAAGCCGATTCCGGACGGATACCGCACGGCGACGCCGTACCTCATCATCAAAGGCGCGGCAGATGCGATCGAGTTCTACAAGAAGGCCTTCGGCGCCACGGAGCTGCTGCGCATGGCCGACCCCCAGGGTCGCGTCGGGCACGCCGAGATCAAGATCGGTGACTCGGTGATCATGCTGGCGGACGAGCATCCGTCCATGGGTTACCGCGGACCGCGCTCACTCGGCGGCTCGAGCGTCAGCATCCTGCTGTATCTGCCGGACGTCGATGACGTATTCGCCCGCGCCGTCAAGGCGGGCGCGAAGGCGCAGCGGGCGGTGGCGAACCAGTTCTACGGCGATCGCTCGGGCACGCTCGAGGATCCGTTCGGTCACGTCTGGACGGTGGCCACGCACGTCGAGGACGTGGCGCCCGAGGAGATGAAGCGCCGCGCCGAGGCCGCCATGAAGCCGGCGGGCGCCACGGCTTCCTAGTCGGTCAGTCGCGCCGCATGCTGCCGTCGCCGTGCCGGCACCCGGCACGGTGTGGGTTGCCTCTTGTCGCTTGCTTCGCCCGCCCCCTGCGGTCAATATGCGCGCCGAGCGCCTCTAAAGGCGTCAGGGGGAGAGAGCATCGCCGCGAGCGCGCGGACGATGCGCCGGCATGGTCTTCAATTCACTCACGTTCGTGGTGTTCTTCGCGTGTGTGCTCGGGCTGCACTCGCTGCCGCTGCCGTGGACCACCAAGAAGATCAACCTGCTGATCGCGA
>JANWKL010000148.1 GCA_025451375.1 Steroidobacteraceae bacterium
CCGCCGCACCGCTCGCTCGGATATCCGCTGCGTATAGACTGGGCGCATGGATGTTCTCGTCAGCAGCATGGTCGGTCTCCTGGTCGTTTCGATTCTGGTCGCCATGGTCGCGCGGCGCCTGTCGCTGCCCTACACCGTGGGGCTCGTGGTTACGGGCATCGTGCTGGCACTGGTGCACGTAAAGATCGCTGCGCCACTGACACATGCCTTCATTTTCGACGTTATTCTTCCACCGCTGCTATTCGAGGCCGCGCTCCATATCCGCTGGCATGAACTGAAACGCGACCTGCTGCCCGTGCTGACGCTCAGCGTCCTGGGCGTGGTGATCTCGGCGTTGGTCGTCGCCACCGGCATGGCGTGGCTCCTCAACTGGCCGGTGGCACCCGCAGCAGCCTTCGGCGTCCTGATCGCCGCAACCGATCCGGTCGCCGTCATCGCCATGTTCAAGGACACCGGTATCAAAGGCCGGCTGCGCCTGCTGGTGGAAAGCGAGAGCCTTTTCAACGACGGAGTTGCGGCGGTCCTGTTCGCCTTCGTGCTGACATGGGCGGCACCATCACCCGCGGCAGCCAGCGCTACATCGGTTGCGCTGTCGCTGAGCCTGGCCACCGGCGGCGGCCTTGCCGTCGGGCTGACCGTGGCCGCCGTGACGCTCCTGCTCACCGGTCGTACAGCCGATCACCTGACCGAAACCATGCTCACCACGGTCGCCGCCTACGGCTCGTTCCTGCTGGCGGAGCAATTGCATTGTTCCGGGGTACTCGCGACAGTGGCTGCAGGCCTCCTCACCGGAAATGTGGCCGTTCAGAGCGGCACCCGCCGGAAAATTCTCGCCGATGAAAGCCGGGAATTCCTGGTGTCATTCTGGGAGTTTGGCGCGTTCGCCGCCAACTCCTTCGTCTTTCTGATGATTGGTATGGCGGTCGCACGAATATCGTTCGCCGCGCTCGGTATTACGGCGCTGGCAATCATCATCGGCCTGGTACTGGCGGGACGGCTGCTCACGGTCTATCCGCTGTGCGTGCTTTTCCGGCGTTCGCGCTGGGCGATCTCCCTGCCCGAGCAGCACGTGATGACCTGGGCCGGGCTGCGTGGCGCGCTGGCCCTGGCCCTGGCGCTGGCGCTCCCGCCGTCAATGGCGTTTCACAACGAAATCCTCGTTGCCGCGTTCGGCGTCGCGATCTTCTCCATCATCGTTCAAGGTCTGACCATGAAGCCGCTGCTGCGTGGCCTTGGACTGCTGCCAGGGTCAGCACGAATGGAACCGCAACGGTAGGGGTACACTCCGTGCGCCGACGATCGTTGAGGCGCGCCGCGGCAACAAACGCCGGGGGCTCCGCCGCAAGCGACGGAACCCCCGGCATCCTGGCGCTACTCGACGTGCTCGCCGTGCTGCGATACGTCCAATCCCTCGCGCTCGTCTTCTTCGCTCACCCGCAAGCCAATGGTGAAATCGATGGCTTTGAGGATGATGTAGCTGACAACGAAACTGTAGATCAGGGTTGCCCCCACACCTTTCATCTGCGTGATGAGGCTCCCGACCTGCCCGCCGTCAAGCGCCGTGCTGGCGAAGACTCCGGTGAGCAACGCACCGACAATGCCGCCAATGCAGTGCACGCCGAATGCATCGAGCGAGTCATCGTAGCCAAGCGCTTTCTTCAGGGAGGTGGCCGCGAGGAAGCAGATGACGCCCGCTGCCAGGCCGATGATGAGCGATGGTGTCGGCATGACGAATCCCGACGCGGGGGTAATAGCCACGAGGCCAGCGACGGCACCGGAAGCGATACCCAGCACGCTCGGCTTGCCCTTGATGATCCACTCCGTACCCATCCAGGCGAGTGCGGCGGCGGCGGTGGCGATCTGCGTGACGGCCATAGCCATGCCAGCTCGGCCGTCGGCCGCTACCGCGGAGCCGGCATTGAAACCGAACCAGCCGACCCACAACAGCGAGGCGCCGATTACCGTCAGCACCAGATTGTGCGGTGCCATCGGCTCTTTGTTGTAGCCAACCCGCTTGCCGAGGGCGAGCGCACAGGCAAGCGCCGCGACCCCTGCGTTGATGTGCACAACCGTGCCGCCGGCGAAGTCGAGCACTCCGGCCGTCGCGCCCCAGCCGCCCGGCTCCCACATCCAGTGGGCAACCGGCGCATACACGATGATCGACCAGATGCCCATGAACCACATCATGGCGGAGAACTTCATGCGCTCCGCGAAAGCGCCGCAAATCAGCGCCGGAGTAATGATGGCAAAGGTCAGCTGGAACATCGCATAGACGGTCTCCGGTATCGTCACCCCGAGGTGACTCACTGACACCTTGCCGACCACCGCCTCAACCGCGGCCGTGTCTTTGGTGGCTGCCACCGCCGCGACGTCCTTGATGTAGATCATGCCGTTCATGAACAACCGGCTCAGGCCACCGATGTACGGCGTACCTGGCGTGAACGCGAGGCTGTAGCCAATGACGTACCACAGGACGGTCACGAGACACGTAATGGCGAAGCTCTGCATCAGCGTCGCCAGCACGTTCTTCTTGCGCACCATGCCGCCGTAGAAGAGCGCGAGCCCCGGCACCGTCATCATGAGCACCAGCGCCATGGACGTGAGCATCCAGGCGGTGTCGCCGGAATTGATCTGCGAGTTGAGGATGACCGAGGGCTCGGTAGCGGACGCGGCTGGCGGATCCGCCCACGCCAACGGCGCAGCCAGCGCCAGCAAAGTGAACAGGACTGACCGCAACAGTGTACTCATCTAAAAATCTCCCCTGGGACTCAAGTGGTTCTAGATCGCGCTGGCGTCGCGCTCGCCGGTGCGGATACGCACGACTTGCTCGAGGTCCAGCACAAAGATCTTGCCGTCGCCTACCTTACCGTCGCGCGCGGCCTTGCTGATCGCCTCGATTACCTCTTCGACGAGAGAATCGGTGACCGCAATTTCGACTTTTGTCTTAGGCACAAACTCGACGTTGTACTCGGCGCCCCGATAGACCTCGGTGTGACCCCGTTGCCGCCCGAATCCGCGCACCTCGGTGACGGTAACACCCTGCACACCCACCTCGCCGACGGCCTTGCGCACGTCCTCGAGCTTGTAGGGTTTGATAATCGCTGTGATCAATTTCATCGACTCATGCTCCTCCAGCGTATTGGGAATGCTACGGCCGGACGCGTGGGCCGCAGGCTCACGGTTGGCGTCAGAACTTGTAAATCCCCTGCAGCGCAAACTCGCTCTGGTGGTCGTCAAATTCGGGCAGTGTCGTAACACCACCGAGTGACTTCAGGAAAGTGGGCTGGTCGGACTTGTCGTAGCGGCCCTCGAGGCGCAGTTCGAAGTTCTTTACCGGTGAGAACCCGAAGGTCAGCGTCCCTTCCTTGAGCTTCTGCGCCGTGCCGGTATTGAAGCCGTCCTTGTCGTCCAGGTATTCAGCGCGCAATGAAACGCGCCACTGCGTGTTGAAGGCGTAGTTCGCATACGCGGCGATCCCGTCCCACTTAAGATCCGGGCCGAAATGCTGCTCCTGCTTACCCCAGTCATAGCTCAGGGCCAATGACAGCGCGTCCGTCAGGTTGTAAGACCCGACCAAGTCCACAAACGTGCGCGGTGCGTCGTAGCCCGGAACCTTGCCGAAATAACCCTGCAAGTTCAGCGCCAGTTGCTTGTTGGGGGTATAGGCTGCCGCCAGTTCCCCGGTCTTCGAGCCGTAGGAGGTCGAGGTGGTGTTCCAGCCGTTATTGACCCCGGCGATGAGGCTGAGGGTGCTGTCCACGGCCCAGGTGGCACGCACTCCCGTGTGCGTCAGCGGTTCGGCAAAGAACAGGAGCGACCGCGAGAAGTTGGTGTTGCTCGTGGGGTTGCTGTACTCCTCGCCGGCGAGCGTGGTGAACTTGCCGCCAATCACTGTCACCGCGCCGCTCACGTATTGCACGTAGGCCTGGCGCGCGTTGAAGCGCCCGTCGGTGCCGTTCTCAGAAAAGTTGAGGACCTGCGCGTCCTCGCCGGCAATGAGATCCACCAGTGCCCCGAATCCCTCTTTCGGCTGGTAAGCGATCGACAACCCGGCCTGATCGAGCTGGAAGGTGTCGTGGTTGACGTCGAACTCGTGGAACGAGTTGTATCCCGACGAGTGGTAGTAGGACGTTGCCACGTAACCGGTCATCGTTATTCCGGAGGCCGTCAGCACGTCGGTGAGCGACGGCGCCGCGGGCGGCGTGGCTGCCGGCGCGTCGGCCGCGAGCAAGTACCCCGGCGTGATGGCAGCGATGACCATCGCCGTGCTCGTGCGCAGAGTCTGAGACACTGACCTTCCCATTGCATGAAACCCTTCTGTGTGGCGACTCGATGTGTTCGCTCAGGGGGGTCTGATGCATCCGCCGTGCCAACTTGAAATTTGCCGGTAATATCCGCGAACAACCCGCCAGGATCGTGAGGGCGACTCTCAACTCGCACCAATGCGGGGCGCCCGACGAAGTGAAACTCCCCAAGAGGGAGCACGTCGCCGATCCGTATGCCATTGCCGGGCGGGGCGATGCATCCTAACTTTTGACTTGATTTGCCATCGCGGCAGCGCGGCCTTGAACCGTGCCCGTCGCACACTCCGAGAGTGAGGATCGCGGCGGATGAGGCAGGCGAACTCCCCTCCCCGCTGAACCGGGTTGCGGCGGGCGAGGCTCAGCACGTGGCCGGATGCCAAATCACGCCCCGCGCCGTAGCCCTTAACTTGCTGTAATGTAGGGGCTTACCAATGCAGTCACCCGGAGGTTTGATGCGTCCGCCCAATTACCAGGAAATGAAGAAACGCCGCGAAGCAGCCAAGAAGAAAGCCAAGCAGGAAAAGCTGGCCAAGCGCCACGGAGGCGAGCCCGAAACCACACCGAAGGATCCGCCATGAGTAAAGGTATGGACCGCAAGAAAGAAGCCAAGAAGAAGCCGGCCAAGAGCCTGGAAGAGAAGCGCGCCGCCAAGCGCGAAAAGCAGGCAAATCGGCGCTGATTGCGGACAGGCGGCGCCAGGCAGGCGCGGCTTGAGATGAAATCGCTCGGCAAGAAGCCGGATGGTGCACGGCTGGAACGCATCAAAGCATCGCCGCGCTGGAGGGGCGAGCAGTTCCGCAACCTGCACCCGATCACTCCGGGACTACGCGACCCGAACGCGTCGATGCCGACGCTCAAGGACTTTCTGTGCGGAGGTGACCGGCGGGTGCCGCGCGGCCCTCTCCCCTCGATGAACCCCCTGGATATGTGGCGCAAGGCGCCTGCCAGCGGGCTACGTGCGACCTGGCTCGGGCATTCCACCGTACTGATCGAGATTGATGGCCTGCGGGTACTCACCGATCCGGTCTGGGGACCGCGCGCGTCGCCCTCGCGGATCGCAGGCCCCAAGCGCTTCCAGCCGGTGCCGGTACCCCTTCGCGCCATGCCTCCCCTGGACCTCGTGATCGTCTCCCACGATCATTACGATCACCTCGACTACCCGACCATCGCCAAGCTCGCCGGGCTCAACGTCCCGTTCGTGACCTCGCTCGGCGTCGGTGCGCACCTGGAGTCCTGGGGCGTCCGGCCCGAGCGCATCGTCGAGCTCGACTGGTGGGAATCGCATACGGTGCCGAACACCGGTCTCACCGTCACCGCCGCACCTTCGCAACACTTCTCGGGCCGCACCATCAGGAGTCGCAATACCACCTCCTGGTCCTCGTTCGTCATGCGCTCAGCGCGGCACGCCGTGTTCTTCAGTGGGGATACCGGCCTGACGAGCGAATACGTCGTGATCCGTGAACGGCTGGGGCCGTTTGATCTGGTGATGCTGGAAGTCGGCGCGTGGCACCCCGCCTGGGGCGACATGCATTTGGGTCCCGAACATGCGCTTGAGGCGTTCACCCTCCTCGGCAGCGGCGTATTCCTGCCCGTGCACTGGGGGACGTTTAGCCTGGCGATGCATGCCTGGGACCAGCCGGCAGAGACCCTGCTGGAGCTGGCTCCGAAGATGGGCGCGCAGATCGTCATGCCGCGCCTCGGTGAACCGGTCGAGCCCGCGCACGGGGAAAGAATCGAGCCGTGGTGGCGTGGCGTTGATACTTCTCCTATCGCGCCCGAGGCCGACACACCGGCGGACACGCTGCCAAAAGCCATGTCCTGGCCGCTCGACTGACTCGACTCGCCCCATACCAACACGAATAACAGGGAGGCCGTATGCTGAAATATCTGCTGACGCTGGCATCGCTTTGCGTCTGTGCGCCGTTGCTTGCCGAGAGCGCGAAACCCTTCGATGCCGCAGCGGCGTTCGGGGCACGACCCCTGTCTGATCTGAGTCTGTCTCCAGACGGGACCAGCATCGTCTACGTGGTGCCGCTCGCCGACCATGGCTCTGCGGTGTACACGCACAGCCTGACGGCAGGAGCGAAGGAGCAGGCGGTGATGGTCAGCAACGGCAAGCCCGACCGAATCACCGGCTGCGAGTGGGCATCCAATACGCGACTGGTGTGTCGGATCTACGCCATCACGCACGGTGACG
>JANWKL010000149.1 GCA_025451375.1 Steroidobacteraceae bacterium
CTCGGCGTGCGGCGCGCGGACGCCAAACACTCGCTGCTCGCGGCCGGCAGCATCGAGGATCTGGTGGTCTGCTCGGGCGGGTTGTACCAGCCGCCGGCGCGCTTCCGTAGCGGCTAAGCGGCCGAGGTCGCGGCTCGTGTGCGCTGCCAGCGGCGTTTACTGCGTCGCGGCGGGCACCGGCGGCCTGGCTGCGGCGGTCCCGAGGCGTGCCGCAAGCTCCCCCACGATGCCGCGGCGGAATGACAGCACGCAGGCGACGAAGATCACCCCGATGATGGCGGTCACCCAGCCGCCGACGATGTCGGACAGGTACTCCTGCAGCGTCACGACGATGGCAGCGCCCACCACCGGACCGAAGAAGGTCCCGGTGCCGCCGAGCAGCGTCATGAGAATCACTTCGCCCGAGGTCGATTGCTGCACGTCCGAAAGGGTCGCGAATCCCAGCACCAGGGAGTTGAGCGCACCGGCAAGGCCAGCGAGGGTCGCCGACAGCACGAAGGCGAGCAGCTTGTAGCGGTTGATGTCGTAGCCGAGTGAGATGGCGCGCGGCTCGTTTTCGCGGATTGCCTTCAGCACCTGTCCGTAAGGGGAGTGCACCACGCGGCGGATGAAGAGGAACACGCCGAGGAACGCGGCGAGCACCAGGTAGTACATGACGACGTCCGATCGCAACGGCAGGAAGCCGAAGAGCGTGCCGCGAGGCACCCCCTGCAGGCCGTTCTCACCGCCGGTGAAGGGCGCCTCGAGACACACGAAGTACACCAGCTGTCCGAGCGCCAGCGTAATCATTGCGAAATAGATGCCGTGGCGGCGGATGGCAATGCCGCCGATTGCGAAGCCGAGTGCGGCGGCCGCCGCGACGCCGCCGAGAATCGCGGTGGCGGGCCCGCAGGCGTGCGCGGTCACGAGCCACGAAGTCACATAGGCCGCCGAGCCGAAAAACGCCGCATGCCCGAAGGAGAGCATGCGGCCGAATCCCAACAGCAGGTTGTAGGCGCACGCAAACATCGCGAAGCACAGGAGCTTCATCATGAAGACGGGATAGATCCCGAGCCACGGCACGCACAGTGCGAACAGCGCGAGGAGTCCATACACAATGGCGACGCGGCGCATGACTAGTCCTTACCGAACAGTCCCGCGGGCCGGATCATCAGCACCAGCGCCATGATGATGAACACCACGATGTTGGAGGCTTCGGGGTAGATAACCTTGGTGAAACCCTCGATCACCCCCAGCGCGAGTCCCGTCACGATGGCGCCGAGTATCGAGCCCATGCCGCCGATCACGACCACGGCAAACACCACGATGACCAGCGAGGTCCCCATGTGCGAGTTGACCAGTACTACCGGGGATGCGAGCACGCCAGCGAGGGCTGCGAGCGCGACGCCGCCGCCGTAGGTGGCGGCCTTCAGGAGCGGCACGTTCACGCCGAAGGCCTGCAGCAGCGGCGCGTTCTCGGTCGCTGCCCGCAAGCTGGCACCCAGGCTCGTGCGCTCGATGATGAACCAGGTGCCGAAGCACGCCACCACCGAGGCGACGATGACCCAGGCCCGGTAGAGGGGTAGGAACATGAAATGCAGATTGAGGACTCCGGAGAGACTGTCCGGAACCGGGTAGGACTGGCCCGAGGCGCCGAATACCTGGTGCAGGGAGCCTTCGACGATCAGCGCCAGGCCGAATGTCAGCAACAGGCCATATAGCGGATCGAGCTGATACAGATGCCGCAGGAACAGCCGCTCCACGATGACGCCGACGAGGCCGACGGCAAGCGGCGCCAGCACCAGCGCTGCCCAGTAGTTGACGCCGAAATACTGCAAGCCAAGGAGGGCGGCGAACGCCCCGAGCGTATAAAAGGCGCCGTGGGCGAAATTCACCACGCCCATCAGCCCGAAAATGACCGCGAGCCCCAGACTCAGAAGTGCGTAGAACGAACCGTTCACCAGCCCGAGTGTCAGCTGGCCGAGGATAACGGCTACGGGAATGCCGAAGGTTTCGCTCACTTCAGTTGCCGGGGCGCCGCCCCGGCGTCACTTGCCGGGGCAGCGCGCGATCCTGGGTTTTTATTTCTTGGGTGCGAGCGGGCACAGGCCCGTGATGGGGCCGAACGCTTCTTCGCCGTTCATGGTTTTCACAAGCTTGTAGTAGTCCCAGGGGTACTTCAACTCCTGCGGCGACTTCACCTGCATCACGTACATGTCGTGAATCATGGCGCCATCGGCACGGATGTAGCCGCCCTTGGCGAACATGTCATTGATCTTCACCTTTTTCAGTTCCGCCATGACCTTGTCAGAATCAGTGGTGCCCGCGGCCTTGACCGCCTTGAGGTAGGTCAGCGTGGCCGAGTAGGCGCCGGCCTGGTCCATGGTCGGCTCCTTGTTCATCCTCGCGAAGTAGCGCTTGGCGAAGGCGCGTGTCTCCGCGTTCAGGTCCCAGTACCACCCCGTGGTCAGATACAAGCCCTGCGCGGTCTTGAGCGTAAGACTGTGGATGTCGGACAGAAACGCCAGCAGCGCCGCCGGCTTCATGGTCTTGGTGATGCCGAATTCGTTGGCGGCTTTCAGCGAGTTGCTGAAGTCGGTGCCGGCGTTGGCAAGCCCCAGCACCTGTGCGCCGGAGCCTTGCGCCTGCAGCAGGAAGGAGGAGAAGTCCGCCGCGCCCAGCGGCACGCGCACCGCGCCCACGTTCTTGCCGCCGTGCGCCTCGACCACTTTGGACGCCGCGTCCTGCAGCTGGGTGCCGAACGCATAGTCCGCGGTGAGGTAGAACCAGCTCTTGCCGCCGGCGGCGACGATGGCGGTCGCGGTGCCGTTGGCGAGCGCCGTGGTGTCGTAGACGTAGTGGACCGAGTAGGCGGTGCAGTCCTGGTTAGTGAGGGACGCGCCGCCCGGACCAATGTGGAACAGCGGCACCTTTTTCGCTGCCGCGACTTTCGCCATGGCGATGTTGACGCCGGTGTTGGAGCCCCCGAGCAGCATGTTCAGACCGTTCTGATCCGCCCACTCGCGGAACTTCGAGGCGCCGATGTCGGGCTTGTTCTGATGGTCGGCTGTCAGCAGCGTGATCTTCTTACCGAGCACCGTGCCGCCGAAGTCGTGGATTGCCAGGTTGATGGCCTCGATTCCGCCCGCGCCCATGACGTCGGCGTACACGCCCGACATGTCATCGAGGTCACCGATGACGACTTCGTCGCCTGCCGCCAGCGCCGGGCCCGGCGACAGCAGGCCTATGCAGGTAGCGAGCACAGCTGCGCCCAAGGTGTGCAAGTTCATCGTCTTCTCCTTGTTCATAATGGTCCGAAGTCATACCCCAAGGAACTCGTGCAGCATGCTCATCCTGCCCTGCAATTCGCTCGCCGCGAAGCCCTCGACGATCCGGCCGCGCTCCATGATGTAGAAGCGGTCTGCCAGCGGGGCTGCGAAGCGGAAATTCTGCTCGACCATGACAATGGTGTAGCCCTTTTCTTTCAGCGCCGTGATCGTCCGCGCCAGCGCCTGCACGATCACCGGGGCGAGACCTTCAGAGATCTCATCCAGCAGCAAAAGCCTGGCGCCGGTGCGCAGGATCCGCGCCAGCGCGAGCATCTGCTGCTCGCCGCCCGAGAGGTGCGTGCCCCGGCTGGCGCGCCGCTTCTCAAGGTTAGGGAACATAGCGTAGATCTCATCCAGCGGCATCCCGTGAGCTCCCAGGAGTGGCGGCAGGAGCAGATTCTCCTCGGTCGAGAGGCTGGAGTAGATGCCGCGCTCCTCGGGGCAGTAGCCAACCCCGAGGCGCGCAATTTTATGCGGGGAGAGGCCAATGGCGTCGCGGCCGTTGATCATCACGGCGCCGGTGCGCCGGCCAACGAGGCCGAGCACTGAGCGCAGCGTGGTAGTGCGCCCGGCGCCGTTACGGCCGAGGAGGGTCACCACTTCGCCCTCGTTGACCTCAACGTCGACGCCGTGCAGTACGTGCGACTCGCCGTACCAGGCGTTGAGTGCATTGATGCGCAGGAGGGCCGCGCTCATGCGTGCGCGCCTGCAAGCGCGGCATCCGCCGACCCCATGTAGGCCTCCATGACCTGCGGGTTCCGGGAAACCTGCGCGTAAGTGCCGCTGGCGATCACCTGGCCGTGCTGCAGCACGGTGATGGTATCGGCAATTTTCGAGACCACGCGCATGTTGTGCTCGACCATGAGCACGGTGCGATTGGCCGCCGCCTGCTTGATGAGGGTGGTGACGCGGTCGACATCCTCATGCCCCATGCCCTGGGTCGGTTCGTCGAGGAGCATGAGTGCCGGGTCCATGGCGAGCGTAGTGGCGATTTCGAGCGCGCGCTTGCGCCCGTAGGGAAGTTCCACTGCGAGGGTTGCCGTGAAAGCACTGAGGTCGACCGCCGCGAGCAGGTGCGCGCAGCGCTCATTGAGAACCGTAAGGCTCGTCGCGGATTGCCAGAAGTGGAACGTGGTCGCGAGCTGGCGCTGCAGTGCGACGCGCACGTTTTCCTGCACGGTCAGATGCGGGAACACGGCTGACACCTGGAATGAACGCACCAGGCCACGGCGCGCGACCTGCGCGGGCAACGCGCGCGTTATGTCTTCATCGCGATAGAGGATCTGACCGCCATCCGGGATCAGGAATTTGGTGAGCAGGTTGAAGAAGGTGGTCTTGCCCGCGCCGTTCGGCCCGATGAGCGCATGGATCTCGCCGCGGCGGACTTTCAGATCGACGCGGTTGACTGCGACGAACCCCTTGAATTCTTTGGTGAGCGCGCGGGTCTCCAGGATGAACCCGTCAGTGTCTTCCTGGGGCGCGGTCATACCGGCACAGTCTAACCCATCGCCTGTCCGTCACTGGCAGCCCGCCCGAGTGCCTGGCTTTACACCTGCGGCCGCAGCGCGGAATATGGCGCCCCATCGCTTGAGCCGCTGCACCACGACAAGACGGGGGAGTGATGTTTACACAACTCATCGATCCATTGAACAGCCTGCCACTGACGTGCCTGGTGGCGCTGGTCCCGGTGGTTTTTCTGCTCGCGCTGCTCGCGGTGTTCCGCTACCCGGCGTGGCTGGCGACGCTCCTGGGCTCGATTGTCACGTTCCTGCTGGCGTTGTGGGTGTGGAAGATGCCCTTCAACGACGGCGCGCACGCCTATCTGTATGGCGCGGCCACCGGCGTATGGAACGTTGACTGGATTACGTTCTGGGGGCTGGTTCTTTTCAACACGCTGTCCATCACCGGGCTGTTCGAGAGCTTCCGGCGCTGGCTCATTGCGCAGGGCAGCATGGACGTGCGCGTGCAGACCATGCTTTTTGCCTGGGCGTTTGGCGCGCTGCTGGAAGGGCTGGTCGGCTTCGGTTACCCCTGGGCGGTGGTGGCGCCCATCCTGATATCGCTTGGCATCTCGGACCTGAATGCGATCCGGGTGGCCGCGATCGCCAACAACGCTCCGGTATCGTATGGCGCGCTCGGCGCGCCGATCATCGCGCTGGCCGCCGTGACCGGCTATCCCCTCCTGGCCTTGTCCGGCTCGGTCGGCAGTGTGGTCGCGGTGCTGGCGCTGCTGCCGCCCTGGGTGCTCCTGTACCTGGTCTCGGGCAAAGAGGGGATGCTGGGAGCCTGGCCGCTCGCGGTCGTGGGCTCGCTCGGCTACATCGCCGGTCAATATCCGGTCGCGGTCTACCTGGGCCCGTACCTCCCCGACGTCTCCGGTGCAATCGTGTGCTTCGCGGCGCTGCTCCTGTTGCTCAAGTTCTGGCAGCCGAAGGACGTACTGGGCTACGGCGGCAAAGTGCTCGATAGCACCCAGGCGGCGCAGCAGCGCCAGCACGGCCTGACGCCCGGGCAAGTGTTCCTGGCGTGGATGCCGTTCCTGGTGCTGCTCGTGGTGGTGGGCGCGTGGACCGGACCCTGGTCCCCGTTGCCGAAGATCACCTGGTTTACCCAACAGGTGAGCGCGTCGGCTCCGGTGCTGCATACCACGATCAAGGCGGTGTTCAAGTTCGCGCCTTTCGTCGGTGGCACGGCGATTCTCGCGTCCTGGATCATCGTCGCCGCGGTCCTGGCGGGCATGGGCAAGCTGACCGGTGCGCAGTTTGGTGAAGTCTTCCGCCGCACGTTCAAGCAGATGTGGGGCGCGCTGCTGGTCGGAGTGTTCATCTTCGGCCTGGCCTACATTTTCAACTTCTCGGGCATGGCCTCATCCCTGGCCAAGGGATTCTCGAGCCTCGGTACGGCGTTCATTATTGTGGCGCCGCTGCTCGGGTTCATCGGTGTGGCGCTGTCCGGCTCGAACACCTCGACCAACGCGATGTTCGGCAAGTTCCAGGCGCTCGTGGGTGTCCAGCTCGGCATGCCGCCGTTGCTGCTGCCGACGCTCAACTCCGTCGGCGCGGAGATTGGCAAGCCGATCGCGCCGCAGACCGCGAGTGTCGGAGTGTCGACCAGCAAGTTCGTGCGCAAGGAGGGCGATGTCATCCGGCACAACCTCGGCTGGACGCTCTTCATGCTCGCGTACCTGGTGGTGATTGCGGTGGTCTTCTACCTGGTGCGTCCGGCGTCCATGACACTCGCCCACGGATGAGCCCACGCGCGGCCGCCGAGAGTCCGGCGCTGCAGGCGATCTGGGATGTGGTCTGCGCGATCCCGCGCGGCTGCGTCTGCACCTACGGTGACGTCGCCCGCGCGGCCGGGCTGCCGGGGCGCGCACGCCAGGCGGGAACCGCGCTGCGGGTCGCGCCACGCGAGCTCAACCTGCCGTGGCATCGGGTGGTGGGTGCAGGTGGCCGGATTGTTTTCCCGCCGGCGTCGAGGCAGCACCAAGAGCAGGCGCGGCGGCTGCGGGCGGAGGGCATTCAGGTGCGGGCCGGGCGCGTTGCGCGCGCCGCCCTCACCGCCCTGAGCGGCCAGCGGTAGGCGCGCGCCGGTGAACCGGCAGCGCGGCCCGGGCTACTTACAACTGGCGGCGTGCGCGCCTCAAGCGGCGATGCGTGAGCCATCGTAGGTCACGGCATCGGCGGAGGTCGCGGTTGCGCGCACGAATTCAATTCCTGATCGGCATCTTCGCAGCGCTGCTCCTGCCCGTGACCGGCCTGGCCCAGACGGACTGGGTCGCCGCGGCGGACGTGCAGCAACGGCTCGCGTCCGGTGAAGTGGTCGTGACCATCGCACCAGTGGCTGATGCCGGCCGGCCGCGCGGTCGCGTGCTGGCCGCGGTGCTCATCAAGGCGACACCCGAGGCGATCTGGCGAGTGCTGACGGACTGTGTGCAGGCGCCGCTGTTCGTGCCGGGACTGAAACGCTGCCGGCGCATCAACGGGGCCAGCGACGGGAGCTGGGAGGAGTTCGAGCAGGAGGTTCAATACTCGTGGTTTCTGCCCACGCTGCGTTTTGTCTTTCGCGCCGAGTATGAGCGGCCTCACCGGATCCGGTTCCGGCGCGTCAGCGGCGACCTGAAGGAAGAAGAGGGCACCTGGGCGCTGACGCCGACCGCTGACGGATCGACGACCCTGGTGCAGTACGAAGCGTATGTTGACCCGGGATTCTGGGTGCCGCAGGTGCTGGTGAACCGCAGCCTGCGCAAGGACCTGCCCGCGGCGCTCAGCGGGCTGCGCGAGCGTGTGACACGTCAGTGAACTCAGTCGTCCTCATCAGCCTGTTCACCCGTGTAGCGCGGCGGAGCAGCACCCCGGTACTCACCCGGACGTTCATCCGGGGAATGGGTGAAGAGGATGCGGCGGCGCGCCTCGCGGTGGACGAGTTGCCAGGCGAGGCTCAGCGGCGGGCTGCGTGCGCTGCTGTCAGCGAAGGGCCTCGTCACCGCTGAGCCGATATCCAGCAGTCCGAGCCCTTGCCACGGACCCGTCACCAGCACCCCAACCGCGCCGTTCGCGGGCGAGATGATGAGATCCCCGGCCTCTATCCGGCGTACCGCGGCGCTCGCAAGATCCGGCTCCAGCACAAAGTCAACGCTGACGGCCATGACATTCTGGTCGAGCTCATGGCGCTCGAATCGAACCCCCGCAGGCCCCAGCCGCACAATGCCTTCGGTGAGATCACCCGCGCGCGACAGCGCGTCGGCCCGGATCCCGAGACCTGCGGCGGTCCTGCCGTCGCGGGAGTTGCCAAGCAGCACCAGACGCCCGAGTTCGATCTCACCCAGGCGCCGTAAATTGAATCCCGGAGCCATGTCGATCAGCCAGGTCTCGGGGCGGTACGTCTTCAGCGACGCGTCCTTGGTGTTCATCTGCTGACCTCGATACTTCTAAGGCGAGGAGGCTAATTCGAGCTGCTGCAGGCGTGGGCCTTCGACGTCGCCTATGCGCACGGCGGCCAGGTAGAGGGCCAGAGTGAACAGTACCAGCGCCACGGCGAGCACGCTGAAGGCCCGGAAGTGTCGCGTCTCGAGGGTCCTGATGGAGCGCGCGTAGGCAAACAGCGCCAGCACCGCGGCGACTATCACGACCGCATCGATGCTCGCCCGCTGCCAGTAGCTGCCGCCCAGATGCAGCCACATGCCGAACTCATCGAAGGTCAGTCCGAGGGCAATGCCGTACGCAAAGGCTGCGCGGCGGGCGGCGTTGCCGCGCGGCGCACTCAACAACAGGTAAGCGCCCACCGCTGCCAACAGGAAAATCCCGTAGTTGAGGTGGTGGACGTGGGTGCTGTTGAGAAACAGGTAAAGATTCGGGACGCGGCGCGCCATGATGAGGAACACCATCGCGCGCGCCAGCATGAAGGTCAGAAGAAAGGCGAGCAGGGCCCGCCGCGCCAATTCGTGCGCGCTCGGGTCGCCGAGGCTGCCGCGCGTGTCTGGCACCGGTGGCGTCATCCACCCCATCTTCGCCTCTGGCGGGGCGCCGCGGCAAATCACCTCACTGAGAGCACGCTGCGGGCGCGTGCGTTCGATGCCGCGACTTCAGTAGTGCGGCGGGCGTTCGTCCTGCGGGGTGCGGGCGGCCTCGCCCGACTCGGC
>JANWKL010000150.1 GCA_025451375.1 Steroidobacteraceae bacterium
CAGCGCCCGCGGACGCGTCGCGAACATGATTTACGAGGAAGTTACCTCAGGTTCACGCACGCGCCGTACGCTCACCACCGCGGCCCGCGTGCTGCTCGCCCTGAAGATAGACGGCCCGCTCGTGGTCGGACTCGCCCTCATCTCGGTCTACGGCCTGGTGATCCTGTACAGCGCCTCGGGCCAGAGCATGCCAACGGTACTACGCACCGTGGCGCGACTCCTCATCGGCGCCGTCGCGATGCTGCTCCTGGCGCGCGTCAGTCCCAACTTCCTGCGCCGCTCGGCGCCCTGGCTGTACGCGGGTGGCTGCGTGCTGCTCCTCGTCGTGGTGGCGATCGGCCACATCGGCATGGGCGCGCAGCGCTGGCTGGACCTGGGACTGTTCCGTTTCCAGCCCTCGGAGCTCATGAAGCTGTCAGTGCCCATGATGTGCGCGTGGTACCTGCACGAGCGCCCCTTGCCCCCGGGCTGGGTTTCCTTGAGTGCGCTGGGCGCGCTCATTCTCGTGCCGGTGGGCCTGGTGGCGATGCAGCCGGATCTTGGAACCGCGGCATTGATCGCCGCAGCGGGCGCGCTCGTCATCATCCTGGCGGGACTGCGCGCTCGCGTGATCCTCGTACTGCTGGGGCTAGCCGCCGCCGCCGCCTGGTTCGGCTGGAGTTTCATGCATGACTACCAAAGAAAGCGCGTCCTCACCTTCCTCAATCCGCAGACCGATCCTTTGGGCGCGGGGTACCACATCATCCAGTCACAGATCGCCATCGGCTCGGGCGGCGTGTTCGGCAAAGGGTGGATGAACGGCAGCCAGGCGCAGCTGGAATTCCTGCCCGAACGCTCGACCGACTTTATTTTCGCGGTGGTGGGCGAGGAGTTCGGCCTCCTGGGACTGCTGCTGCTCCTGCTGTTGTACGCCTTCGTCGTCGGCCGCTCCATTTATCTTGCGACCCAGACCCAGGACACGTTTGCGCGTCTCCTGGCCGGCAGCCTCGCGCTGACATTCTTTGTGTACGTGTTCATCAACGCCGGCATGGTGACCGGCCTGCTGCCGGTGGTCGGCGTGCCGCTGCCACTGGTGAGTTACGGCGGCAGTTCCGTCGTGACCATCCTGGCGGGCTTCGGTATTCTCATGGCGCTGTACTCCCGCCGCAAACTCATCGGATCGTAGTTGAACAAGCGCCTGGTTGTGTCCTTTGCCGTGGTCGGATTGGCGCACGTTTGGGCGCCGGCCTTCGCCCAGGCGCAGACCCCGCCGGCCCCAGGCTTCGACGTCAAGCGTCCGGAGATCGTGCACTTCATCAACGATGTGGCGGAACGTGACGGCATGAGTCGTCATGAATTGCGCACGCTGCTGCGCCAGGCGCAGCCGCAGCAGAAGATCCTCGACCTCATGAACCGGCCGATCGAGAAGGTGGCACCCTGGTGGGAATATCGCGAGCGCTTCCTGACGAGCGAACGCATCACCCTCGGAAGCCAGTTCTGGAACGATCACAAGGAGTCGCTCGAACGCATCGCGGCGACCTACCAGGTGCCACCGGAATACCTGGTTGCGATCATCGGTGTCGAGACGTTCTACGGGCGTCAGACCGGGCGCTTTCGCGTGGTCGATGCACTCGCGACGCTGGCGTTCGACTACCCGCAGCGCGGCGCCTACTTCCGCGCCGAGCTCGAGCAGTTCCTGCTGCTCGCGCGGGAGAACAAGCTCAACCCCCTGACCACCCTGGGCTCGTACGCGGGCGCGATGGGCGTGCCGCAATTCATGCCGTCGGCGTACCGCCGTTTCTCGGTCGATGCGGACAGCGACAAGAAACGCGACCTGTGGGGCGACTGGGGCGACATCTTCGCAAGCGTCGCCAACTACCTGAAGGAGTACGGCTGGGTTCCCGGGGCACCGGTGCTCGCCGAAGTGCGTCTTGACCCGGATCCCACCTTCCAGATCGAGCCGCACAACCTCGAGCTCACCGAGACAATCGATGGCCTCGCCACGCACGGCGTCAGGGTGGACGGCGACCTGCCGGGCAGCACACCCGTGGTACTCATCTCCGCCGAGCAGCATGACGGACCGGCCTACCGCGTCGGTTTCAAGAACTTCTACGTGATCACCCGCTATAACAACAGCGCGCGCTATGCGATGGCGGTCTACGACCTCGCGCAGGCCGTCGCACAACGCGTGCACGGTGCCCCGAAGTGAGGCGAGCCCACCGCGCGCACACCGCGTGCGCGGGTGCCGCCCTGCTCGCGTGCGCACTGGTACTCACGGGGTGCTCGATGGTGTCGCGCCAGCAGCGCTCGTCAGCGCCGCCGACGACTCCGGCGCCGGCCGCCGGCGTCCCGGCGCCACCGGCTGATGTCGGCTCCATACCCGATGCCGTGCCGCGTGCCGAACCACGCAGCGCCCACGGCAATCCGGCGTTCTACGATGTATTTGGCCAGCGCTACTACGTGTTGCCGAGCGCCGATGGTTACCTCGAGCGCGGCGTCGCCTCCTGGTACGGACCCACCTTTCATGGTGGCAATACCTCCAGCGGCGAGCGGTATGACATGTACGGAATGACCGCCGCACACAAGACCCTGCCGCTGCCAACCTACGCGCGCGTGACGAATCTCAAGAACGGCAGGAGCGTCATCGTGCGCATCAACGACCGGGGACCGTTCGTCGCCAATCGCCTCATTGACCTGTCCTACACCGCGGCGGCGAAGCTCGACATGATCCAGGGCGGCACCACGCTCGTGGAAGTGCGCGCGCTCACCCCCGGGGTGCCGGATGAACTCGCGCGCGACGTCGAGTCGCCTGCGCCGGCGCTCTATGTGCAGGTGGCGGCGTTCGCCGAGCGGGACAACGCCCAGCGTACCCTGACACGGCTGCAGGCGGCCGGTCTCGATAACTCCAGCATCGCGTCCCCGGTCGAAGGTCGATCGCACCTGTATCGCGTGCGCGTGGGCCCGGTACACAGCGTGGCGGACTTCGATGCGGTGGCGGCGCGGCTCGCGGCTCTCGGTTTTCCGAAGGCGCGGCTCGCCGGCGACTAGGCGACGGCGCTTGGGTTAAAATCACCTGCTTTTTTTCGCACCTCACAAGGAATCCGTAACAGTGACCCGTTCCGCCTGCATCGTGGCTCTCATCGCCATTGCCAGCATCGCCGCCGCCGCGCCTGACCCGCCCGCCACCCCAGCCGCAGCGCCAATTCCCAACCCGCCGGCGGTGACCGCCCGCGCGTATATCCTGATGGACCACTTCAGCGGCCGCGTGCTGGCGCAGAACAATGCTGACGAGCGCGCCGAGCCTGCGAGCCTGACCAAACTCATGACGGCGTATGTCGTGTTTCATGCGCTCGCCGAGAGGCGCCTGAAACTCACCGACATGGTCACCATCAGCGAACACGCCTGGAAGGCTGAAGGGTCGCGCACCTTCGTGCAGGTCGGCACCCAGATCCCCGTGGATATCCTCATCAAGGGGATGATCGTGCAGTCCGGCAACGATGCCACCATCGCGCTCGCCGAAAAAGTTGGCGGCACCGAACCCGCGTTCGCGCAGATGATGAACGAGTACGCGCAGCGCCTCGGCATGAAAACGAGCCACTTCGAGAATAGCGACGGCCTGCCCGCCGCCAATCACTACACCACGGCGCGCGACATTGCGACCCTCGCCAATGCCCTCATCAGCGAGTTTCCCCAGTACTACCCGCTGTTCAGCCTGCGGGAGTTCATGTGGAACAACATCCACCAGGAGAACCGCAACGGGCTGCTCGGCAAGGACCCGTCCGTCGATGGCCTGAAGACCGGCCACACCGACAGCGCCGGCTACTGCCTGGCGACCTCTGCGAACCGCAACGGCATGCGCCTGGTGTCGGTCGTCATGGGGGCTCCGAGCGTCAAGGCGCGCGAGGATGCGAGCGCCGCGCTTCTGAACTACGGCTACACGTTCTTCGAAACCATCCGCATCAAGGCCGCCCACGACACGGTGCTCAAGCCACGCGTCTATCTGTCGGCCGACGAGTACGCACCGGTAGGTGTGGCGACCGATGTGTACGCGACCATCGCGCGCGGTCAGGGCGCAGCTGTGAAAACCAGCGCGCGCCTGAGCGCGGCCACCTTGCGGGCGCCGATCGCAGCCGGTGTGGCCGTGGGCGAATTCACCGTGACGGATTCCGCCGGCGCTGCGCTGGCGCACGCGCCACTGGTGACCCTGCAGGAGGTCAAGAAGGGCGGTCTGTGGACGTGGCTGGTCGATAGCATCGCGCTGTTGTTTCATGGCTGAGCCCTTGCCGCTGTGTTATCTGAACGGCGCCTACCTGCCGCTGGCCGAGGCGCGGATCTCACCGCTGGATCGCGGCTTCCTGTATGCGGACGGTGTGTACGAGGTCATGCCGGTGTACGGCGGGCGGCCGTTTCGTTTCGCCGCCCACAGCGAGCGGCTCACCCGCAGTCTTGCGGCGATCAGCATGCGCGATCCGCATACGTGCGCGGAGTGGCGCGCGATCCTGGGCGCGCTCGTCGAGAAAAATAACGGCACCGACTGTTACCTTTACTGGCAGGTGACCCGCGGTGCGCAGACGAGCCGCACGCACGCGCCACTGCCGGACATCCCGCGCACGGTGTTTGCGTTCTGCGCGCCCTGGCCTGCCTCTGCCGCAGGCAGCCACGAGCAGGGGGTCGCCTGCGTGACCGCGGTCGACACGCGCTGGGCGCGCTGCGATATCAAGTCGGTAGCGCTCCTCGCCAACGTGCTGCTGCGCCAGCAATCAGTGGACGCCGGCGCCTCCGAAACCATTCTGCTGCGCGACGGTGAGCTGACGGAAGGTTCCGCATCCGCCGTGCACGTGGTGCTGGGAGGCACCCTGGTCGTGCCGCCGAACTCGCATCAGATCCTCCCCGGCACGACCCGCAGCGTCGTCGAGGAGCTGGCGGCACGCGCGGCGCTCCCGTGCCGGGTGGCTCCAGTGAGTGAAGCGCAGCTGCGCGCTGCGGATGAAATCTGGCTGTCCGCGGCCACACGCGAGGTGCAGCCGGTCACGCGCCTCGACAATCACGCCGTGGGCACCGGCAAGCCCGGTCCTGCCTGGCGGCGGGTCCATGACGAGCTGCAACGCTACAAGGGTGAGCTTGCGGGCACGCCGTGGTGACAGAGGAAGCGGCGCTCAGGTTTCCGACCGACTACCCGGTCAAGATCATGGGCCGTCCGGCCGATGACTTCCGGGCACGCGTGCACGCCATCATGCTGCGCCACGCGCCTGATCTTTCCGCCGATGCGATTACCGAACGCCTGAGCGCCAATGGCAACTTCCTGTCGATTTCCTACCTGCTGCGCGCGCACAGCGCCAGTCAGATCGAGGCGCTGGTCACGGAACTGAAAGCCTGCGACGGCGTGATGCTGCTGCTCTGATCCATGCGGCGGTGTAGGCAGGCCTTGCCGCGCATGTAACCGGTTTGTCACCGACCCGCTACCCGGCGGACACTGACGTGTACGCGCCCGCCCGGGTAGCATCGTCCGAATGTCCATCACCCTCGACCAGGTCACCAAGCACTACGGCGGCGTGCCGGTAGTGAACGATGTGTCCCTGGACATCGGTGACGGCGAATTCTTCGTCCTGCTCGGACCGAGCGGCAGCGGCAAAAGCACCCTGCTGCGCGCCATCGCCGGGCTCACCGGCGTCGACCATGGTCGCATTGCCCTGCACGGGCGCGACGTCACGCACGTCGGGGCGCGCAAGCGCGGGGTAGGTCTCGTATTCCAGAACTACGCCCTGTTCCGCCACATGACCGTGGCGGACAACATCGAGTTCGCGCTGCGTGTCCGCCATGTGCGCGGCAAGGTGCGCCGCCAACGCCGCCAGGAGCTGCTGCGCCTCGTCGCGCTTGAGGGCATGGATCAGCGCCTGCCGGCGCAACTCTCCGGCGGCCAGCAACAGCGCGTGGCCGTGGCGCGGGCACTCGCCCACAAGCCCGAAGTGCTGCTGCTCGATGAGCCGTTCGGGGCGCTCGACGCCAAGATCCGCGAGGAGCTGCGCCGCACCATCCGCGAAGTGCAGCGCGAGCTCGGCATCACCACCGTGCTCGTAACCCATGACCAGGACGAAGCCTTCGCGATGGCGGACCGCATCGGCATCATGAATCTCGGGCGGCTCCTGGAAGTGGGCGCGCCGCACGATCTGTATTCGCGGCCGGCGACCCGCTTCGTAGCCACCTTCCTGGGAGCCGCGAACCTGCTGCTCGCGCGCCGCACGACCGACGGCATCCAGGTTGCCGGCACCACCATCGCGGCCGGCGACCGCACGCCCGCGGTGTACGAGCACGAGGTGGTCGCGGTCGTGCGACCGGAGGAAGTGGAAATCGCACCGGCGCGCGCGGCGCTCGCCAGCAACTACCTCGCCGGCGGTGTCGTGGATGAGGTGGTATTCACCGGCGCGCTGGAGAAGCTGCGGGTAAGGCTCGATGAGGCCGCGCAGACACCGCTCCTCGCCCACAGCGGCGCCGACGGCGAGTCGGTCGAACTGCTGCAGGTGACCCGCACCCAGCATGAGCAGCGCGGCTTCAGCGTCGCGCCTGGGCAAAGCGTCGCGGTCGGCGTGCGCCGGGTTCACGTTCTGCCAACGCCGCTGTCGAGCTTCACCGCCTGCGCTGCAACCCCGCAGCTCGCCCAGGAGCTGAGTCGCGAACCACTGCTGATGGAACTCGCAGCGCGCATGAAAACCCGCATCGGCACCCGCTGCGAACCAAAACTTGGCGTAGCTGATGCCGAAGGCGAGGCCAGCGCGGATTTTGTCGGCACCACGGTCATCGCTTCGCAGACCGACTGCGCACACCGTGCCGAATGGTTGCTGCGCCGTGGCGCCCGCGACCTGCTGGTCCTGCCCGCGGGCGCCGCCGCACCGCAGCGCGTGCTCATTCACTGGATGGGTGAGGCGGCGCGCAGCGCGACATTGGCGGTGTCGGCGAGCGTGCTGCGCCACGTGCCGGCCGAGGCGGTGTATGTCGGGATCTTCCCGGGCCAGGGCAACGGCGGCCGCGATGCGCCCGGGATCCGCGAGCTCCTGGACGCGCGCTCTGAAGCGCAGGCGGCGCATGGTCTTGAGATGCGTACCGAGCTGCGCTTCGGCGAAGTCGCCGAAGAACTCGCGCGGCGGCTGGCGGAGGCGCCGGCCCAGATGCTCATCGTGGGTGTCACCGATCTGGCGAGGTTTGCCGAACGCTTCCGCAACCTCCTCGACGGCGGACAGTGGCCGGTGCTCATCGTGCATCGCGACGCGCCATGAGCTTGCGGGCGCCGAGTGTGTTGCCCGGGTTCGGGCTCACCTTCGGCTTCACGACGTTTTTCCTGAGCGCCATGGTGTTGCTGCCGCTCGCCGCCATGGTGCTGGCCGCGGGCTCCATGCACTGGAGCGATTTCGTGCACGTGGTGTTCAGCGCCCGCGCACTCGGCTCGTACAAGCTGTCATTCGGCGCGTCGTTCCTGGCGGCGAGCATCAACGTCGTGTTCGGCTTCATCATCGCCTGGACGCTGGTGCGCTACGAATTCCCCGGCCGCAAGCTGATCGACGCGCTGATCGACATGCCATTCGCGCTGCCCACGGCGGTCTCGGGCATCGCCCTGACCACCGTGTTTGCCCAATCGGGGTGGATCGGCCGCTATCTTGAGCCGCTGGGGATCAAGGTTGCCTACACCTGGCTCGGCGTGACGCTCGCCCTCACCCTCATCAGCATGCCGTTCGCGGTGCGCGCCGTGCAGCCGGCGCTGCTGGAAGTACAGCGTGATCTTGAGGATGCGGCCGAAACCCTCGGCGCCGGCCGCTTCTACGTGTTCCGCCGCATCATCCTGCCGACGGTGTTGCCGGCGCTCCTCACCGGCTTCACCCTGTCGTTTGCCCGTGCGGTCGGGGAGTACGGCTCGGTCATTTTCATCGCCGGCAACCTGCCCATGAAAACCGAAATCACCCCGCTCCTCATCGTCATTCACCTGGAGCAGTTCGACTATCAGGGGGCGGCGGCGCTCGGCCTCGTGATGCTCGTCATGTCCTTCACGGTGCTCTTTGCCATCAACCTGCTGCAGGCCTGGGGCCGCCGCCGGCACCTGCTGGGAGCGAATTCGTGAGCGCCGTCTCGAAGCTGCTGCCCACCGATGCAGCCCGGCCGGGACAGCACACCTGGCTGCACTCAATCGTGCGCTGGTTCTTCATCGCGGTCTCGCTCACCTTTCTCGCCGCGGTGCTGCTCGCGCCGCTCGCCACGGTGTTTGCCATGGCGTTTGCGAAGGGAGTCGAGGCGTATGCGCGGGCGTTTGCCGATCCGGACACCGCGGCCGCGATCCGTCTCACCCTGATCACGGCGGCGGTCGTGGTGCCGGTGAACACCGTGTTCGGCCTCGCCGCTTCCTGGGCTATCGCCAAATTCGAATTCCGCGGCAAGAGCGTGCTGGTGACGCTCATTGACCTGCCGCTGGCGATCTCGCCGGTGATTTCCGGGATGCTGTTCGTGCTCCTGTTCGGTCTGCACGGCTGGTTCGGCGTGTGGCTGCAGGAACACGACCTGAGCATCATCTTCGCGCTGCCCGGAATCATGCTGGCCACCATGTTCGTCACCTTTCCGTACGTCGCGCGGGAGCTGATCCCGCTCATGCAACAGGTCGGCAACGACGAGGAGGAGGCGGCGATCACCCTCGGCGCCGGCGGCTGGCTGACTTTCTTCCGGGTCACCCTGCCGAAGGTGCGCTGGGGACTGGTTTACGGCATGGTGTTGTGCAACGCGCGCGCCATGGGCGAGTTCGGCGCGGTCTCGGTGGTGTCCGGGCACATCCGCGGACTCACCAACACCATGCCGCTGCACATCGAGATCCTCTACAACGAATACAACTTCGTCGCCGCCTTTGCGGTGGCCTCGCTCCTCACGCTGCTCGCCGTGCTGACCCTCGGCGTGAAAACACTGGTCGAGCGTACCGGTTACCGGGGACACTAACCGCCATGTTCGAGCGTCTCATGGCCAGGGGGCGGGCGGCGTGGCCCGACCCCGCACGCACCAGCCTGTCGTGGTGGCTGGTGGCCATCCACGTCGCCATTGTGCTTTTGGTCGGCGGCGGGATCGTCTGGTCGGCGAGCTCGAAGCTCCACATCCTCGCGGATGAGCAGGGGAAGGCGCGTGCGCAGCTGGCGGCCACCACGGCCCGCGAGGATCTGCGGCGCTTCGCCGACGAAGCGCTGGTCACGGCCCGCACTCTGGCGGACCGCCCTACCCTGCAGCGCCTGCTGGCCGAAGGACGCAGCGACGCCGTGCCGCCGGTGCTGCGCAGCGCCTGCGAAGCGAGCGGCATGGATGCCTGCGCGGTGATTGCCGACACGCGGGTGGTGGCGGTTTCCGGTCCGGCGCTCGACTGGCGCGAGATCATCACCGCCAGCGCCGAACAGGGCGCGACCTTCATGGCGCTGCCGGCCATCGAGCGCGTGCCGGTGCAGGGCGCCTGGGCCGCGCCCACCGCGCCGGCGGGCATGCGCGTCTACGTCGTGCGGCGCCTGGACGAGGAGCTCGCCGCTGTCTTGTCGCACCAGGTGGGCGCGCAGGTGAAGCTCATCGACTATCGCCTTTACAACAGCGCCCCGGTAAACGCGTTCACGCTCCTGTATTCGGCCGCGCTCGCCGACGGCCATTCCGCGGTCCAGCGCATCAATTCGCAGGAGGTGTATGCCGCGGCAGTGCCGGTGTTCGCTTCCAGCGGCGAGGCGATCGCCCTGATCGAGGCGCTTCTGCCCACGAGCGCGGTGGACACTTCCACGCGCCACCTGGTGAGGAAGCTGCTGGTCACAGCGCTCGTACTGGCCGTGCTCGCGGTACTCGCCGGCATCATCCTCGGGGAACTGGTGGCGGGACCCGTGCGGGCGCTCACCGCCGCAGCGACGCGCCTGGGAGAGGGAGACTTCTCCGCCTCCATTCCCACCGGCGGCGCCGCCGAGGTGGGCACGCTGGCGCGCACCATGGAGAACATGCGCCGCAACCTGATCGAGCTGACGAGCACGCTGCGGCGGCGCGAGGCGGAGGCCCAGGCGGTGCTCGGCGGCATTGTCGAAGGGGTCTACGCGGTGGATCGTGAGCGCGTCATCCGTTACGTAAATCCCCAGGCCGCGCGCCTCCTGGGTATTGAGCCGGCCGCGGCCGTCGGCCGCTTCTGCGGCGACGTGCTGCAGCCGCGCGATGAGGACGGTCGCCGGCCATGTGATTTCCGCTGTCCGATCGTACAGGCCCGCAGCGCGGGCAGCGCCACGGCTGTCGAACAGCTGGGTGCGCCCCCGGCCGCGCCGCGTACCACCGTCATCACCAGCGCGCCGCAGGTCGAAGGCCTGCAGGTGCAGGTGATCCGCGACGAGACCGAGCTCGAGGCGGTGCGCCGCGCGCGCGACTCGGTGCTCGCCAACATTTCGCATGAATTTCGCACGCCGCTCGCAGCCCAGCTCGCCTCCATCGAGCTCCTGCTCGCTGGCATGGATCACATGGCGGTGGCACAGCAGCGCGAGCTCGTGACCTCGCTCGAGCGCGGCACGCTGAGGCTAACGCAGCTGATCGACAATCTCCTCGAGAGTGTGCGCATCGAATCCGGTCAGCTCGCGATCCGCCACCAGAGCGTGGCCTTGAGCGAGGTGGTCGCGGACGCACGCGAGCTCGTCGGCGCGCTGCTCGCGCAGCGCCGCCAGAGCCTGGAAGTCATCGTGCCGGACGAGCTGCCCGCGCTGAGCGGTGACAAGACGCGCCTCACCCAGGTGTTCGTGAATCTGCTCGCCAATGCCAACAAGTTTGCGCCCGAGGGGAGCGTGGTGCGCATCGGCGCCGCGGCCCGCGGACACGAAGTGCACGCGTGGGTCGAGGACGAGGGCGCGGGACCTGCTCCCAGTGACGGGCAGTCGCTGTTCGCGCGCTTTCGACGCGGCGATGGCGCGGAGCCGGAGGCTGCGGGCTTAGGCCTCGGACTGTGGCTCGTGAAGTCGATCATCGAGCGGCACGGCGGCAGCGTCACCTTCGAGCGCACGGCCGCTGAACGCACACGCTTCACGCTGGTGCTGCCGGTGGAGAGCGGCGCATGAAGGTACTGGTCGCCGATGACGACGCGGACCTGCGTGAACTCATTGCCTTCACCCTTACGCAGGCGGGCTATTTCGTCATCAAGGCCGGGGACGGCCCGGCGGCCGTGCGGCTTTCCCAGGCAGAGACTCCGGACCTGGTGGTGCTCGATGTCAACATGCCGGGGCTATCAGGGTTCCAGGTGTGCGAGGCGATTCGGCGCGAATCCCGCGTGCCGGTGATGATGCTCACCGTGCGGGGCGAGGAAGAGGACCTGGTGCGCGCGCTCGGCCTCGGAGCTGATGATTACCTCACCAAGCCCTTCAGCCCCCGCACCCTGCTGGCGCGCGCTGCGGCGCTGCTGCGCCGCGCTGGCATGGATACGGCCGCACCGCTCACCGCCGGCCGCGTGGTTCTGGATCTGGGCGAACACACCGTGGCGATCGATGGCGGGACGGCCGTGCGCCTCACGCCGCTGGAGCTGCGCCTGCTGCAGATGCTGGTCGCGAACGCCGGGCGCACGGTCAGCTCCGAGCGCCTGCTGGTGCAGGTGTGGGGTCACAAGAGCGGTGGCGACCGGCAGCTCCTGAAACAGCTGGTGCACCGTCTGCGGCAGAAAATCGAAACCGACCCTGCAGCCCCGGCGCTGCTGCGCACCGCCGCGGCGGGCTACAAGCTCATCGTTGAGTAACCCCCATTGCCACGACCGCAGCCGGCCAAAGTCCATGCGCCAGCGTTGCTACCGAAGTGCTCGGCTGCTGGGGTAATCGCAACCGATGAGCATCAAGCCGCGCCTTTGGCCGGCGGAAACGGAGCCGTTGTCCGCCGAAATCGCTGCGAAAGCGATTTCGGCCAATGGACTAGACAGCGTAGCCGGGATTGCGACGCTCGAGCCGCCGCAGCAGGCCGGGCCACACGAGGTTCGCGCCCAGACCACGCGTCACCTGCATCGCCGCCTTCTGGATGCCGTCGACGATCGGCTGCGCGACCGGCACGAGCTCGCCCCCGGACTGCGCGCGCACCTGGATCATGCAGGTGGCCTCGAAGATATACAGTGCGAGAAACGCGTCGGCGATGCTGGCGCCGACCGTCAGCAAGCCGTGGTTACGCAGCATGAGATGGTTCTTGTCGCCCAGGTCGCGCACCAGCCGCGGCCTCTCCGCGTCGTTCAACGCCAGCCCTTCATAGTCGTGATACGCGAGCGAGGACAGTACGAACATCGACTGCTGTGAGATCGGCAGCACGCCGTGCTTCTGGGCCGATACCGCGACGCCGTTTATCGAATGAATGTGCATGACGCTCGCGGCATCCTTGCGCGCGCCGTGGATGCAGCTATGGATGGTGAAGCCGGCCGGATTGATCCCGTACGGTGATTCCATCACCTTGGTGCCGGCAAGATCGATCTTGACCAGGCTGGAGGCGGTGATCTCCTCGAACATGAACCCGTAAGGGTTGATCAGGAAATGCTCGCTCCCCGGCACCTTGGCGGTGAGATGAGTGAACACCAGGTCGTCCCAGCCGAACAGCGCCACCAGCCGGTACGCGGCCGCCAGGTCGACACGGGTCTGCCATTCCTCGGCGCTGACCTGCCGCTTTACATCTGCGGGGCTGAGTGGCTGCGGTGATGTTGTTTCCGTGGTGCTCACACCGGCGCCGCCGGGCGCCGCATACGGGCCTCCATTCTCGCGAGCTGGCGGCGGATCAGCGCCAGATACCAGGAATACGGCAGGTAGCGCTTGAGCCACCACAGGCGCCGGGCCTCCGGATGGGTGAGGATGTGCGTGGCGCCGCGCGCGACCCCGGTGAACACCAGTTGCGCGATTTCGTCCGGACCGATACGCGCGCGGTCGACCAGGCGGCGGGTCATCTTTTCGAGCTGCGGATTGCTCGCGCGCATATTCTGCGCGAGCGCGGTGCGAAAGAACGCCGGACACACCACGGTGACGCCGATACGGTCGGGCGCCAACTCAAGCTGCAGGGTCTCCGACAACGCGACCACCGCGGCCTTGGTCGCGTTGTAGGCCGCCGCGTGCGGCATGTGCAGCAGGCCCGCCATGGAGGCGACGTTGACGATCCAACCGCCGCCTTGCGCGCGCAGGAGCGGCACGAACACCCGGCAGCCGCGTACCACACCGAGCAGATTGATGTCGACGATCCATTGCCAGTCGGCGGGCGTCGCTTCCTCGATGCCGCCCATTTGCGCAACACCGGCGTTGTTCACCACGACATCGACGCCCTGCCAGTTGTCCTTGAGCCACGCGGCCGCGGCCTGCAGATCCTCCTCGCGCCTAACATCGCAGGCCAATGCCTGACTGCGCGGCGCATGCTGCCGGATCGCCGCCAGTGTTTCGGCGCAGCGCGCGACATCAAGATCGCCGATACACACGTCCCAGCCGGCGCGCGCGTAACATTCGGCAAGGGCTCTTCCGAGCCCGCCGGCGCCGCCGGTAATAAAAATCCGCTGCCCACCCATCAGTGACCCCCCGCGTCTGTCCGGCGATACATCATGCGGCACACCGGCGCGCCGTGCATCCGCACGGCGATGCGCTGGCGTAAGATCAACACGGACCGCCAACCTGGAGCCAGCCATGAGCCTCGTGAATCGCCGCTTTCACCTCGCCGCCAGGCCGGTCGGCCTGCCCGTCGCCAGCGACTGGAGACTCGATTCTGTGCCGGTCGAGGAGCCCGGCGACGGCCAGTTCACCGTCGAAGTGCAGTACATCTCGCTTGATCCGGCCATGCGCGGCTGGATGAACGAAGGCAAGTCCTACATCGCACCGGTCGGCATCGGGGAAGTAATGCGCGCCGGGGGAGTTGGTGCCGTGATCGCCTCGCGCCATCCGGGCTTCGCGGTCGGCGAGCACGTCAGCGGCACTTTCGGCGTGCAGAACTACGCGTTGTCCGACGGCAAGGGCGTGGTCAAGGTGAATCCGAAACTCGCGCCGCTGCCGGTGTACCTGGGAACGCTGGGGATGCCCGGCATGACCGCCTACTTCGGCCTGCTCGATGTCGGCAAGCTCAGAAACGGCGATACGGTGGTGGTCTCCGGAGCCGCGGGCGCGGTGGGGAGCGTGGTCGGCCAGATCGCGAAAATCAAGGAGTGCCGCGTCGTGGGCATCGCCGGCGGGGCCGACAAGTGCGCCTGGCTGGTGAAGGAACTGGGCTTCGACGCTGCCATCGACTACAAGTCGCAGGACCTGAAAAAAGCGCTGCGCGAGCATTGCCCAAAGGGCATGGACGTGTACTTCGACAATGTCGGCGGGGACATCCTCGATGCCGCGCTCACGCAGCTCGCGCGCAGCGCCCGCATCGTGATCTGTGGCGCAGTTTCTCAGTACAACAACACCACGCCGGTAAAGGGACCTGCCAACTACCTGTCCCTGCTCGTCAACCGGGCGAGCATGACGGGCATGGTGGTCTTCGACTACGCGCCCCGCTACATGGACGCGGCACGCGAGCTCGGCGGATGGCTGGCCGCCGGAAAAATGAAAAGCCGCGAGCACATCGTCACCGGACTCGAGACGTTTCCGGATGCTCTGCTCATGCTCTTCCGCGGTGAGAACACCGGCAAGCTGGTTCTCAAGGTTTAGCCTCAGCGCCGCAGAGCAGTCAGGGAATGCCGCATCCAGGCACGCGGTCACTGCGCCTCGCGCAGACAAGGACCATGTTGCTGCTGTTCGGCGGCTACGCCGCCTGTTACTACTGCCGCGCCGATCTGTCGGTGGCGACGCCGCTGCTGGCCGAAGAGCTGGGCCGGCACGGTGTCAGCCACGCCGAAGCGCTCATCCACATCGGTACGATGAGTTCCCTGGGAGTTCTGGCCTATGCCCTCGGCAAGCTGTTTCTCACCGGACTGGGGGACTACTGGGGCGGGCGGCGCAATTTTCTCATTGGAGTTGGCGGCGCGACACTCTTCACGCTGTTGTTTGCCGCTGGCGGCGCTTTCCCGGTATTCACACTCGCCTGGCTCGGCAACCGCCTGACGCAGTCCATCGGCTGGGCGGGGCTCATCAAGGTCTCGTCGAAGTGGTTCAACTATTCGTCCTACGGATCGATCATCGGCATTCTGAGCGTCAGCTACCTCGTCGGGGACGCGCTGGCACGCCAGCAGATGGGCATGCTGATCGAGCGCGGCTACGGCTGGCGCGCGCTGTTCCTGTTCGCCGCGATTGTCGCCGGCGTCATGCTGTTGGCGAGCTTCCTGTGGCTGCGGGAATCACGCACCGAAGCCGGCCACAGGGAAGCGATCCCCAATCCGCTGAGTCTGTTCGCGGCCACGGAGTCGCCGCCGGCTGGGGTCAGCGCGCTGCTCCTGCCGTTGCTGCGCAGCCGGGCCTTCCTGCTCGTTTGCCTGCTGTCGTTCGCATGCACCATAGTGCGTGAGACGTTCAATACCTGGACCCCGCAGTATCTGCACGACCACCTCGGCTACAGCATGAGTCACGCGGCCACCATGAGCGCCGTCTTCCCGGGCGTCGGCGTGCTATCGGTACTGGCGGCCGGCTGGCTCAGCGACCGGCTTGGCCTCAACGGTCGCTCGTTGCTGATGTTCCTGGGTCTCGCGGCGACCGCGGCCGCGCTGCTGGTGCTCATGTCGGTGCCCGCGGGGGTTTCCGGCTCGCTGTTCCCCGTACTGACGATCGGCGTGGTCGCCTTCTGCCTGCTGGGACCGTACTCCTATCTCGGCGGCGCCTTTGCGCTCGACTTCGGCGGCAAGCAGGCGAGCGCGGCATCCTCCGGCATCATCGACGGCATCGGCTATCTCGGCGGCATCCTGGCGGGAGACAGCGTCGCACGGCTCGCCGCCGCCTTTGGCTGGGACGGCGTATTCGTTACCCTGGCCGTGGTGAGCGCGCTGGCCGCAGCGGTCGCCGGCGCCCTTCACATGCTCAACACTGCCGCCACCAGGAGCGTCCATGCCTGACCACCTTACCGAGCCCAGACGCGTGACCGCGGCTCCACATGCGCTCACTATCGAATGGGCGGACGGCGCGATGAGTGAGTTTGCGAGCCTGTGGCTGCGTGACAATCGCGCCGAGGACCGCGATGCGCATAGCGGACAGCGGCTCGTGGACATCGCCGACCTGCCGGAGCGGCCCCGCATCCGCTCGGCGGTCACACAAGGCGGCACGGTGCGCATCGAATGGGAAGGCGAGCCGCGAGCGGTGACTTTCGAGCTCGCCTGGCTCGCGGCCCACGCTTTCGATCGCGGCCGGCGCCGACCGGAGCTTGACGTGCGGCTATGGCTTGCGGGCGCCAGACTCGATGCCGGGCGGGACTTCGCCTGGGCAGGCGTCGAGGAATTGCGCAGCAAGCCGGGCTTGCGCCTCGACTGGCTCACCCGGCTCTTGCAGGATGGCCTCGCTTTCCTGCGCGACGCGCCGGTAACGGAAACAGCGCTCCTGACGAGCATGCCGCTCATCGGGCGCGTGCTCGAAACCAACTACGGCCTGACTTTTTCCGTGCGCTCGGTGCCGCAGCCCGAGAATCTCGCCTACTCTGACCTCGGCCTCGGCCTGCATACCGACAATCCCTATCGCGAGCCGGTGCCGGGTTTCCAGGCGCTGCATGTGATCAGCGCCTCGAGCGACGGCGGCGCGAGCCTGTTCGCCGATGGTTTCGCCCTGGCCGAACACCTGCGTGTCAGTGCGCCGGATGCGTTTGCGCGACTGACCACCACGGCCGTGCCGTTTCACTATCGTTCGAGCGACGCGGACCTGTATGCCGAGCGGCCGCTGATTCAGCTCTCGCCGCGCGGTGATGTCACGGCGGTTCACTACAACAACCGCTCTATCGCACCACTGGATGTTGCCCCCGGCGACACCACCGGCTTCTACGACGCCTATCGGCGCTTCGCGGTGTTGCTGCGCGACCCCCGGTTCCAGCTGCGCACGCAGCTCGGGAACGGCACGCTCGTCGTGTTCGACAACCAGCGCACGCTGCACGGCCGTACCGCCTTCGCCTCGGCGCAGCACGCACGGCATCTGCA